>JACPKE010000036.1 GCA_016187205.1 Candidatus Brennerbacteria bacterium | reverse complement strand
TTCTATTTCTATTTTGACCGGTTCGCCTTTTGAAAATATCGGATTAGCTTTGACAATGAAATGCGGAGGAGTATTGTCCAGGGTTAATCCGTCAATAATTTTTTGGTTAAAATCGTTGTCAGCGCCGGTTACCGTCGCTTTTATTCTATAATCGTTTCCATCCGGCAGTTTGGAAGTATCCCATGCGATGGTTCCCGAGGCCGGCTGATTTTTAGCTATTAAAACCCAGTCAAAACTGCGGGGCGGAGAATAATAAAGGTTAACTGGATTTTTTTTCAGACCGTATTCTGTTTTTTTAAGTTTTTCGTCATCTTCGTCTGAAGCCGAGTATTTAATCGGCTGAATTCCAGCCGCATAATTATTGGATAAAGGATTTAAAAAATTGATTACGGGCGTATGAGTCGTTATTCCGCCGCTGGCCGGTTTAACAACCGTAAAGCCCGAACCCACTGTTTGTCCGCAGTCGCCAATCAAAACTCCATTTTCGTTTGTTTCATTATTAATAGCGCCGTATATATCAACCGGATCAAATGTCAGTAATGGCAGATTTAGTTGGTCGTTGCCGTGTAATTCGGAAATCGGTCTGATTGCGCCGCCGATAAAAGTGGCGTCTTCAAATGAAATGACTGTTTGCCAAAAATTGATACCGGAAAAACATCCTATATCACCGGCATTTTCAAAAGAAAAAATGAATGAAACGGGGTTTTCAATATTATTGCCCGGAGGAACGCGATCATAGGTTGCTGCGGCTAAAATCGGCGAAGGAACGGCTATTGTCAATAAAAAAAATAAAAGCGCCGATAAACGGATTTTTTTCATTTAATGTCTTTGGTCGCCACTTGTACCGCCGGAATGGTTTTTTCATTAGCGGCATATCCGCTCATTATTTCTTTGACCTTCAGGACTACTTCTTTTGGCTGATATTTGCTTTTTACCATGTAAGTGATTGCTCCGCGTAAAAGCGCTTCTTCGGCGTCTTTGTCTCCAGCCAGATTAGTCAGCATTATGACCGGAAGTTCTTTAAGGTCCGGATTTTCTTTAATTTTGGAAAGAAGCTCCAGGCCGTTAACTTTAGGCATCATGACGTCTAAAAGAATCAGCGTCGGTTTTGACGGCATTGATTTTAATTTGTTCAAAGCTTCTTCGCCGTTAAAAGCCGTTTCGGTCTCGTATTTCGCCAAACGAAAAGCTTTTTCATAAAGACGAACCAATAAAGGGTCGTCGTCAACGATTAGAATCTTAGCCATTTAAATAAAAATTTTTTTTATGTTATTGGCGATCCCCGCCATGGGCGGGGCGAGCCAGTGTTTCGTTAACTTTAGCAATGATTTCTTGAATAGTTGTTTCTGATTTAGTCAGAAAATCTTCCGCGCCGATAGCTTTCGCCGCCATATTGTGGCCCTGTCCGTCTTCTATAGAAGTTAAAAAAATAACAGGAATATTTTTTGTAGTTATCTCTGACTTTAGGGCAATGGTTGCGTCTATGCCGTCTTTTATCGGCATCCGTAAATCCATCAAGATAATATCCGGTTTTTCTTTTTTAGCGGTTTCAATCGCCGCTTCTCCGTTATTGGCTGTTACGGCCAGGAAGCCGGCGTTCTCAAAACCTTTTTTATACATAGAAACGATCAAGTGATCGTCGTCCGCAATAAGGATTTTATACATAATAGGATTTTTTATTTAGGAAAGTGTTTCATTACCCGGTCAACTATTTCATTAAGTTTTAATTCGCTTTTAATAAGATAATCATTCGCGCCCAGTTTTTCGGCTTTTTTCTGATGCTGTTGGTCGGAAATTATGCTTAAGATGATGACTTTTATATTTTCCGTATCTTTATCCTCTTTCAGCCGTTTTAGGACTTCAAAGCCGTTAATGCCAGGCATTAAAAGGTCAAGCAGGATTACATGGGGCTTTTTTTCTTTGGCGATTTTTATTCCGGATTCGCCGTCATGCGAGAAAAAAACTTTTAAGCCGCGTTTTGTGAAAGCGGCTTCGTACATTCCGCGTAAAAGGGGATTATCGTCTATTAAAAGAAGTATATGATCAGGATTTGTCATGATGGTTTATATTTTTGCTTTCGGCAATGAAAAAGCGAAAGTACTGCCTTTTCCTTCAACCGAACTGAACATTATTTTACCTCCCATTTTTTCAATCAGCATTCTGGTAATGAATAAGCCAAGACCTGTGCCGGTGACCTCAATTGTTTCCCGTTTGATTGATCTGAAAAATTTTTGGAAAATTTTTCTTTGTTCTTTTTCCGCAATACCGTAACCGGTGTCTCTTACCTCAATCACGACATCGTCATCTCTTTCAATAATGCTTAAATCAACATTGCCGTTCTCTTTATTATATTTTACAGCATTATTTAAAAGATTGCCAATAACTTCTTTTGTTTTTATCAAGTCAGCCATTATTTTCGGGGATTTTTTCGGCATTTTGAAGTTGATTTTAATATTGCGCCGGTCGGCTATTGGTTTGATTTTTTTAATTTCATCTTTTATACAAGTTGTTGTGTTTATAGGTTTAACTTCTATCTTAATTGTATTGTTTTCCGATCGGGCTATTTCAAGAAGGTCGTTAATCAACTGACTTAAATTGCCGGAAGCGTTTTTCATTGAATTTAAATAATCCTGAATATCTTTTGGGAATTTGGATTGAGCTTCGGATACCAGGTCAAGGAATCCTCTTATAACAGTAACCGGAGTTTGCAATTCGTGGGCCGCTATAAAAACGAACTCGTCTTTTAAACGGTTTACTTCTTTTGCTTTGGCAAGTTCTTTTTCCTGGGTATTTTTTAGTTGATCAGTCCGTTCTCTAACCCTTTTTTCCAGTTCCTGATTGAATTGTTGGAGAAGAGCGTAAGATTTTGCGTTTTGGATGGCAACG
>JACPKE010000035.1 GCA_016187205.1 Candidatus Brennerbacteria bacterium | reverse complement strand
TTGATATATACTTTTAAATATGTGCGAACTTAATTCATTATTTTTTTATTGATTATAAGCTCTTTGACTCCCCTAACTAACGTATTCACCGCTTCGGTTTCAGAAACGCCAAGCCGTTGCTTATTTGAAATGTCAAAAACTCCATTTTCGCTGTTTGAATGTTCACCATGCACGCCGCGCAAAGAAAGGTTTAAACTGGCGCATATTGTCTTTAAATTAGTTTCATCCCTTCCAAGTTTCGGAAGTTTAATATGAACACTAGCCCTCATTGCGGTCCCAAGATTAGTTGGACAGCTTGAAAAATAACCAAAATGGCCGCTATAAGCAAAAATTAATGATTTTTGAAGAATATCAAGCGCGCGAGTTAAACGTTTAAAAACTTCTCCGATATTGCCGCCAGCCTGCATAGAAATAATGCGAAGCTGGTCCTCTTCATTAACCCAGACTAAAAATTTTTTATCATTTGAATAAAAAATTCCCCGTCCTTCCGGCCAGTCGCGGTTTGCTCCGGCAGATTCCAAAAACCGATCTCCTTTCTTAAAAAGAAAATGATCTTTAACCATCTGAAGGCGGATTTCTTCACTCATGTTGGAAAGCTGGCAATATCTTCCCTGTAAATCGTCTTTAAATTGTTTTAACGCCGCGACAATTTTATTTTCCGCCACTATCCGTTCTGATTTGGAAATAGCCGGAGAAAACGCGAAGTCTTTTAGATTCCTGCCAACGCGAATCCTGGATGAGATGATGTATTTTCCTTCAGAATCAAGATTATTTATTTCAATATGAGAAGAATCAAAATCGGTTTTATGAAGTTCTCCTTTTTTATATCCATGATATTCTTCTATAATCGGATCAAAAAGCGGCGCAAAAAACGAATATGATTCCTCATCGCCGGCGTAAACTCCCACGTTTGAATCTGGATTTTCCATTCCGGAACGCACGGCGTCAAGAACTGTAAAGCCATTAGAAGTTTTTAATCCGGAAAGCTTGTTTTTAACCTCTTTTGTAAAATATTTACTCATTAGAGATTGAGAATGATTTTTTTCCATGTTTTGCCTCTTTTCTTTTAATTGATATTTTTAAAAATCCTTTGAAAGTATATTTAAAATAAGACGTTAAAGCAAGAACGTCAATCAGGGGTCGGTCATAATTTAATTTATAAACCGCAACACATTTCGGTTTTTTACAATTTAATGCTAAAATTTTATCGTTATTGCGGGGTGGTGTAATGGTAGCACAGGAGACTTTGAATCTCTAAATCTAGGTCCGATTCCTAGCCCCGCAGCATTTAATCATGTAATATCTATGCTTATTGACGATGTTAAAATTAAAATTTCCGCCGGACATGGCGGAAAAGGCGCTGTTGCTTTTAATACGAATATGAAAAGCCTTGGGCCTACCGGCGCGAGCGGCGGCAAAGGCGGCAGTATTTATGTTGAAGGAATTTCCGACATCGGCGCCTTGAACCAGTTTAAATTCAAAAAAGAAGCAAGGGCTGAAAACGGAAAAGACGGCAGAAGCCAGTTCAGGGACGGCCAGGACGGCGCCGATATTACGTTGAAACTTCCGGCGGGAACGGTAATGCATAATTTAACAAACGGCAGCGATGTTGAAATAACAAAAATCGGTGAAAGAATATTGCTTGCCCGGGGAGGCATCGGCGGGAAAGGCAATTTTCATTTCCGGTCATCCCGCAATACTTCCCCGAAGCAATTTCAGGAAGGCATGCCGGGTGAAGAATTTGAACTGCGTTTGGAATTAAAGCTCATCGCGGATCTTGGTTTTATCGGACTTCCCAATGCCGGAAAATCAAGCATGCTTAATGCGCTTACCAATGCTAAAAGTAAAGTGGCGAATTATCCTTTCACTACGTTGGAGCCGAACTTAGGCGCTTATTACGAGCTTATTCTGGCTGATATTCCGGGGCTTATTGAAGGATCTTCGACTGGCCGCGGCTTGGGCATAAAATTCCTACGGCACATTGAACGGACGAAAATTCTTTTTCATTTTATTTCCGTTGAATCGCAAAATATTGCCGCAGATTATAAAATAATCCGCAACGAGCTTGGGATACATAATAAAGAATTGTTTGAAAAACCCGAATATCTTTTTCTGGCAAAAACAGACCTGGTTGATAAAAAAAGCGCCGCGGAAAAACTGGCGGAGCTGAAAAAAATAAATTCCAGCGCCATTTCTATTTCAATTTACGATTCGGAAAGCCTTAAAAAAATAGAAAAAATCTTAAATAAAGTCGCGGCTGAAAAACATGAAAAAGACGCTATTTAAAGTTAAGCCTCAAGCCGTCCGTAAACTAAATTCGCCGATTTCCTGGACAGCTCTCTTTTTCTCCAAAAAGTATTGCTTTCCGAAAATTCCCCGTTTTGAATTTGTCTTAATTCTTTGACAACCAAATAACGAGTGTGGCCCAAATCAACATTTGATCTTATATTAATATCTTCCAGTCCCTGGTAAATCTGCTTTAAAAAAGCGTATTTATTGGGAATATTAAGCTCTTTATTGATTTTTACGCGATGAGAAAGCCTTCCCAAAAGCGACGGATTTAATTCTATATGCTTGATAAAATCGTGAATTGCCACGAAAAAATCAAAGCTATCGGGTGTTTCAATAACTTTCTGAAATTTCTTATTTAAGTCGGATTTTGTCTTTTTTAAGGATTTCATTCATTTTTATAATATCACAGCTGTAATTAAATAGCAATTATTAAAAGAAGAGCTTGGTGAATAATCCCAGTATAGTAGCGATATATTCCAAGTATTCCATGATAGATGTCATATAGCAGTTGGCCTCAAACGCTTTAATGCCTCGGGTCTTTTCTTCACCAAGGTGAAACACATTCTTTTTTCTTGAGAAATACCGCTCAATCTCGGTTCTTGTCCGGTAAAGTTTATTGGAATGGGATCGGGGAAGGGATTTGATAAACCGGTTATACCAGGAATCTCGTTTGAAACGTCGCAACGGGATAGCAATCTTCGCTCCCATCCATTTTTCCTTAATCTGGGACACAAAAGCTTCCGAGTCGTATCCTTTATCGGCCGCAAACGAAGAGACATTCCAT
>JACPKE010000053.1 GCA_016187205.1 Candidatus Brennerbacteria bacterium | reverse complement strand
CCTCTATCTCAAACTTCGGAGGCTTGTGTCCTATCCATTGAACGACAAGGGGTGGCTAAATCTCCCTCACTTCCCAGTCAAGGTGCATCTGCGGCACCATCATAGCCGGATTCCAGTTTTTCTTCAAATCTTCCAGCTCTTTAAAATGCTGGTACTTTCCCCCTTCCCCCACATAATCAGGAGCGCTGGTCAACGGTTCAACTTCATAAAAAACAATCTGGCCGATGCGCCTGCCGACCACCAAAGGAATGGTAAAATACTGCGAATTGTTCGTTACTTCCATTGTCCAGCGATTAAAATAACCGATATCGCCCCAGCCCGCGTCTTTGCAAACTTCCACAAAATTTCTTCCCAAAGAAGAACGGGCGTACATCTTCGCCACCACTTTATTGCGACCGCCGATAAATTCCTGAGTATGCGCCAAAATAGTTTCTCCGGGCTTTAATAAAATAATTTTCTCCGCTGGCCGGATATTTTTAAATTCCGAACCCAAACGTTCCGCAAGTTTAAAAGCTGGTTCCGCCTGGTATGGCCCCTGCCAGATGCGCTGAACAGATTCTTTGTCGTAAATATTGTGAACGGTGGCGCGGCCTTCCGGATGGCCTTCGCGCCAAAGCCATTCCCCTAAAGTAATGTCATAACTGGTTGTCTTCAGCTTGCGCCCGTCAAAAGGCTCAATAACAATACTGCCTTCTTCAAGATGGCGCAAAATGGCATTTCTGGACAGCAACATATCTAGATCATTAAACCAATAACCAGCCAAAACATCAACCGTCCCGGCTGAAGCGTCCATAAAAAATGGTCAAAAAAACCAAACAACAGCAAAGCTGACAGCATTATAAATAAAATTCCATTTTCTATTTTCAATTTTCCATTTTTTTGCAAAATTAAAATGCCGGCAATAAAGATTAAAAAAGCCGCTAACCCCATAATTCCTATTTCTGAAGCTATTAACAAATAAATATTATGTATCGGCTGCCACTGCCATGATTCATTCATCCCTAAATTCCGGTACAAATTATTTTGAACAGAATAAATAACCTGATTGCCGATACCAACGCCGAAAAAATTATCAGTTACATTTTTTATAATTTCTAATCCTAAAGCATTGTAAATTAAACGTTGGCTAACCGCAGGATCGGCTAAATTAATACTGGTCCTCGGTAAGATCGCCCAATCAAAAATAGAAAATAGAAAATAGAAAATAGAAAATAGAATTATTAAAAGATAGAAAGCTTGAAGACGATAAAATTTGTTAATAAAAAAATAAAAAAATGAAAGGAGGGAAAAGAAGAGCGCTATGAACCAAGCGGTTCGGGAAAAAGTCAGCAATAATCCCAGCGCAATCAGATAAACGCCAACCGCCGTAAAAATTCTTTTTATAATTGCCAATGGTTTAAAATCCCATAAATCGTTTTTCAACCAAAAATAAAAAAGAGAGAATAATCCAAGCAGTAAAAAACCTGCCAGAACATTAGGATGCGGAAAAGTACCGTAGGCCCTTAAAAAAGAGCCGCCTTCAACGTCAATTTTAGCAATGCCCTTGACGCCTTCTCCTAAAACCGATTCGCCTAAAAACCATAAGCCCAAACTTTTTTGATAATAAAACTGCGCCAAACCCATTAAAGATTCAAAAATTGCCAAACCCGCGATAACCGCTAAAATTTTTTCCAATTTCAAAAATCCAGCTTGCAATAATTTGCCAATCGCCAACGCCGTTAAAATTAAAAGAGCCAACCGAACAAAATTATAAAAAGCTAAAATCCGATAAGAAGCGGAAAAAACAGAAATAGCGGCTAAAACCAAAAAGAAAACCAAACTTTTTCTTATTCTCACATTCTTGAGAATGTGAGAATAAGAATTTTGATTCCAGAAAAATACCGCCAAAAAAACAAACATTAAAAAATCGCTTGCATATAAAAATACGGATTCGTATTCATGAAATCCCGGCGTAAATTGATAAAGCAAAACCCTAAAACCAAAAGGAATTGAAATTAAAAACAGCCAAAATAAAATTGCCGACATTAAATAAATAACAAAATAATCTGATAACCGATTGCCAAACTAAAAATAATCAATAAAGACGCAATTTTAAAACTGAACAAAGGCGCGTTTTTAAGCTGACGCCACATTAAAACAATAAAAATTCCTTCCAAACCAAGAAACAATCCGCCGGTAAAATTAATCAACGGCATAAAATCCTGGAATCCTGAAAAATAAATCGTCAAGGGCGCGACAACCACAATCAAACCGGCTTGCCATACTTTCAGGCCGATATCCTTCTTTAAACTTTCTTTTACATCAATACCTATAACAATATAAGAATTCCAAAGATTAATAAGCGCCAGAACCGCCAATGATAAAAGCAAATAATCCGGCAAACCAACAAGGCCGGTAATGGCGTCTTCGCTAACCGCGCCGCTTAACGCTAAAACAGCGTAAATAAAAAACACATATATAACCGCCGAAACAGCCGTTCCCCAAATAATAGATTGACGCAAAGAAAAATGGTTGCCGTCTCTAAAATAATCTATGACTTCAGGTATGGCGCTACGACCGGCTAAAGAGAAAAAAATTGCGCCAAACGGAAGAAAAAAACCGAAAAAACTGATTGGTTGAAAAAAATCAATATTTAAAGGCTTCCCCCAGGCAAAGAAAAAAAGCAAAAAAATTACCCCAAAAATGGCGATATTGGAAACAAATTCCAGAATCGCCACTTCTTTAACATTAAAAAAAATCGGCAAAGAGCTTACAGCCCAAAATAAAATTAATCCGATAACTCCGGCGGGCAAACCAACGGACGGCAAAAAAGAAACGGATAACGCCAAATAAATCGTCAGCACGAAAAACATTCCCGCAATTGTCATTAAAATAGCGGCGTAATACCCGGCCTTGCCGAAATAAATCCTGGCATAACCGGCAAAACGGTGTTCATCGCCTTTTGTTTTAATAATGATTTCGGAATACATCAAATGAATCGCGATAAAAACCAAAGTAAAAACCGCCAAATAAAAAATGCCGGCCAAGAAGCCGACCTTGCTGAAAATAAAAGGCAAAACGAAAATACCGGCGCCTATTATAACGCCGGCCATCAAGCTCACGGCCATAATGAAATTTTTAAACCCCGTCATAATCCGATGGAGCGATTGACCATTTTTTCAAGTAATGTTCAACAATCCAAAAAACCACGAATATAAAAAGCGTTAAAAACGCCGTGAAAACCGCGATAGCATAAAATTTATAACCAACCGCCATTCCGATCGCCGCCGCCACCCAAAGGCCGGCCGCGGTGGTCAACCCCTGAATTCTGGAATTATGAAAAACTATCAATCCGGCACCGATAAAACCGATGCCGACAACCACTTGCGAAGCAATGCGCGAAGGGTCAAAAGAAGTAGTGCCGACGAATTCTTTAAAAGCAATTGTTGAAATTATTGAAAAAAGAGCCGAGCCCATACTGACTAAAGCGTATGTTCTTAAACCCGCTGTTTTTCTCGCCAATTCCCGTTCCACTCCCAAAAAAGCGCCAAGGCTGGCCGCAAGAAAAAGCTGAAAAAATATTTCCAAATTTTCCGAATCAAAAAACATAAATTTTATTTAATCTCGTAAACCTCGTCTCCCTCCCTTACCTTGTCCCTTACTTTAATGCCGACTTCCTTGCCTTTTTTGGCAACGGCAATATCTTTATGGTCGTACTGCATTGATTTAATTGCCTGCTCAAAATCAGTGGTGTGGCCTTTAAACCTTAAATTAACGCCCTTTTTAACATCTTTATTAAACTTAATTATCGCCACATCAAGACCGCTGTAAAAATGAGAAATTTTCCCGATAGGTTTCGGCTGTTTTATTTTTGCCGGTTTTTCGGCTGGAGATTTTTTTACGGATCCGCCTTTGGCGGAATTTTTAGACTTGACGGCTGGTTTGCTTTTTTTCTTAACAGATAATTTTTTAACCATAATTTTATTGTTTAAAATTTAAACAACGACCTTTATATTATACAACTAATAAAAAACGCCTTTATTCTGCTTTTTCTTCCTTTTCAATCGCCGTTAAAAGCAATTCTAAAAGTTCATTCGGGTCTGAAGAAAAAACCGTCTTACCCATACCGCGATGAGCTTCTTTTAAAATATCTTCAATCATATCAACGGTGCCGCCACTGCCCCGCAAAACACCGATCGGTTTTTTATCTTCAAAACCGATTGTAAATTCGTTTAAAGTGCCGATACGGCCGCAAATTAAAATTTGCGCGTCTGAAGAACGGACCAATAAAAGATTGCGGCCTGAATATTCAAAACCAGTGTAAATAATAATATCGTGATAATCAGTTGGCAGTTTATAAGTTTTTACATGCTGAATTTTTGACGATGCCGGAGATAAACCAATTACGGTGCCGCCGGCTTCCTTGGCGCCTTTAGCTGCCCAATAAGGAATGCCGGTAGTGGCGCCAGTTACAAGAATTAAACCATGTTCGGCAATAGCCCGGCCCATTGTTTCCGCTTTTTGCAAAGCATCTTTTGCGCAATAAGTCGTGTCCGCCGCGCCTGAAATGCAAATCTTATATTTAAGATGATGCTTGTGATTATGGTTTGAATTATTTTTAGAATCCGCTTGAGCCATATTTATGATTATATAATAAATTCATCGTTTGGCGAAGGCGCAACCGCCTCAACCGCAAGTTCATCTTTTATTTTTTGAGCTAAAGGAATAATCTGGTCGTCTTCTCCCTGAACCAAAAAAACTTTTTTAAGATTTAGCCGCATCGGATTCAACCACCATAAAAGCCCTTTTTGGTCGGCATGAGCCGAATACCCTCCTATGGCTTTTACGCGGCAACGCACCGGAATTTCTTCCCCAAACATTTTAACTGTTTTCGCGCCGTCCAAAATCTGCCGGCCAAGCGAACCAACGGCCTGATAGCCGATTATCAAAATAACGCTCTTGGGGTCCGGAAAATAGCGCCGTTCATGATGCAAAATCCGGCCGCCATGAGACATACCAGAGCCGGCTATAATAATTTTCGGCGGCGGAACATTATTAATAGATTTTGACTCTTCAGTGGTTAAAGTTTTTTTAAGGCCGGGAAATTTAAAAAGTTCGTCTCCTGAATGAGTTTGCTTAACAGCTTCTTCATTCCAGTATTTCACGTATTTTTGATAAACATCGGTTAATTTAATCGCTAAAGGACTATCAATAAAAACAGGGGCTTTGGGAATCCGGCCGTGCTCAACTAAATCATTCAGCTCAAAAAGAAGGTGCTGGGTGCGCTCCATGGCAAAAGCCGGTATTAAAAGAACGCCGCCAGCTTTAACCGTGTCTTCTATCGCGTCTTCAAGCGCTTCTTTTCTTTCCGCCGGCGGTTCATGCAAACGGCCGCCGTAAGTTGATTCCATCACCGCGTAATCGGCGTTTTCTAATTGTTCGGTAGGCCTGATAATCGGCGGCGGGGAATTCCCAAGATCGCCGGAAAAAACTATTTTCTTGCCTTCGGCTTCAACAAGGATAAAAGCCGAACCGAGAATATGGCCGGCATCGTAAAAAGTTATTTCAAAAGGCCCAATTTTTATTTTTTTATGATATTCAACTCCCTCCCAAACATTTATCAGCCCGTTAACGTCATTTAAGGAATAAAGCGGCGGCTTATGAAAACGCTCGGCTTCCTGCCGCAAAATATGTTCGGAATCTTCAAGAAGAAGTCTAGAAAAATCTTTTGTCGGAAAAGTGGAATAAACCTTGCCGCGAAAGCCGTCTTTGTAAAGCTTAGGCAAACGGCCGGTATGGTCAATATGGGCATGAGTTACAAAAACCGCGCTGATATCGGCCGGATTATAAGGAAACGGTTCAAAGTTCTGGCGCTCGGAATAATTTGACCCCTGTTGCAAACCGCAATCAATTAAAATTTTAAAACCGTTTGATTCCAAAAAATAATTAGCTCCGGTTACTATTTTCGCGCCGCCGTAAAAAATCAGCTTCATCCCTCACCTTTGAAGGATTGCTTGCCCCTTGCTTTTGTAAAAAGTAAGCGGGTTAAGCTAAAACAATCCTTTGTTTTGATTAACTGGCCTTTAATTATTTCTAAAAACATGGTTTGTTGATTTTATTATTATTTTTAATCCTTCAAAGGTGAGGGATCATTCATTTATTATATAAATTAAACAGCCATGGACACAAATTAAAAAATAACTTATAATATCGCCAGCAGTTAAACAACTTTATATAAGGAGGGTTAATTGAAAAACAGAAAAAGAAAATTTATTGGAGTTGGCGAGATTGAAGCCAACGGAAAACACTTTCAAGAGTTCGGTTGGGCTTACAGCGAAGCCCAATTCCGAAAAATTATTTGGGAGAGGTTGAAAAAACGTTCTGGTAAAATGAAAGTTTATCTTATTAATTTTGAAACGCGCGAGATTACGCACTTCAACGATAAAGAGGTAGAGATGTATTCAAAAATACTGAATACAAAAACAAAATAATAATTACCTCCGCTATCTATGTGAAGAACCCCGCCCTTACAGGCGGGGCTTCTTATAATTCAAGCTTCGCTTGTTCAGCACTATGACGCGTCATAGCGCTGAATCTTGCTCTCACCCCCCCCCGCCCTTACAGGCGGGGAACTCACGCTAGATTAGATGGCGGAGGTTTTTATTTTGGCAGCGGTTATTATCGGCAAAGTAAAATAAAAATCAGAGCCGATTTCCGCCTTTGACCGCATACCGACCCGGCCGTCCCATCGTTCAATAATCTGCTTGGCTATCCATAATCCAAGCCCGGTGCCTTCAATATTTTTAACTTCATCGGCGCGCCAAAATCTTTCAAAAACATGCTGTTGGTCTTCATCGCTTATGCCAATGCCGGAATCCTTAACTTGAAATAAAAGTTCGTCTTTTTGCTTAGGATTAAGACCAATCGTAATCCGCACGCTTCCGCCTTCTTTATTGTATTTAATGGCGTTGGTTACAAAATTACTCAATACCTCGCGCAAACGCGCCTGATCCGCGAAAACTTCTTTAGGCGCGTCATCGGATATTTCCAAAAATAAAGTGATTTTATGCTTTCTTCCCAGCGGCTTTAAAGTTTCAATGTAATCCGTTAAAAAAGAAGGCAAACTGAAAACTGCGCTTTTTAACGAAAACTTCCCGGCTTCAAGCTTTGAAGCATCCAACAAGTCATTAATTAAATCCTTTAAACGGCCGGTTTGACGATTAATATCTTCAAGCAGTTCCTTGGCTTGGCCGGTTAAAGATGATTTGGCCTTTTCAAGCATCTCTAAGGATAATCCTATAACAGTTACCGGACTGCGAAGCTCGTGCGCCGCTATAAAAACAAATTGGTCTTTCAGACGGGCAAGCTCCTGCGTTTGTTCTATCTGCCGCCTGGTTAAATCTTTAAGTTCGCCATGCTGGCGATGAATAACCAAGGAAGCGTTCCCGACAATAATTGAAAGCAAGAGATAAAGCGTTAAAAAACCGATAATAATTCTTAAACCAACGCTTTTTTCTATTATCCCGATAGTTTCCGTAATAAACCCGACGCGGGAAACCGCGTAAACCATGCCAATCATTTCAACCGAATCGCCAAAAGTGATTGGCGTGGCTTGAGCAAACGCTTGATTCATATTCAAAAACGGTTTTTCTTCCGGCGTCACATTAACAAAACCGGCGCTAGCGTTATGTTCTCGAATAACATAATTAACATAATAATTTCCTGCTAGGCTTGAACCGATAAATTGCTCCGAAAATACCGACGGTTCAACGTAAATAACTTTGCCGCGGCTGTCTGTTATAAAAAATAAAAAAGAACCGGGAGTGTAAGCATTGGCTATAAAATCAGCCGCCGCTTTCTGTCTTTCGGGTTTTAAAGGAAAAATAAAATCTTCCGGCGTTAAAAAACGGTTTGCCAAACGATTATAAAAAATAACGCTTTCCAGTTCATGCTTGGCAATAATAAAATCTTTAAGAGCAGGCGCCAAACCGGTAATAATAAAATACCCGATTAATATAAAAAGTATCAGGCTTAAAATAGAAAACCGCGTAAAAAGAGGATAAGTTTTAAAATCAAAAACCGTCATTTTACTTTAATTAAACCGGTAATTGTGGAGGTTGAACCGCTTAAAGCCTGATTATGATCGTGATAAACAAAAAATCCGGGCTCGGTAAAAACATGGAAATAAACTTCAAATTGGCTTAAATTGCCGCCGGAATCAAAACCAGGCGAAGCCGTGTGGGTGGGGTGGGGGTCCGAAGCCGGCCAATGCAATACCTCATCAGTATTAATCCAACGAACCGTATCTCCGGCTTGTATTGTCAAGCTTTTGGGATTAAAACCATCCGGAGTAATATAAACAAGATGCGAACCGCTGGAAAGCGCCGTTGCGAAAAAACTGCTATTTTCCGAATTCAAACCTTGAGGCAATAAAGAAATAGTTTCCTGGGGCGAAAATTCATTAATTAAAATTTCTATAATCAAACTGCCGCGAAATACGGCTAAAATCAAAAAAATAACCAAAAGAAAAACCACCGAGGCTATTAAATAAAAATTCCGCCCGTAAAGCTTAGTCATACTATTTATTATACTACTCGCCGTAAGCTATTTACCATAATCTTCGTTATGCTATAATTTATTAATGGATGTTAAAAAGAAAATTTTATTAATAGATGACGACGAAGCCCTTACTAAGGTGTATAAAAACGCTTTAGAAGAAGCCGGGTTTGAATTTATCAGCGCGAATTCAGGTCCGATAGGCATTGAAAAAGCCGGCGCGGAAAAACCCGACCTGATTCTTTTGGACGTAATGATAGGAAAAAGCAACGGCCCGGAAACAATCATTAAATTAAAAAGCGATGAAACAATAAAAGCGATTCCGGTTATCTTTTTAACTAATATTGAAGGTGAACAAAACACTACCCGCTTTGCCGCTGAAGCCGGAGCTATTGATTATCTTATAAAAAGTGAAACATCAATGAAAGAATTGATTGGAAAAGTAAAGAAAGGCTTGGGAATAAAAGAATAAACGCCCTTGATATCAAGGGCGTTTATATTAACGCTTAAATTAAAATTCAAGAACGTCTGCATCTCCGGTGGTTAAAAACCAACTGCGATTTTCCATTATTTGGGTCAATTCCGCTTTAGATTTTTTACCAGCACTTAAAACCTGATATTCGTTAATTGTCATTAAATGACGCGACAGCGCATTAATAACGTTTTCGGCGACCGGATTAGTACAAACGAAATATTCGGAATTATTTGAAGTTTTTATCAATTTCATCTCGCACCCGCATAACAAACAAACAACTTTTTCCCGCGCTTCTTCCTTCTCCGTCATAAACAATCCTCCTTATAAAAAATAAAAAGCTGCTATTATTTTTATCAAAACCGGATTAATCCGTCAACTCTCCCTTTAAAACTGTCCGGAATTAACTGAAGCGCTTTTTAAAATCCCCTCAACAACTTCCTTTTCATTCCAAGGAATCTTTTTCCCTTTTGCCAAATGCAGCCAGGGCTCGCTGCCTTTGCCGGTCATTACAACAACATCATTTTTTTTAGCCAAGCTAATGGCTTTTTTAATCGCTTCCCGGCGGTTTAACACTTCAAAAAGATTTGGGGCTGGAAACCCTGCGTCAGTTATGCCTGATTTTATTTCCGATATAATTTTAAAAGAATTTTCATCGTATGGGTCTTCATCGGTTAAAACAATGTAATCGCAATATTGAGCGGCAATCTTGCCCATTAACGGCCGCTTCCATTTATCACGGCCGCCGCCCGCCGAACCTAAAACGCAGAGCAGTTTAGTTTTTAACTTTAAGTTTTTAACTTTAAGATGCTGATAAACTTTTTCCAGCGAATCCGGCGTATGAGCGTAATCAATAACCGCGCCAAAAGGTTTTTTTTGAACATATTCCAATCGGCCGCTAACCCCTTTAAAGCTCTCCAATGTTTGTTTTATAACGGGCCAGGAAATGCCAATGACTTTAGCGACCGCTGTTGCCGCCGCTGCATTCTCCAAATTAAAATCAGCCATCAGCCAGTCGCTAACCAAACGCCGGTCTTTTTTAGTTTCTAAATCATAGCTCTTGCCCAATTCTTCGCGCACAAAATCATCGCGGCTGAAAAAATACTGGATTCCCTTTCCATGGCAGGCTTCAATAAAATATTCCTGCTGGCTCATTTCTTTATTTATAAAAAATAGCGGTTGTTGCTTTGATTTGCTTGCCTCGTTAAAAAAATCTGTTTTAGCTTTAAGGTAATTTTCAAAAGAACCATGCGCTTCGATGTGCTCCGGCGCGATATTGGTTACCAACGCCGCGTCCCATTTAATAAAACGGTGGCGGTGCTGCAAAACGCCCTGGGAAGTAACTTCAATTAAAGCGAATTTACATCCGGCGTCCGCAGCCCGACGCAAAAACCGCTGAATAAAAAACCGGCCGGGCATAGTGTTGCCGGATGTATTTTTATCGGAATCAAGACTTATTTTTATCCTAATAGACGATAAAAGCGCGGTTTTTTTGCCGGCCGATTCCAACATAGCGTTAATCAGCTCCAACACCGTAGATTTGCCCTTAGTGCCGGTAACGCCTAAAACAAAAAGTTTGCGGCTGGGGTTGCGATAAATCAAATTTCCCAGCCACGCCAGCGCTAAATGATAAAAAGATTTTAATTTTAAATAAACATTCATTTCCTGCCGCTTAGAATTTTAAGCGCTTCTTTTACCCGTTCTTCCAATTTTTGTTTTTCAGGCGGAAGCTTTGATAAAGCGTCTCTTGCGGCTTTTCTTTGATATCCCAAATTAACAAGCGTTTCTTCAACATCGGCGTCGGTTTCCTGCCGCTCAATGATTCCCGAAGCGCCCAAAGACGAAACCTTATTTTTTAATTCTAAAATCACCCGCTCCGCTGTTTTCCGGCCTACGCCGGAAACCCGGGTCAACAAGTCCGGCCGATTCTCGCTGATCGCCGCGGCGATATTTTCAATCTTATCAATACTAAGAAGCCCAAGCGCTGTTTTCGGCCCGATTCCAGCGACAGAATTAAAAAGTTCAAAAAATCTTAATTCCTGCTCGGTCAAAAAACCATAAAGGTCAAGTCGGTCTTCGCGCACGCATAAACTGCAAAAAAAATGAGTTGTCTGTCCGACTGACGGTAAAGCTTCTAAAACGCGAGTTGTGGTAAAAACCTTAAAACCGATCCCTCCCGTTTCAACAACGGCAAAATTCTCTTTCTTGCTTGCTAATTTTCCGGTAATGCTGTAAAACATCTTAGTAATTAACTTCTTATGAATTTTCTTTCTTTTATTTAACTATAAACTAAAAGCTATAAACTATAAACTTTTAAAACATGTTTAAACTTATTTCCAATTTCACGCCGCAGGGCGACCAGCCGCAGGCAATTATTAAACTTGCCGACGGTTTAAAAAACAACCTTAAAGACCAGGTGCTTTTAGGCGTTACCGGCTCCGGCAAAACCTTCACAATGGCGTCTGTGATAGAAAAAGCTCAACTGCCAACGCTGATAATTTCACCCAATAAAACTCTGGCGGCCCAGCTTTACCAGGAATTTAAAAGTTTTTTTCCGCAAAACGCGGTTCAATATTTTGTTTCTTATTATGATTATTACCAGCCTGAAGCTTATATGCCGGAGGCCGATCTGTATATCCAAAAAGACGCCCGCATCAACGAAGAAATAGACCGGCTAAGGCACGCCGCCCTTCAAGGCTTAATGACGCGAAAAGATATTATAATTATCGCTTCAGTTTCCTGTATTTACGGAATCGGCAATCCGGCAGAATACCAAAAAACCAGCCTTGAAATAAAAACCGGGCAAAAAATCGGCTTCAGCGATTTAACGCGCCACCTCCAGTTTCTACAATATGAAAAAATCAGCGAAAAAGAACCAGGCAGCCGTTCAAAGCCCGGCAAATTTTTCTCTAGTGAAAATTCAATCATTAATATAAACCTTGTGACCGGAGAAAAAATTAACGTGAAGTGGCGCAAAAAACAAATAGCCGAAATTATCGTTGATAATGCTGTTAAAAATAAATTCAACGTATATCCGGCAAAATTCTGGGTCACTCCCCAGGATAAAATGCGGCTGGCTTTAAAAAACATCAAAACCGAACTTGAAGAAAGAGCCGAAGAACTGCAAGCCGCCGGCAAATTTGAAGAATCGGAACGGCTTGAGCGGCGCGTTGAGTTTGATATGGAAATGCTCCGTAAAAAAGGTTATGTCAACGGCATAGAAAATTATTCCCGCCATCTTTCTTTCCGGCGCTCAGGGGAACCGCCTTATACTTTGCTTGATTTTTTTCCAAAGCCCTTCCTGCTTTTCATTGACGAATCCCATATCGCGATTCCCCAGATTCGCGGAATGTATAACGGCGACTGTCAAAGAAAAACTGTTTTGGTTGAATATGGATTTCGTTTGCCGTCGGCATTAGACAACCGACCGTTAAAATTTAACGAATTTCTGTCAAAAACCGGTCAAACGGTTTATGTTTCTGCCACGCCTGCCCAATATGAAATGGAGCAAATAGAAAATAACGGCCGTTTAGTGGAACAACTGGTGCGGCCAACGGGAATTTTAGATCCAAAAGTTATTATTAAACCGGCAAAAACTCAAATTATGCATCTTTTGAAAGAAATCAAAAAAAGAGCCGCTAAGAATGAAAGAGTGCTGGCTCTTACTCTGACAAAACGCTCGGCTGAAGACCTGACCGAATTCCTGCTGGCGAAAAACATACGCGCCGAATACCTGCATTCTGAAATAAAAACCCTGAAACGTCCGGAGGTTATTAACGCCCTAAGAAAAGGCGAGGTTGACGTCATAGTAGGCATTAATCTTTTACGCGAAGGCTTGGATTTGCCGGAAGTAAGCTTAGTGGCTATTCTGGACGCGGACCGTGAAGGGTTTTTAAGAAACCAAAGGAGTTTGATTCAAATGGCCGGACGCGCGGCCCGTTCAATCAACGGCCAGGTAATCCTTTATGCCGACGAATTGACCGGCTCAATAAAAAGAATGCTTACAGAAACCTCAAGACGCCGCAAACACCAGGAAAAATTCAATAAAAAAACCGGAGCGGTTCCGGTTGCCATACAAAAAAGAATTATGGAAATAATAAAAGCCGCTGAACCGGCTCAAACCAGTTGACGTTTAATTAAAAAGCTATAAACTAAAAGCTATCAACTAAAAACTAATTTAAATGCCAATCACTCAATCAGCTAAAAAGGCTTTGCGGCAAAATATCAGGCGCCGCAAACGAAATATAAACAAAAAAAGGGCTTTAAAAGTCATTATTAAAGATTATAAAAAAATTTCCGCAACATCCAAAGAAGAAGCAGTAAAATTGCTGGCAAAAGTTTATAAAGCACTTGATAAGGCCGCTAAAACAAACCTGATTCAAAAAAACAAAGCATCGCGCCTGAAATCACGGCTTTCAAAAAAAGTTAACCCTGTTAAATAACTAAATCCAATAACGCTTCTTCGTAATCCAATCCGCCGGATTTTATTGAATAATCATAATCAGCCAGCCGCGCAACTAATGATGGCGGCGCTATGACCGCCAAAAGATTAAAAATATGCGGAGCCGCTTCTTTTTGCAAAAAAAGCTGTTCCAAATTGACTAATTTATCGCCAAGCGGCCGGCTCATCGCCAATGTTCTCGTTAAATCAAAAATATTTTCTTTTATTCCGAAATCGCTGATTATTTTTAAATCTTTAATTTCAATGGACTGATTTAAATTTGCTGACGCGATTTTTTCCAATTCATTAATCAAACCCCATGTGTCCGGCTCATAAGCTTCAGCAAGCCATTTTTCAGCCATCGGAGAAAATTTTAAACCGCGCGAAACCGTTTCTTTTTTAAGAAAAGCCTTAAAATAATCACCTTTGAGTTCCCGAAATTCCTGATGCTGTACCCCGCTCTTTGCTGGATAAACCCCGCCTTTTGCGGGATAAACCGGCTTTTTAACTAAAAAATCAAATTCTTTTGGCGGCTCTTTAGCTTCAGAAATAATAACGACGGTTTTCTCGCTTTCTAAAACAATTTTCATCAACCCCGCTAAATCCTTACGAGGCTCGGCCTCGTAAATTCCGCTGACAACCGCCAGTTTAAAATCCTGAAAAAGCGACTGGCTGTTTAAAAAATCTTTAAATCTTAAAAATTCTTTTTCGCTGTCCGTTAAATCAAAAACTTCCGAATTTAAATTGGAATGCTTCGCGCGGTAAGTTTTTAAAATTTCATTTAATTTTTGCCGGCGCCGGTAAGCGTCCGGACCGTATAAAAAGATAATCATAATTTTTGGCAAAATGAGCAAAAACGAGCCGACCTGCCGCCTATTTTAACGCGTTTAATCGGGGCTTGGCAACGCTTACATGGTTCGTTTTCACGCCTATAAACCAACCTGATATTGCCGTAACCGCCAGCCTTACCTGCGGTGTCGCGAAAATCGCTTATTGAAGTTCCGCGCAGATTAACAGCTTTATTTAAAATCATTTTCATTGCTTTATAAATATTTTTTAACTCATAACCCGATAATTTATCAGCCGGCTTAAAAGGATGAATTCTGGCCTGCCATAAAATATCATCAGAATAAATATTACCGATGCCGGCAATGACCTCCTGATCCAATAAAACCTGTTTTATTTTTCTTTTTTCTTTACTAATAATCTTTTGGAACTGACCGAAATTAAAATCAGCCGCCAGCGGCTCCGGCCCGATTTTTAAAAGCTCGGGTAAGGCTTTAATTTCTTCAACCGAACCGCATAAAACTTTGGCGAATTTCCGCAAATCCGACAAACCAAGCATCCGGCCGTCATCCAATTTAAAAATAAAATGGATATAGTCATTGACTTTTTCTTTGAGCGCGGCCGGCTTTAAAGGTCTGATTTTTTTATTTTCAATTTTCCATTTTCCGATTAAAAGATGGCCGGTCATTTTTTGATGAATCAGCAATAATAACTTTTGACCTTTAACATTTAATCTTTGGCTTTTTTGAAGATAAATAAGAATATTTTTCCCGCGGCGTTTTACCTCTTTAATAACTGCGCCTTTAATTAAGGCTGAAAAATTTTTAGGCGCGGATTTTTTAATAATTTTCGGCGCATCAAACCAGATACCGGTAATTTTTTTGCCGATAATTTTTTTATTTAAGTCACTAACTACGGTTTGAACTTCAGGGAGTTCAGGCATGCTAATGTGTTCTAAATTTACGAGCGAAGCTTAATGCGTAGCGAAGTAAATTTAGCTAACACATTGAGCACCCCGCCCTCTAAGCCTTTTGACTTTTTTATTATTTATATTTTTCAACTTATTATTTTGTTTTTATTTTATATTGTTTCGCGCGCCTAGAGGGCGGGGTTAAGGTTTTGTAATGAAAAATTCTGCGCTTACGGCTTGAATTTTTCAACAAAGCCCCTAAATTCCTTCTTCATAAATAACTTCTTTAGCCGGTATTAATTTCGGATCTGTCGGTAATGTGAAATAAAAAGTCGTGCCCCGTTCCAGAACCGATTCCGCCCAAAGCTCTCCGCCGTGCCGTCTAATTATGTTCTTAGTGATGTAAAGCCCAAGTCCGCTGCCGGTAGTTTCCACTTTCACAACATTACTGCCACGGTAAAATTTCTTAAACAACCGGCTAAGTTCTTCCGGTGGAATTCCTATGCCGGTGTCTTTTATGCTGACCTGCGCAAAAGGCCTGTCTTTCAGCTTTTCAATTTTAACCAGGACTTCACCATTGGCAATATTATATTTTATAGCGTTATCAATAAGATTAGAAAACGCCAATTTCAGTTTATTTGAATCAATGCGACAAATAATAGCGCCTTCCGGCTTTTCAAAATAAAGCTTAATTCCATATTCTTTCGCCAAGACAGTGGCAGTAGCAAGCGTGGAGGCCGTAAATTCAATCAAGTCAACATTATCAAATTCATAACCAAAACGGCCTTCTTCAATTTTTGCGACATCCAGCAAATCATTAACAACTCTTAACAGTCGCTGGCTGGCGACCAGGCCGTCTTTTACCACCTGGCCCTGCTCAACCGGTAGATTAGGATTGCCGGCTAAAGTTTCAAGAGTCCAATTAATGCCGGTCAAAGGAGTGCGCAATTGATGAGCGGCTATAGTAATAAATTCGCTCTTTGACCGCAATAATTCTTTTTCACGGGTGCGATCGCTGATAATCTTAAAAAAACCGAGCAAGCCGCCAGCCGGATCAACTATCCTATTAGTTAAAACACGCAATTCCAAATTATCAAAAGAAATATCAACGATCTGGGGCCAAACGTCGGCTGAAGAATGACGAACCACAATAGGGGCTAAAGACGGAAACATTGTCTGGGCTAAAAGGCGATAGCGCGGCTTTTGAACAAAATTCGGGTCAAAAACTTGGCCGATGATTTCTTGGCTGGATAAATCAAAAATTTCCGACGCCGCGCGGTTAAAAAGTATGATTTTAAAATTAGGATCGTAAGCAATAAGACCGTCTTTTAAACTGACAATAATGCCGGTAAGTTGGTTGCGTTCCGTTTTCATCTGGTTATTAACTCGGGAAAAACGCAAACCAAAAGTAAAATTAGTAATGCCGGTAATAATAAAAAACCCAAAAACTATCAAAGCCCAACTAGTCGGCAAAAAAACGTAATTAATCAAAGAAACCACCAAAACCACGAAAATAAAAATCCAAAAAAGCCGCAATTCCGGCAAAGCAAGATAAAATTTAGCGTAATTAAAAAAAACTCGCCAATTTTTTTTTGTCATCCCTCACCTTTAGAGCATTAATGTTTTTGGCATTCGACTTTTTAATTGGTTGAAAGCATTAGCTCTTAATTTCAAATTAGACTCTCGCTTGCGGGCGTCTTCTTCACTTTGATATGCTTCATAATAAACCAGTCCGTAAGGCATATATTTTTTAGCGTAAGAACTAAGACCGGAATTATGTTCCGCGAACCTCCTTTGTAAATTATTTGTTGAACCAAGATAAAGTTGTTCGTTTTTCATACTTTTAATAATATAAACATAAAACATAAAAAGTTAATTAGGTGTGGAGATTTAATTCATTCCAACCGCGACCGGAAGCGTAAGAAACAATTAAGGGCAAATTAAGATTATAAATTTCTTCCATTATTTTTTTAATCTCTGCGGCTGTTTCTTTAAGAATATCATCGGCTATCTCAAACAACAATTCATCATGTATTGACAGTAAAAGCCTGGCTTTATCCGGCATTAAATTTTCTCTACGCAAAAATTCAACAACTTTAATCATCGCTAATTTTATAATATCCGCTCCCAAACCCTGAATAGGCATATTAACCGCGATCCGTTCGGCTTCGGCGCGAACGCGCGGATTAAAATCCTGAATGTTAAAAAGCCAGCGCCGACGTCCGGTTTTGGTGGCAACATAACCCAAGGTTCGCGCCTGCGCCAAAATTTCTTCCTGCCATATTTTAATTTTCGGAAAATCGGCAAAATATTCGGTAATAAACCGTCGCGCTTCTTCTTTTTTTAAGCCGCTGCTGCGGGAAAAAGCGTCGGCTCCCATTCCATAAACAACACCGAAATTCAGGGTCTTCCCTAAACGCCTCATATCACCGGTAACCCGCTCAAGCGGCACATTAAAAACCTGCGCCGCTGTAAGCTGATGAATGTCTTGCCCTTGTTTAAAAGCGTTCTGCATTTTTTCGTCTCCGCTGACAGCCGCCAAAATTCTCAACTCAAGCTGGGAATAATCAAACGATGCCAGCTTAAACCCAGCTTCGGCGACAAACGCGCTTCGCAACCTAATTGCCCATTTTGATTGCTGGGGAATATTTTGCAAATTCGGTTCGGATGAACTCAAACGGCCGGTGGCTGTTCCGGTCTGATTAAAAGTAGTTCGCAACCGGCCGTCTTTTCCGATTAAACTTAAAATCGGCTCAATATAAGTGGATTTTATTTTAAAATTCTCGCGGTATTCCAAGATCAAGCCGACCAGCGGCAATTTTTCTTTTAAATTTTCCAGTTTTTCAGCCGCGGTTGAATTAAGCTTTAAATTAAAATGCCTGTTTAAAACTTCAAGCATCTGCTT
>JACPKE010000032.1 GCA_016187205.1 Candidatus Brennerbacteria bacterium | reverse complement strand
TCTGTTTTGACGGAAAAAATAATTATTCCGGAAAAAGACATTAAAATTGAATTTTACCGTTCATCCGGTCCCGGCGGCCAGAATGTTAATAAAGTGGAAACTGCTGTTCGGATAATTCATCTGCCGACCGGAGTATCGGCCGCTTCCCAAGCCGAACGTTCACAGGTTCAAAACCGCGAACGCGCTTTACGGCTTTTAAAAGCAAAACTGGCGAAAATCATGGAAGAAAAAAAGGAAGCGGAATTGAGCAATTTAAGAGTTAAAGTGACGCCTGAATGGGGGCATCAAATCCGTTCTTATGTGCTTCATCCTTATAAAATGGTGCGCGACCACAGAACAGGCGTAAAAGTCAGCAATCCGGATAAAGTCTTAGAAGGCGACCTTGATAAGTTTATTGAAGCAGAAGTATAATAAATTTAAATGATTTCTTTCAACGGGGTTTCAAAATTTTACAACGGCTCTCCGGCGCTTGACGCCGTTAATTTTAAAATCAACCCAAAAGAGTTCGTATCGCTGGTAGGCCGTTCCGGAGCCGGCAAATCAACAATTATCAAGCTTTTAATAGGCGAGGAAAAACCAACCAAGGGCAGAGTTGTTTTTGGGTCTTACGAAGTCAACAAATTAAGGCCTAAAGAGCTTTCTAAATTGCGCCGACACATAGGCATTGTTTTTCAGGACTTTCGGCTGTTAAACGGCAAAACCGCTTTTGAAAACGTGGCTTTTGCTCTGGAATCAGCGGGCCGGCCACAGCGGGAAATTGACGAATTTGTTCCGCAGGTTATGGACTTGGTCGGGCTTAAAGATAAAATGCGGAATTTTCCTTCCGAGCTTTCCGGCGGTGAAAAACAAAGAGTGGCGATCGCGCGGGCAATGATCCATCATCCTGAAGTAATTGTCGCGGACGAACCGACCGGCAATCTTGACCCTTTTAACACCTGGGAAGTTATCCGTTTGCTTTTAAAAATCCACGAACTTGGCAGTACGGTTATTTTAGCCACTCATTCAAAGGAAATTATCAACACATTAAGCCGTCGTGTCATCAGCATTGATAATGGTAAAATAATACAAGATGACGAGCACGGCAGATACATACTTGCCTAAACAATGATTACGACATTATTCAGAATAATTAAATACGGCGTCCAAAGTTTCATAAGAAACGGATGGCTTTCAACCGCAACCGTGGCTGTGATGATTCTGGCTTTATTCGTTTTCCAGACTTTAATTCTTTTCGGCGTTGTCGCCAAAACCGCCATTTTGGCCTTGCAGGATAAAATTGATATCAGTGTTTATTTTAAAATAGACGCGCCCGAAGATGATATTTTAAAAACAAAGAGATCGCTTGAGATTTTGGCGGAAGTTAAAAAAGTTGATTACGTTTCCCGCGATCAGGCTTTGACTGATTTTGAAACAAAACACAAAGAAGACGAAATAGTCAGCCAGGCGCTCAAAGAGCTGGAATCAAATCCGCTTTCGGCATCCCTGAATATCAAAGCTAACGATCCCGGCGAATATGCGGCTATAGCGGCCTATCTTAATAATGAAACTATCAATGCGTTCGTTGATAAAGTTTCATACAGCCAGAACCAGACGGTCATAGAAAAACTGGTTTCTATTGTTGACGGCGCCAAGCAGAGCGGTTTTATTATCGGTTTGATTTTGGCCGGAATTGCGGTTTTAGTCACTTTTAACACTATCCGTCTGGCAATTTATTCCAACAGGGAAGAAATAGGCATTATGAGGCTTGTCGGCGGCGCCAATTATTTTATCAGAGGGCCTTATGTTGTTGAAGGTATTTTTTACGGAGTTTTATCGGCTGTTTTAAGTATGGCTATAATTACGCCGCTCATTACGCTTGTTTCACCTTATATAAGCAATTTTATTCCGGGAATAAGCCTGCAGTCTTATTTTTACGCTAATTTTTTCAGCTTGCTTGGTTATCAGCTTATTTTCGGTATAGGACTTGGAATTATTTCAAGCGTCATAGCGGTCAGGCGATATCTTAGAGTATAACCATTTTTACCTGCAAGCATCAGCGAGCAGAAGTAAAAATGAGTTACCCCGCCCTCTAGGCGCGCGGAATAATATAAAATATATGAAGCAAAATTATAATTTGAAAAATATAAATAATAAAAAAAGGTCAAAATGCTTAGAGGGCGGGGTGCTCAAATTTATACCCGCTCGTTTTACTCGCGGATAAATTTGGCATTATATATTCCACTTATCTTAGGAACCGCCCGCGAGGGCCGAAACAGCGAGAAAGCGGCTCATTTTGTTTTGTCTGAAATCAATAAACGTCCGGAAATTGAAACTGAATTAATTGACGTCAGAGATTATCGTTTACCGGCCACTGATAATACGGAGACTTCGGAAATAGCAAAAAAATTCGCTGAAAAAGTTTCCCGCGCCGATGGTTTTATAATAGTGGCGCCGGAATATAACCATAGCTATCCCGGAGAATTAAAAATGACGCTTGATATGCTTTTTGAGCAGTATGCGAAAAAACCGGTTGGGATTTGCGGAGTGTCAGCCGGCATGCTTGGCGGCGCTAGGATGGTTGAGCAGTTGCGTTTGGTGGCGATTGAATTTCATATGGTTCCGATTCATAACGCTGTTTATTTTTCTTCGGTTAAAAACCTTTTTGACGAGAACGGCATTATAAAAGACCAGTCATAT
>JACPKE010000031.1 GCA_016187205.1 Candidatus Brennerbacteria bacterium | reverse complement strand
TTTTTTATCATGTCTTTGTTTTTTATTTCCACGGCTAATGCCATTGATTTAGAGCATCCTAAAGACTGGTATTATCATGCTGGCATTATGACGGCTTGCAGTTCTTTTTTTATGACAATTTTTACTCTGGAATCAAATAAAAATTATGAAAGATTCAACTTAGGAGATTCAAGATTAACTTTGAAATCAGATAAAAATTATAAAAGTTTTGGCGAAAAATATCCAAGATTAACAACTTTTATAGTCTGCAATACAATCGGTTTAATGAAAGAATATGGATTTGATAGTCAAGCTGATTATCGGGACATCATAGCTAATAATGCCGGTATCGGATTGGGACTTGCATTAACGTTTAACTTTTAACAAACCTCATCATGCAAAAGCTCTTTGGTATATCAAAGGGCTTTTATTTTTTAACTAATGGCACAAAGCTGAAGCCGAAGTATTCTCTTTGTTTAAATTCTTCCGGCGCAATTTTATCCAAAACAACAATACTTTCTTTAATTGGAGCCACAATCCGGCCGTTCACTTTAAGCTGTTCTTTCCAGGCGGCCGGAATTTCGTTTCCGGCGGCACCAGCTATAATTTTATCGTAAGGCGCTTCTAAAGGATAACCATTTGAACCGTCCGCTAAAAAAACAGCGGCAATTTCTTTTTCAATAAAACCATATTTGGAGGTATTGGCTTCCGCCATTGCTTTTAATTCGGGAATTATTTCCAAAGCCAGCACTTTTCCGTTTTCGCCAGCCAAAAAACTTAATAAAGCGGTTTGCCAACCTGAACCCGCGCCGATTTCCAAAATTCTTTCCCCCGGCCTTACATCCAATAATTCCAGCATAAACGCAACGGTCAACGGCTGGGAAATAGTCTGACTAAAACCGATAGGTAAAGGATAATTAGCGTAAGCTTCATTTAGATTATCCTTAGGAATGAAATCAGCCCTATCAATATTTTTAAAAGCATCAATAATAGCCGGAGTTTTTAAATAACCGTCCTGGATTAAATTGTTTATTAATAATTCTTTAGTTAAGTTGTTTTCCATAGTATATATTTTAACAAATAAAAACCGTCCCGCTAAGCGGGACGGAAATTAAATTACAAAGCATTTCTGAAAAGTTTCGCAACATCAACATTTTTTTGGCCGTTTTTAATGTAACGCCGGAATCCTTCATAAGAAAAACTGATTAATCTGAAAAATCCCCGGCGATGCATCGGCAAGCCCAATATGGAAGTACCGATATCCCCTAAGCTGAAATCAAGTTCTTGGGCAAAAGGCGTCTGGAATTCTCCGTCGCAAGGCACCAACTTGCAAAGACCGTTCGGCAAAAGCGCTTCCGCATCCCTGTCAATATGACCGGCCAGTTCTATAACAAACCTGTCCTGATAAATAGGGTCAGTAGTGCCTTTTAAAGACCTCACTCTTCTCATTGCGACTATAGGATTAACTTTTCTGGCTCCTCCTTTTCCCGGTTTATGCTTAGCTGATATGCAATAAGGAAATTTTTCATTAGGCACGTTTTGCGGATCTTTTTTCCAATTTTCATAATCTTTGGAATTCAAGAGTCCCAAGCCGCCGGCTAAAATAGAGACGTTTTCTCCGCTTCCACGTGGAGCCTGAACCCGTTTTTTAAGCATATCGGAATTTAAGCCATGCTTTCTGCTAAGAACCTCAATTAATTTTTTTGCGCATAAAACCGCTTCATCAAAATGAGAACCGACTCCAGGAGTATTTTGAAAATGATTGCCGCTGATTTTGGAAATTATTCCTAATTTTCCGATCGCGGCTAATCCAATTTTATCGGCATGTTGGATTATTTTAAAATAATATTCGCTTTGATCTTCATAAGCCCGCTGCCAATAAGATTCCAACTGTTTATCAACGCGCGTTACTCCGGCATCTTTGGAATTTTGATACCAAAGTTTTATAAGTTCATTTCGCTGTTTAATCAATGCTTCTGGATTAATAACCGGATTTACAAATAATGCCTCAATTCTTTTCTCAACATCGTAAGCGTGCATATATCCTTCGGGATCTTCAAGATGATATTTGTCAAAATTTTCGCCTTGGCAAATATCGCCTAAATTAGCATTCCAAGAAATAGGTGCATTCCAGTTTAAGAATGCTTGATGGTGAAAAACATAGGGCGGGGGCATAGAAAACGGTTCGGAAATTTCATACCAAGCTTGATAACGAGAACCTTCTTGTTGATCAGAATGAATTTCGCCAAATGCCAAATATTTACCTTCAAAAAGCTTTTTAAGCGTAGTTTTGTTGGAAAAAAATTTTTCGTCGGTAAGGGTATCCAGCGCCGCAAAATCACGAACAGGGAAATTAGAAATTTGACCGTAAAAAACAATACCTGAAGCAAAAAATGGATTTGCGGCCAATCTGGTGACAAAAGGGCCGATATTTACAGTGTGTTCAAGGTTGCGTTTTAAATATTCCGAATCAACGCACATCGGCAGTTGCACAATCTCCACTAAAGTAGTTTGACGGGAATCAGAAAAATCGCGAGCCGGATAAACGCTGTCATATCGTTCATAAGTTAAATTAAAACCGCCGACAAAAACAAAATCAGGCTGACGGTTGCCATTATGCAAATCATTATTGATTTTAACCCAAAGCTTATCCATAAAAGTATCATTTTCAGAATTTTTATCATTACAAATAATTTTCGCTGTCTTATCGCCGGTTTTCACATAAACGTCGCCGGTGGCTATAACTTTAAAATTGGGCAATTTTTCTTCAAAGATTTTGGCAAGTTTGCGGCAAAAATTTAAAACCCATTTTTTCCTGACCACTTCATTAAGGTTGGTTTGCCTGACCGCCGCCTGTTTTTTCGTTAAAAACTCAAGTTCTTGATAACGAACTTCAAGTAATAGACGCGCTTCTTCCGGATCTTCATCATTTCGACGTTTTTGAGATATAATTTTTTCAAGTTTAATAATATCCTTTTTAATTTCTTTTATTCCGTTCTTCACTATATCTCTTTGTTGTTCAGTTACTAAACGCGCTTCTTCCGCAACCCAATAATTCACAATATCCATTTCAGTTTTGCCAAAAGTAAAATATAAATTTCCTGAAAAAATCGGTTTGCCATTTTCAGAGATCAACTCTTTAACCCGTTTTATTCTCTTTTGTATCCGCTCTTCCATTGTTTGAAATAATTCAATAGAACCGTTCTTTTCCATATCCTGGGTATCCGAAACCATAGCTCTAAATCCCTGATTTTTTGACGCTTGAGTAACGTCAAGGTGAATTAAGTTTCCGGTAATAATAAGCCAAGGCGCTTTAACGGTCTCGGCTAAACGGATGGCATTTCTAAACGGATTTTGCTCGTCATTTTTATTTGATAAAAGACCTATCAACGGAGCGTTAATAAAATAAAAAATCGGCTGGTTGCCATACCACTGATGAGAAACCGGAGCGGTCGGTAATACTAATGGCTCATCTAAAGTAGTGCCGGGAATTTCTGAAATCAATGTTAATACGTGAATTTGTTTTTTGATACTTTCTAAAGCTTCTAAAACCTCATCTTTTGGGCTTTTACCAGACGGCAATTCGTAAGTTAATTTTTCTTCTTCTGATTGATTTTTTTTATTCCTTGGCCAGCCCCATTGCAAATTTAAATCTGAAACTTGATTTAAATAACAACGAATCGCGTTAATAGTGGCTGGTTCTTTATTTTCTTTTCCCCGCTGAAGATTCACCGCGTCAACCATTGTCTTGGTTAAAGCCGACGACTCTTCTTGCGATTTTATCAAAGTTGAAGATTCGTAATGTTTTTTTATTATTGTTAATTGGGCATTCGTATAATCGGAAATTTTTTTATAAACGCGCGGCTTGGAAATTTTGTGATAGGCTAAAATTTCTTTAAGAGTGGTATCGGCGCGCCCAAAAATTTTTTCCATTTCCTTCCAATTATATTTAGTATCAACAGCCTCTTGTAGTAATTTTTTACCGGCCGAACTTCGTAAGTACTTCTTCCCTTTTTTTTCTAAATCTTTTGCCGCGTTTTTCAGCCGTTCAATGATTTTCTTATGATTATCTTTATGGTTATCCATTGATAACTCTCCTTTCTTTTCTTATAAAAATTTTTCAAAAATTAAATTCTGTTTTCATTATAAAATAAAAAATCGGCTGGTTGCCATACCACT
>JACPKE010000034.1 GCA_016187205.1 Candidatus Brennerbacteria bacterium | reverse complement strand
GCCGCCGCTATAAGTAGCTGTTTCGGATATTGTTATTTTGATAGCGGTAACCTTTGGCCATGGAGTGGCTCCTCCGATTGTATTGGAGTTTATGGTTTTATTAGAGTTACTGAAGGTTGTTGCGCCTCCTTCGGAACCGGCTTTTACCCAGACGCCGTTTGATAAAACTTCAGTGTTAGTATAAATCTGTCCAGAGGTATTTCCCTGATTAAAAGAAAAATCAACATAAAGAGCCTGGATGTTCTGGGAAGGAATATTAACCTGAACAGTCATACCAAGAGAACAGGAGCCATTGGCGCAGGAACCTGATACTCCATAGGCGGTATTGGCATTATTATCTCTAACAGAAGCTGGAATTCCTGAAGCTGATTCCTGAAGCTGTTCCTGCGGTAACTGAACCGATAACTGCGCCCATGAACGCATTTTTCCAGGGATTATAATCGTCATAACGCCTGGCTATTACGGAATGGGAATAACCATTATTAACGCAGAGCTGGACCCAGCCGGAGTTTATTGATTTATTGCTTACGTCATAAACGGTAGGGGTTGATGCGACGTCTGGTTTGAAATAGCCTTTACTGGTAAATCCGGTGGGGCAGTAATAAGAAATGCCGGTAGAATCGTTATAAGCTATCTGGATAAAGGCGCTGTATCTGTTGTCTAATGCAGTTTGAGCAGTTGCATTATCTGCCGGAATAAAAAAAGACAGCAGATTGGCAAAAATAAAAACAGCAGCCAGTAAAAATGAAAAAAAGAAGAAACGATGGGTTGGATGCATTATTATTGATTGATATTTGGTTCTTGCTCAAGATCTTGCTCAAAAGAAGGAGTAAGCTGTATAGGTTTTTGAGGTTGTAACGGGTTATTTTGACTATCGGATGATTTATTGCTTGTTTGTCCGCAGTCTTTGGGGCAAACGCCAAGCTGGGTTTCAACCGGACCGCAGACACCATCTCCGCATTTGCCGGCTGGAACAGGAGAGGGTTGTCCGGAAGAACCTGTCCTTAAAGGCTGACCCATAACAGAAGACTGTTGAATGCTTGCTTTATTGCTTCCTAAAAGATAACCAACTACCCCCGCTAAAACAAGCATGAAGATGATAAAAACAGAAACGAAAAGAATGAAGTATGGTTTAAATTCTGGCATGGGTTAATTATAACATTAAATAATTAATTCGCAGTAAAATAATTATAAATATATTAAAAAATCGTTAGTTAAGAAAATAATCAATGATAATTTTTAATCTAATTTCTCATAATACTGTCCAATTCCCAAAATATCCGCTTCACGAAAATGCCTGCCAATAAGCTGAAAACCGATAGGCAATTCTACTTGTCGCTTGTCGCTTGTCGCTTGTCTCACCGGAATGGATACCGCGGGCAAACCAGCTAAATTAACCGGAATCGTAAAAATATCGGAAAGATACATGGAAAGCGGATCGCCTGACTTTTCGCCGATCTTAAAAGCCGGAGTCGGGGCAACCGGAGTCAAAATAACGTCAACTTTTTGAAACGCGCGGTCAAAATCTTCTTTTATCAAACGTCTGACTTTTTGCGCCTTGGAATAATATGCGTCGTAATAACCGGATGATAAAACAAAAGTTCCGAGTATAATCCGGCGTTGAACTTCTTTGCCAAAGCCATTGCCCCTATTTTTTTTATACAAATCAAGAAGGTTTTCCGCATCCGAACGCCAACCATAACGAATGCCGTCAAACCTCGCCAAATTGGCGCTTACTTCTGCGGGCATAATAATGTAATAACACGATAATGCGTATTTTGTATTAGGCAGACTGATTTCTTTAAATTCAATGCCCAAACTCTTTAACCTGGCAATCACCGAATCCATCGCCTTAGAAACCTCCGGCGCAAGACCGCTGATAAAATATTCTTCAGGCAAACCGATTTTCAATTTTTTTATATTTTCAAGTTTCGGATTCAAAAGTTCATCGCCGTAATCCGTCACCGCGGTTGTTGAGTCATAATTATCCAGACCGCTTATTGTTTTAAATAAAATCGCGGCGTCTTCAACGGTTTTTGTTAATGGGCCGATTTGGTCCAAACTGGAAGCCATAGCAATAAGGCCGTGCCGCGAAACCGCGCCGTAGGTAGGCTTTAACCCGACAACACCGCAAAAACTCGCGGGCTGGCGGATTGAACCGCCGGTATCCGAACCCAAAGCCGCGATTGCCAAATTAGCCGCTACGGCAGCTGCTGAACCGCCGGAAGAACCACCGGGAACTCGCAAATGATCATGCGGATTTTTCGTGATTTGAAAAACCGAATTTTCAGTTGACGAACCCATGGCGAATTCATCCATATTGGTTTTACCGAGAAAAACAGCGCCGGCGTTTTTTAATTTTGCAATAACAGTCGCGTCATAGCTGGCTTTATAATTCTCCAGAATTTTTGAAGCCGCGGTTACCGGCTGACCTTCTATTAAAATATTGTCCTTAATCGCCAGCGGAACCCCGGTTAAGTCGCCGATTTCTTCCCCTTTTGCCAACGCAATATCTATTTTTTCCGCTTGCGCCAAAGCTTCATCTTTCGCCAAAAATAAATAAGCGTTAATCTCTTTATCTTTTTGATTGATGTAATCAAAAAATTCTTTTGCAATCTCAAAAGCAGAAAATTCTTTTTGCCGCAATCCGTTATTAAATTTTTTAATCGTTAAATCGTGTAATGTTGAATGCGACATGTAAATTGTATAATGTTGAATGAGACAGGTTAATAGTTAAATGTTAAATGCGACAGGAAAAAATTAGTTATTTAATGAATTTATAAATCCATTCAATAACTTGCCAACATCATTTCGTAAAGAAAGATTCTTTTGGTAATTTACGCTATCAATATATTCAAGTTTAAAAGATAAATCCAAATAATATTCTAATTCATTTAAAGAACCACGCGCTATAAAGAGAAACTGCGATTTATCTTTATTTGTTCGTCGGCCATATCCCTCTACGATATTTGCTGGAATAGAAATTGCGCATCTCCTCATTTGTGAAACTAAACCAAAACATTCATTTTTCGGAAATATTTTAGTTAATTTATAAACCGATAAAACCAATTCATCGGCTTTCTTCCAAACATTTAAATTTTTATAACCTGCAATATAATCCATTTAATATGTCCCATTAAGAACTTAATATAATCCATTCAACATGTCTCATTAAACATTCAACTAATCAAACACCGGCGGAATTTTCAAAAATTTTCCGTCAACTTCCGGAAAAGCTTCAATGCTCGTTTCCGCTAAAAGCCCCCCCTTATCTGAATTATCGTTCCTAAAAACATTTTTATTAAAAGTGCCGCCGGTCATCGGCTCAACTCCGGTTGTGTCCAGTTCTTTTAATTCTTCAAAATGCTCAAAAATTTTCTGCAAATCCACTAAAAGCTTGTCCTGAGCCGCGCCAAAGGACTTTTCTTTATCGCCTTCTTTAACTTCTAACCGCGCCAATCCGGATAAATTTTTTAAATCTTTATTAGCAAACATAATTTATTTAATTATTTTAACATTTCCAAAAAATCTTTTTCATTAATTACATTTACTCCCAATTTTCTGGCTTTGTCTAATTTTGAGCCCGGCTCAGAACCGGCTACCAAAAAACTGGTCTTATTGCTTACTGATTCGGCAGTATCGCCGCCAAACTCGCGTATTTTTTCCTTGGCTTGTTCGCGGGGCATTGATTTTAAACTGCCGGTTAAAACAAAAGTTTTAGTTTTTAGCTTATAGCTTTTTCCGCCAGAGGCGGATCCGCCTTCGGCGGAAGCTTTTAGCTTAGTCGTCTCAATTGTAACGCCGACTTTTTCTAATTTCTTGAGTAAATTAAGATTTCTTTTTTCATGAAACCAATCATAAATGCTTTGAGCGATTGCCGGACCGATATCTTTAATTTCTTGTAAATTGTCTAAAGTTAAATGCCGGAAGTAAGAAAAAATATCTGAAATTGTTAAAGACTCCTTATTTCTTTTTACATTCTCCATTATGCTCCGCGCTAAAAGCGCGGCGGTTTCTTCCCCCACATGCAAAATTCCCAGCGCGTAAATAAACCGCGGCAAACTAATAATCTTACGGCTTGCGATGTCGTTAATTATATTTTGAGCTGATTTTTCTCCGAATCGCTCAAGAACTGCAATGTCCCCTTCTTTCAAAGTGAAAATATCGGCCGCGTCGCTGATTAATCCTTCATCAATAAACCGGTCAATTATTTTTGGCCCCAAGCCGCGAATGTCAAAAGCCATGCGCGAAACAAAATGATAAAGCTGTTCGCGAAGCCGCGCCCCGCACCGCTTATTTGAACAGCGATGGATCGCTCCGTCTTTTATAACAGCCGAACCGTCAACCGGGCAATGAAAAGGCATTTTAAAATCTTTTTCATTGCCGATTCGCAATTCTTTCAAAACTTTGATAATTTTCGGTATTACATCGCCGGCCCGGCTGACAACCGCGGTATCGCCGATTTTAAGGCCAAGCCGCTGAATCTCGTCATAATTATGAAGACTGGCGTGGGAAATGGTTATTCCGCCGACCTTAACCGGCTTTAATTCCGCCACCGGAGTCAACGCTCCGGTACGGCCGACATTAACCGTAATATTTTGTATTACCGTAGTCGCTTCTCTGGCGGAAAATTTATAGGCAATAGCGGCCCTGGGAGCCTTACCGACAACTCCGCCGGCTTCAAAATCTTCATTATCATTTAAAATAACAACAATCCCGTCAATTTCATAAGGCAGTTTATCGCGATGTTTTTCCCAATAATCCCTGAATTCAAAAACCTCTTTTAAACTATGAACCAAACGATTATGCGGATTAGTTTTAAAGCCGAATGATTTCAATATTTCATGTTCTTCGTTGTGATTTTGAATACCCTCTTTCGCCAAGGCTTCAGCGAGCAAAGCAATATCATATTGAAAAGAATCCAGTTTGCGGCCGGCGGTTATTTTAGGGTTAAGCTGCCGGATTGAACCGGCTGCCACATTGCGCGGATTAGCGTAAATTTTTTCTCCTTTTTCCCCCTGCTCCTTATTAATGCGGTCAAATTCTTTTTTAGTCAGAAAAACCTCGCCTCTTACGACTAGCTTACTGGGAAATGCGACATGTAAAATGTTTTTTTCACCGCCATACTGCTTGCCGCTTGCCGCTTGTCGCTTGTCGCTTATCATTTGTCGCTTGTCGCTTTCACCATTCAACTTAATAGGTATGGCTTCAATCGTCTTAAGATTCTGCGTAACATCTTCGCCGACAATGCCATCGCCGCGGGTAGACCCTTCAACCAAAACACCTTTTTCATAAATAAGCTCTATGGCTAAGCCGTCAATTTTCAGCTCGCAATAAAATTCTTGATTTACCGACCGGCCAAGATAATTTTCTAACCGCTTCAGCCACTCCCGCATATCATCCTCGGAAAAAGCGTCATTAAAAGAAAGCATCGCAGATTCATGCCGGACTTTTTTAAAATACTTAAGCGGCTCGCCGCCAACACGCTGGGTCGGCGAATCAGAAGTTATCAAATCCGGAAATTGTTGCTCTAAATCAAAAAGCTCTTTTTTAAGCGAATCTAGAGCTTCATCCGAAATCAAAGACTTGTCCAAAACATGGTAAGCATGGCGGTAGCGGTTGATTTCCGCTTTTAATTTTTCTATCCGTTTTTTTGCCTCTTGAAGATTCATCTTATTTACGGTGTAAGAGTTGTAGTCGCGCCGCTAAGCCGCAATTGAAAAGCCCGGAAAACATTAGAAGACCGGCCGATAGCTTTAATTGTGCGGTCAAAATTATAAAAAGTCTGGAAATAAATGTCGCCCGAAGGGTCAATAGAAAAATCGCCGCCCGTATAAGGATCAGGGGGGGAAGTTTTATAACTGACAATCAAAGACGACCCGGATGGACTGCCGATGTCGTTTTTTTGCCATTCAAGAAGATATTGCAGATCGCTGTTTAAATCCAAAGCCGGATTAAAAGCAACATTCACAAGCGACGGCGTTGCGGTCAAGTCAACAGTTGTATTGGCAGATCCGATTAAAGTTCTGTCCGACGCCAGCAAGATATTAAACTGAATCAGATAAGACCCAGGGACAGATCCGCTAAGTTTAACAGTTGCCGCGGCAATATTAATAACTCCGGAACCGACGGTAAAACTTTGCGTGCCGGTATCGGCGCTAACGGAAACATCGTCTAAAACCTGGCTCTGATCAATCTGCACGCTTGCCGAATCAACAGTCGCGGTAAAAGTGGCATTATTCAGAAAAACAGGAGACTGATAATTGGAATCCTGAAAAGTCCTGTAAAGCTCCCATTCAATGCCGGCATCTGCGGCTAAAATCGCCTTGGCGGAACTGGCAAGATCGGTAGAACTCCTTACGCTTAAAAGCATTAAATAGCCGGCAATGGCCGAAGCGCCGATAATGCTTCCGCTCAAAACCAGAACAGTAAGCAAAATCGCCTGGCCTTTAGCGTTATCATGATTTAAAAATTTCCAATTATTAAAATTTAACATTTTAAATTAGTATATTCGCGTTTATTCGTAATTTTGAGCGATTATTAAGTATCAATAAACCTGGCGCTGACCGTTGACTGGATATCAATTGAAAAAGTGGAAAGGTAAGGATTATTCGGAGAAATTGAAAGGCTTAAAGTAATTCTAGGCGGAAAACCGTCGTCAAAAGAATTTCCAAAAAGCCCGATATTAAACCTGTTCACGATAACATTAGCGCCGGTAATCTGCCGATAAACGAAAACTCCCGGCCCCTGCGCCGCATCTTCAATGCCGCGCTCAATAAAACCGGCTTCCAAACGGTATCGTATAAACTCATTATCCGCGTTGATAAATTCCATCTCGTCCGGAGCGGTAATACTGAATTGGTATCCGGTTCTTATCTCCCTCATCATTTGTTCTAAAGCGATACTTAAATTATCATTAGCCGATATCAAGCTTACAATCGCTCTTTGACTGCGCAACGCGCGGACAAAAGCCCCGCTCGCGATTGATATCAATATACTGAAAATAGCCAGACTGATCAGCATCTCCATAAGGGTAAATCCCTTCATATTTTTATGATTATTCATGGACATTGTGGAAAATTATTATAATCGCAGCGCCAGTTGTAAAAATGATCTTCTAAATCAACAGATGATATCGCGCCGCTTCTTGAATCCCAATTAACCTTTGAAGATATCCTCAATTCGTTATTAGTGATATTTTCAATATCAATGCGCCGTTTAAAAAAAGTTTGCAAACCGACGGCGGTATCATAACCGTAACGTCCTGTATCGGGATCAAAAAAAAGAAACCGGCCCTGATCGCTTTCCAACGCCTGGCTTTGATAATCAATTTCATAGCTACCAGGCGTAAAATCACGGTTCCATTGATTTGAATTGGTGTAGGGAGGATCGCCGATGCCGATTTTAATGGTATTGGCGTCAAGAATATTTTTCGCCACTTCTATGCCTTCTTCGGCAAGATAAGTGGCTACAAGTTGATTACTGACTTCCCTGTTCAAGCTGATAGATCTGGAAAGCAAACGCAAAACAGCCAGCAAACCGACAATTACAATGCTGATGGCGATTATAACTTCCACCAAGATGGTGCCCCTGGATTTAGACCCTTTCAAATTTATTCGCTTCATAAATATGAATTGAAAGTTTATTGAACGCTGATTTGATTGGCGGTACTTACGGTTACCGAAACCGTTACCGGATCGTTTCCTCCGGTAGTTAAAGTTATAACCGCCTGATCCTGTTCAGGCGTTATAAAAATAACCGGCTGAGGCGGAACAAAAACAATATCGCTTAAAGATAAAAAATCAAAAGAAATATCTCTATCTAAAGTAGACGATTCAAAAATTTCGGCCGGGCCGGAATAACGAAAATCGGCATCAGCGCAACCCGAATCAGACGCTCTATCTTCAAAAATAATCATTGTCCGCGGAGCTTCAAAATGCGCTCCGTAACCGCAAGGCAAAGGGCCGGTAGCGCCGGCTTTTATAAAACTGGTAATGCCCAAATTCCGCGCCCTGGCAAGAACATTAAGCACTCTCGCCTGTTCTTTAAAAAGAATAATCTGCTTTTCGCCGGTATGGCTGTAAACAACTAAAGCCGCCGCGATAAAAGACATTATGCCGATAGTCACGAACATCTCAAGCATCGTAAACCCGGAAAACTTGTTAATTTTTCCGGCAAAGTTTTTAACCATAACTAAATAATAACCCAAAAACCGTTAAATTCCGATTATCGCAAAGTATTCCCCGAGCAAATAAAAACCGGCGAAAAACGTCAACGTTATGCCGATTACGAAAAACGGCGCAAATGGCAGGATATCTTTCATCCCCTTTTTCTTTAAAAACATGACTGCCGCGCCCCAGGCGCCGCCGATTATAAAAGCCAAAAAAACCGAAAAAAGGCCGTCCGGCCACCCCATCAGCATGCCGACCCCCGCGCCAAGCTTGGCATCGCCGAACCCTATACCGCGGCCCCGGCTTAAAAAGAAAATAGCCGCGAAAAAACCGCCGGTAACAACGGCTCCGAATAAATGATTAAGCCATATATTTTCAATACCGCCAAACAACAAAGCGTAATGGCCTAGAAAAGAACGGCTTAAAAAATCAGGTTTGTTGAAATAACTTATAAAACCGGTTGAAAATAGCCCTAAAAGAAACAAAACGAAATTAAGAAAGTCAGGAATCAGCTTCAGCCGGTAATCAATTACCGCCATTAAAATAAAAATAAGGAACGCCGCAACCCATACGAAAACCTGGGCATAATACCAAAGCGAGCTGCCGCCCGACAAAAGAACGGTTGAAACGGCGTAAAAATCAAAAATGCGCGCCGGAACCAGCGCAAAAACCAGACCGGTTAAAAATTCCACCAGCGGATATTGCCAGGAAATCCGGACACCGCAATTCCGGCACTTGCCTCTTTGCGCCAAAAAACTAAAAAACGGAATAAGCTCTTTCCATGAAAGATTTTTTTTGCAGGACAAACACCGGGACCTTCCCGTAAAATGGGACGCGGTTAAAAACGGTTTGTCTTCCCGAAAACGAAAAATCACCACGTTTAAAAAACTGCCGATGATTGCCCCGAAAATAAAACGTAATAAATAAATCATAATTTTTATTCTTTTTATTTTACAACAAAAAAAGCGCGGACGGAATTACCCGCCTGCGCCTCTTTCATAAAATGAATCTTAAAAAGCAACGCAGTAAACAGGGGCAGTAAGATCGCCGCAGTCAATGCCGTTAACATCGGTAAAATTAAGAGGAGAATCAACATCGGTTTGAAGAACAGGATGATTCGGATCTTCCAAGACCGCTCCGATGGCGTAATTCTGAAAATCGGTAGACGGACTGTACAAATAAACAATAGGATTTGTCGGGCTATTCAACGGATCATTAGGAATCGCGTTAACCCCAATGCCGGCGCCTGTTAAATCGGATATTAAAGTAGCCCAATCCAGCGAACCCGGATAAGCGTTATTTTTAGTGTAAAAAAGTTCCAAAGCGTTTTGCGTTTCGCGCAAATCGGCAATCCTACGGGCGTCCCTGCCTCTTGCCCTAAAAGAACCGAATCCGACAAGAACTATAGAAGCCAATAAACCGATAATGGAGATAACAATTAAAAGCTCAATTAAAGTGAAACCTTTTTTTGACATTGAAAATTTCATATTTTGACTATTTTCTTTGTCCTTCAGCTTTGTCCAAAACTATCTTGAACCGTAAGAAGGACAACCGACCTTTTTATGATTATGATATTTATTATAGCATATGCATATTCTATATTTAAAAAGCCCGCGCCAAATCATAAATAGGAAGCAAAATTGAAGCAAAAAGCAGGCCAACCGCTATGCCGATAAACGACATTAAAGCCGGCTGTATCAATTCCACCAGATTAGCCGAAGCGTCATCAACCTGCTGGGTAAAAAACAAAGCGATTTTATCAAGCAAATCGTCCAGACGCCCGGTTGTTTCTCCTATAGCTATCATTTGCGAAACAAGCGGGGGAAAATAAGCGGAACGGCTAAGCACCTGCGACAACAGTTCGCCGCGGCGCACTCCTTCGGCAGCTTCGCGTAAAATATCCTGATAAACAACGTTTCCGACGGTATGCCCGGCGATTTCAATTGCTTGCGTGATTGGAATGCCGCCGCGGATCAAAACGCTGGTTGCCTGGGAAAAACGCGCCACATAAAGCTTCCGGGCAAACCCGCCGAGAATCGGCGCGCGAATCTTCATTTCGTCAAAAACCGCCCGGCCTTCATCCGTCTGAAAATAATCAATCATTAAAACAACAAAAAGAACGAGAAAAATAACGATCGCCCACCACCAACCCACCAGAAAATCCCCTAAAGAAAGCAGAATTCTGGTAATCAAAGGCAAAGTTACGTCAGCTTCCTCAAAAATAGGCTTGATCTCGGGAAAAACAACCGCTATAAGAATTCCGCCGACAATTACAAAAAGACCCAGGACAAAAACCGGATAAATAAGGGCATTCCGCACCCGCGAACCGACCCGAACTTCTTTTTCCAAATAATTCGCCATAAAATCCATTGCTTCTTCCATGCGGCCGGAAACTTCGGCGGAACGGACCATATTAACGTAAAAAGAAGAAAAAATATTCCTGTGCCTGTCAAGAGCCTGCGACAATGATAGACCGGCGTCAATATCGGAAATTATTTCAAAAATAGCCTCCTTTAAAAAAACATTCTCGCTTTGCTGATAAAGACTCTTAAGACTGCCGCTTAATGGTGATTTAGCGGAAAGTAATGTGGCGAACTGCCTGGTAAAAATCATTAAATCCTGGGCTTTGACTCTGGAAAAAAAATTTATGATTTTCCCATACCATAAAACTTTTTCTATATTTTCCAGGCTTAAAATGTAAAGCTCGTGGCTTGTCAGAATATTCAAAGCAGCTTCCCTGGACGCCGCATCAACGGTTCCGGCCTGTGATTCTCCGGTTTTGGTTCTGGCTTGGTATTTGAATTTCATATTTTAACTACCCGAATATACGAATCAAGCGCGAATATCCGAATTCGTATATCAGCGCTCTATTCGTATATTCGTGAAGTTTTAATTGCATATTCTGATAATTTTCTGTTCCGCCAACTAACAAATTAAAAATTCGGAGAAAGCCCTTACATTTCTCTCTCCAGCAAAATACGCAGCTCGGCCGGATTCAAAGAATAAGTTTCGGCATTTTCAAGGGAAACTTCTTTTCTTTTGACAACGTTCGCCAAAGCGCGATTTAAAGAAACCATGCCTTCCTGCAGGCTGGTTTCTATAACAAGGTCAATCTGATAAACTTTTCTTTCGCGGATCAAATTCCTGATGGCGGAATTAACAAGCATTATTTCGCAAACTGGCGTCCGGCCGCCATCAATTCTCGGAACAAGCCGTTCCGAAACTATCGCAACCAAAGTGGCGGCCAGCTGAGAAGTCACCTGCCCCTGCTGGGCCGCCGGAAAACTGTCAATAATGCGGTCAATGGTCTGGGAAGCGGAATTTGTATGCAATGTTGAAAAAACCAGATGTCCGGTTTCGGAAGCGGTAAGCACTGTTGAAATAGTTTCCGGGTCGCGCATTTCGCCGATCATAATAACATCCGGGTCCTGACGCAAAATAGAACGAAGACCCTGATGAAAATTCAAAGTATCGGCGCCGACTTCCCGCTGGGATATAATGCACCGATCCTGAACAAATAAGTATTCTATCGGGTCTTCAATGGTAATTATATGGTCATTGCGCTTATGGTTGATTTCATCAAGCAAAGCCGCTAAAGTTGTTGATTTGCCGTGTCCGGCCGGACCGACAACCAGGATAAATCCCTGGGAAAGGCTGGCTAAATCATGAAGTATGGGCGGCAAATGCAAATCTTCAATTGACTTAACCTGGGCCGGAATCAACCGTAAAGCCGCGGCCATATATCCGCGCTGGTAAAAAACATTCACCCGAAAACGGGCCTTATCTTCAAAGCTGTAAGAAAAATCTATTTCTTTATTTTGAAAAAACGATTCTTTCTGGGCGTCCGTCAAAAGCGCGGACACAAGCTCTTGCACCGCCTCCGGCGTAAGAACCGGTTCTTTTTGCAAAGGTATCAAAACTCCGTCAATCCGAAGAGTGGGCCGGCGGCCGATTGATAAATGCAAATCAGAAGAATTCTGACGAGCGGTCATCAACAATAAATCTTTAAGTTTTTGCTGGTAGTCTTCCATGAATGTTAAAAGTTAAATGTTAAATGTTAAATGTTAAATGTTATTATACCTCGTTAACTGTTTCCCTCAAAACTTCTTCAATTAAAAGTTCTCCGTTTAAGGCTTTAATAATGCCGTCCTGGCGCAAAGTAACCATTTGCTGACGCTTGGCTTCCTCGGCCAGAATATTTTCCGAAACGCCCCTGCTGATCATATCGGAGAGTTCGCGGGTCATTTTAAAAATTTCATAAATCGCCTGCCGGTCAAGAGTTCCCTTGTCTTTGCAAACAGCACAGCCGCTTCCATGGTAAACCTGAAAAGGCTCTTTGAAAGCGATGATCTTTTTTACTTCAGCCGGCAAAGCTTCAATTTCTTCTTTTATGATTTTCTGGACTTCCGGCGGAGCCGGCGACGGTTTTTTGCAATCCTGGCAAATTTTGCTTAAAAGCCGCTGGGCAATCATAAGACTTAAAGACGAAGGCAAAAGAAACGGCCGGACTTTCAAATCAATGAGGCGGGGAATGACGCCTATTGAAGTATTGGTATGAAGCGTTGAAAGAACAACGTGGCCGGTAAGCGCCGCGTGAACCGCCAGCGCCGCGGTTTCCTCATCGCGAATTTCACCGACCATAATAATATCGGGGTCCTGACGGAGAATCTGGCGAAGCCCTGAAGCGAAATCATATCCGATTTCCGGCCGCACCTGCGATTGATTCAAACCGTCAATAAAATATTCAACCGGATCTTCCAGGCTGACAATATTTACGTCTTCCTTATTCACTTCCTGAAGCAACGAATACAAAGTGGTTGTCTTACCCGATCCCGTGGGCCCGGTCACCATAATCATCCCATAAGGTTTCTGCAATCCGCTTTTCAATATTTCCAAATTCCAGGGGATCAACGACAGCTCATCCATACTTTTAACGCCAACCGACGGATCAAGCACTCTTATAGCGGCTTTTTCACCGGTTGGAGTCGGAAAAGTGGCGACCCGAAAATCAATATCTTGGCCGTAAATAACAGCGCGAAAACGTCCGTCCTGAGGAATTCTGTTTTCATCAAGTTTAAGATCGGATAAAACTTTTACTCGCGAAACAATAGGCTGATGCAAAGATAAAGGCAAAGAATTCATCTCCTGCAAATCGCCATCTATGCGAAATCTTATGCGGAGCCGCGAACGTTGGGGTTCAATATGAATATCGGAAGCTTTCATTTCAACAGCGGCGCGCAAAGTTGAAGCCACGATTTTAATAACCGGCGCTTCTTCGCCGACTTTTGTTCCTTCCTCCAGACCGATTACTTTCTGACCGCCCTCAACCCCTGCTCCAGACATTGACTTGACGGCCGCTTCCACCTCACTCTTGTAAGGAGAATACCTGCGCCAGATTTTTTCCAAGTCGGAAAAAAGCACAAGGTAAATGCCAAGGCTGATGTGTTGCTGCTGGGCTATAAACTTAAGAGCTTCTTTAGCTTTTTCATCGTCCGGCCGGAGCATGCCGATAACCAGCATATCTTTAGTTTTTGAAACCGGCATCAACCGGTAAGTACGCGATGTTTCTTCGGGTATGGTTTTCAAAACCTCATCGCTAATGTCTTCAATTTTAAGCTCCTGAAACGGCACATTCAAAAGCCGGCTTTTGACTTTAGCCAGCTCAACCTGGTCAACCAGCCTCCGTTCATACAATAAATCTTCCGGCGTTTTTTGAATTAAAAAAGCTTCTTTTAAGACTTTATTGGCCGCTACCTGCGTCAATAAATTGCTTTTTACGAGTTCTTGGATTAAATCTTTATCTTCCATCCCTCACCCTTGAAGGATTGTTAAATCAATACAATCCTTTATTTTAATTAACTGACCTTTAATTATTTTTAAAAACATGTTTATTAGTTTAATTATTTTTTTGATCCTTCAAGGGTGAGGGATTACTGCGGCGACGAACTTGATGAAACCAACGGAGTAAAAATTGGCGGTTGCGGAATACTGGATGTTGAAAAAACAGCTGGCGGTTGAGCGATCAAAACCGGAGATGACGTTGCCGTAGATGTCGCTGATTTAATATTAACAGAAGCTCTTCCTGGTTTAATAGGAGGCGCGAAGTTTAAAAACGGATTTGGCTTGCCAAGTCCGGAAGACTCGGGAATTGTTCCGTATTCCCCTTTTTCAAGAACTTTATAAACTTCGCTTTCAATCAAAAAAGCCGGGTCAAATTTTATTTTCGCCAAATTAACGGTTTCCGCAAGCTTAACCGGAAGGACAAAATCAACCAGCGGCGGACGGACGAAAAACAAATAATATCCGGAAATAAAAATAATGCCTATGACAATTGCCCAGGAAATTACCGAAAACCAATTAATAGGTTCTTTGTCCTGTTTAACAATGATGGCCATTTTATTGAGTCTGATAATAATTATCCAGCGACATAATAATTGAAACCAATTCCCCGTTTGAATCTTTCTGCTGATCAATTTTAAAATCCGAAATATCAAAAATCCTTATGCTTTCTCCGAGTCCTTTAATGAAATTCTTTGATCCTTCATAAGAACCGAGAATTTTAAGAACGAATTTTATTTTTCCGACTGATTTTATAACCGAAGACAGACCCTCCTTTTTCTTAACTCCGGAATCGGCAACTATATACTGCGGAGCGATTGATTCAATGGAAACTCCCGATATTCTGCTTAAAGAATCAAACTGAACTAATGATTTCGGAACATTTTCTTCAAGAGGCAGAAATAGAGAAATTTTATCCTGAAGCTGACTGATGCTTTCAAATTCCCGGATTAAACCCTGCACCTGCTTAACGGCATTATCCTGGTCGTCCAGAGTCTGTTGCTTAATCGCCGCTTCACCTCTTAATTTTTTAATATCTTCATAAACCGGCCTTATGGAATTAGAATAAACCACAATGCTCGCGATAAAAAGCAAAGCCGAGCTTAACATACTTAAAATTCTTTTTGTTGAGGATTTCATGCCAAATTTATCCGCGAGCAAAGCGAGTGGGTATAAATTTGAGCACCCCCTCCTTTTGAGCGACCTTAATAAGATATAACATTTGAGTTTTAGGGTTGTTTATGTTTTTTAAGTTTTTCATGTTTTTTATATATTCCAGGTCGTCTAAAAGGTGGGGGTAGACAAAGCCCTTATTCCGTAAAAGGCGTTAATGGAATCTCGCCAGCCGTGCTGGTTGCGACTTTAAAAGCGAAAAATTCCGGCTTAACCGTTAACCGAATCACAAAACTGACGCCGTTAGATTCTCTTGACGCATTATCAAGAACAGCACGGACAATCAAAGGCGCGTTTTTAAAAGCCGACATCTGCTCAATCAAAATTTCATAATTTTTGGACACCCCCTGCAATCTTATAAGATTGGTAGTCAAAATAACCGATACATTTTGATAATAAACATCCCGATGAGTATACTGCTCCAAAAGATCAAAAACTGTTCCGCCCTGAACATGACGATCAAGCAGCTTATCAAGGTTGATAAGTTGGGAATAAAAAGACAGAAAATTAGCGCGGTCTTCTTCCTTAACCGCCAGTCCAAGCTGGCTTATTGACTGATTAAGATTTTTAATCCTGGAATCCAAATAAGGCTTGTATCCGGCGAACATCCCGAAATAAAGAAAAATGCTGAAGAAAAAAATGAAAACTGAAAAAACCAAAAGCTTCCATGGCCATCCAAGGTTTGCTCTGGCGCTGGCAAATTGTTCGGATAAAATTTTTGTGTATTGAGGCATGCCAAATTTATCCGCGAGCAAAGCGAGTGGGTATAAATTTGCGCACCCCGCCCTCTAAGCATTTTGACCTTTTTTGATTATTTATATTTTTTAACTGATTATTTTGTTTCATGTCTTCTTTTTATTCTCCGCGCATAGAGGGCGGGGTAACTCATTTTTACTTCTACTCGCTAATACTCGCAGGTAAAAATGGTTATTTTAAACAAGCTCCCTGATTCCTAAGCCTATAGCCACTGAAAAAGTGGAACTTAATTCGCTTACTAACGGCTCTATTTCCGGCGGATAACCGACCCGAAAAAAAGGATTTCCTTTCGTAATCGGAATTCCAAGCTGGTCGGAAAAATATTTTTCTATACCCAGCAAATTAGCTCCGCCGCCGGATAAAATAACGCTTCCAACGGGAGTTTCCGGATTTTTTTCCTGAAAAGCTTTTATTCCCCGTCTTATCTCTTCTATTATAGCATCCAGAAACGGCAAAACTAACGTGGAAAGCTCGTAGTCCCCGCCGCGGCCCAAAAGCCCTCTTTGCTTTTTGAGGGTTTCGGCCCGCCTTACGTTTATATTAAGGCCGTTGGCAATAGCCTGCGTCAATGAAGAAGCCGCGAAATCGGACTGACCGATATGCTGGGGCAGGCCTTTATGAATAACCGAAACAATTGTTGAGCGGGCGCCGATATCAACCATGGCAACAGGGCCATTACCGTCTCCGACAAGAGACCGGCTCAAACTCAAGGTTTCAAGTTCCAATGCTCTCAAGGTCAAACCCGCGGATTTAAAAATAGCTTTATATTTTTTAATGTTCTCGTTAGGAACTCCTATTAAAAATACCAGCTGTTTTTTAACGCCGTTTTCATCTTCGCGTTCGCCCACTTTCAACCAATCAATAGACACTTCGGAAATCGGCAGAGGAATATACTGGCGCGCCTGAAAAGAAATTGATTTGCCGATGTCGTCGCTGGTCATTTGAGGCAATTCCAAAAGAGTGGTAAAAACAAGAAATTGCGGCAAAGACGCCACGACATCTTTAGTTTTCACTTTCATTTCAGCGACTAAAGTTTTCAGCAGCTCCGCAGTTTCGTTTTCCAAAATTTTCAGGGAACTTGTCTGAATGGCGTTATTCAGTCTTTCTAAATGGCCGTATGTTTCCAAAATACCGTAAGTTTTAAGCTGGGGTTTTTGAAGCGCCTTTGAAACTTCAACGATTTTTATGGAACTCGTGCCTATATCCACCCCTAAAAAAGAAGCTGGTTTAAGGCCAAAAATTGACTGCAAAAAGCTCATTATATTATAAGTATAACATACCTATTGAGCTTTTTCCGCCAAAGGCGGATCCGCTCGCCTCGCTCAAGCGAGAGCGGAGCGGGCCTTCGGCGGAAGTTTTTAATTAACTTATGATTAAATTTATTAAAAAAATACAAGCGTTGGCTCTTGAAATCCTTTTTCCTTTAAAGTGCCTGGGTTGTAAAATTCCGAATACTTTACTTTGCGCTAAATGCTTTAACAAAATTCCGCTCAATCAAACTCTATTTTGCGCCGATTGCAACCGGCGGCTGGCTCAAAACAAAAAAATCTGCCATCTTAAAACGGCTTTTGTTTTAGCCGCCGCCGGCTCCTATGAAAATGATATTTTGCGGGAACTTATTTTAACTTTTAAATATAAAAAATTAAAGCCTGTTGCGGGGATTTTAGCGGAAATCTTAAACCGCTATATTAAAAATCTTAATCTTGATTTTAAAAAATACGAAATAATTCCGATTCCGCTTCATCAAATCCGGCAAAAAGAACGGGGATTCAACCAGGCCGAACTTATCGCAAACACTCTTATTGCCGTCAACTCCAATCTAAGGAAGTCCCACTTCCTTAGATTAAAAAGAATAAAAAATAACCGGCCGCAGGCGCAGATTAAAAACCATAATCAAAGACAGGAAAATATCCGCGATTGCTTTCAGGTTGTTAATCCCGAAAAAATAAAAGGAAAAAACATAATACTGCTGGATGATGTTTCAACTTCGGGCGCCACTCTTGAAGAAGCGGCAAAAATGCTTAAAAAATCCGGCGCTAAAAAAATAATAGGGTTGGTTATTGCAAAAAAATAAATAACTGCGCCGCATCTGCTTACTGCTCGCTGCTCGCTAATTGCTGCCCGCTATTTTTGATTGCGATAAAACCACTTGCCCGCTTCCAAAGCCATAATATTAAAAATCCCGAGAAAAAAACTTCCGGCTAGCCATTCCCACGGCAAAAAAACAGTTTTAAAAATATTCTGAAAAAAAGGCAGATAAACAGCCAGGGCCATTAAAACAATTCCGGCTAGAATCGCGGTTAAAAGATAATAATTGGAAAAAGGATTGT
>JACPKE010000033.1 GCA_016187205.1 Candidatus Brennerbacteria bacterium | reverse complement strand
AAGAATTGTTAAAAGATTGCATTGCTAAATTCCAGGCAGTTTCAACGGAGATATCTAGCTTTATATGAAAAAAATAAAAAAAATAAAGAAAGTTTTTCGTAAAAAAATAAGTGCTAAACGTCTTGTTAAAAGAGGCAGGCCGCGCTTATCAGCAGTTAAATCCAAGTCTAATAAAAAAAATAAAAAAGCCGCGGCTGTTGTTGTTGGAAAATGTGTTTTAGGCCAGGCTTTGGACAATCTTATTAAAAGAGGCCGCAGCCGCGGTTTTGTCACGGATTCCGAAGTTCTTTATTTTTTTCCGAATATTGAAAAAAATTTAAGTTTTTTGGAAGAAATTTATGACCGGCTGGAGCAGGTTAATATTAAAGTTGTGGAAACCGGACAGCTGATTGAATTGTCCGGCGAGGTAAGCGCAAAAGAATTAAAAGCGGCGGCTAAAATAAGCGGTCTTGATGTTCCGGATGCTGTTCAGACATATCTTCAGGAAATCGGCAAAACTCCGCTTTTAACTAAAAACGAGGAAAGGGAACTGGCTAAGCGGGGAGAAAAAGGCGATGAGGAGGCGCGCCGCGGTTTGATAAAAGCCAATTTGCGGCTGGTGGTTTCAATTGCCAAACGTTATGTCAACCGCAGTCCGCATTTAAGCATTCTTGATTTAATTCAAGAGGGGAATATCGGATTATCAAGGGCGGTTGATAAGTTTGATTACCGTCGTGGTTTTAAATTCTCAACTTACGCCACCTGGTGGATTCGTCAGGCAATCACCCGCGCTCTGGCAGATCAGTCCCGAACCATCAGGATTCCGGTCCATATGGTTGAAACAATTTCCAAATATACTCAGACCAAGCGCCGGCTTTTGCAGGAGCTTGGCCGCGATCCGCTAGCCGAGGAAATTGCCAATGAAATGAGCCTTGATATTGATAAAGTCCATTACATCCAGAAAATTTCCCAGGAAGTTTTGTCTCTTGAAGCGCCGGTCGGGGAAGACGATGAAGATTCCACTTTATCGGATTTTATAAAAGACGAGCAGAGCTTGTCGCCGACTCAAATGGCTAATCAGTCGTTTTTGCGCGATCAGTTAAAGGAAATTCTTGTTGATCTTACCGAAAGAGAACAAAAGATATTAGAAATGCGTTTTGGCTTGTCCGACGGCATTACCCATACTTTAGAAGAAGTAGGCAAAGTTTTTGGAGTCACCCGCGAGCGTATCCGTCAGATTGAAGCTAAAGCTCTTGATAAAATCCGCCAGCACGAGCATCTTAAAAAACTTAAGGGCTACTGATAATAACTTCTAGCTTAAAATTTTTAGTTTATTATTGATTATTTGCTGTTTTATTTTTTGTATGATAAGATAGAAATATGAAAAAATATAAGAAAATTAAAAAAACAGTTTTAAATTTTAATGCTGTGTTTATTGAAGAATCAGACGGCGGCTACAGCGTTTCGGTGCCTTCTTTGCCGGGATGTTTTTCTCAGGGAGATAATTTTGAAGAAGCCGTTAAAAATATTAAAGAAGCCGTTCATCTTTATTTGGAAGAAGAACCGGACAGGTTGTCTTTGTCGCGGCGGGAATTTATGGCTCCGGTTTCGGTATGAGCAAACTGCCCAGAATATCCGGCAAGGGAATGGCCGGCGTTTTATTTCGTTTAGGTTTTCAATTAAAAAGCCAAAAAGGCAGTCATATGAAATTTGTAAAACAGCATCTTTATGGTAAAGAAATTATAATAGTTCCCAATCATAAAATTTTGCGTCCCGGGACATTGATGGGTATTCTAGGAAAACTTAATTTGAATGGAGAAAAATTAAAAGAGTTGCTTTGATTTTAAAAAAAACAGCCAGCGAGTTGCTGGCTGAAAGCTATATTTAAGACAATTATTTTACCCCCCCTCAGTGCTAATTTTACTTTAAAAATTTAAAATTATTAGATGTCTTCCGAAGAAATCCGCAAAAGTTTTTTAAGTTTTTTTTCCGCCAGAGGCGGATCCGCCTTCGGCGGAAAAGGGAAAGGACATATGATTGTTTCTTCTTCTTCGCTTATTCCGGATGACCCGTCAGTGCTTTTAACAACCGCCGGAATGCAGCAGTTTAAGCGATATTACACCGGCGAACTTGACGCGGAAAAAGATTTCGGGACAAAAAACGCCGTTTCCATACAAAAATGTTTCCGTACCAGCGACATTGACGAAGTCGGCGACAAAACCCACCTGACATTTTTTGAAATGCTCGGCAATTTTTCTTTTGGAGGTTATTTCAAACGGGAGAGTATTTTGTGGGCTTATGAATATTTAACAAAGATTCTAGGTATCTCGGAAGATAGACTTACTGTTTCGGTTTTTTCCGGAGATGATTCGGCGGGCGAAGGCAAAACCGTGCTTCGCGATGAAGAATCTTTTAATATTTGGCATAAGGAAGTGGGACTTCCTAAGGAAAAAATCAGAGCAATGGGGCGAGCTGATAATTTCTGGGGGCCGACCGGCAGTGAAGGACCTTGCGGCCCTAACACAGAAATTTATGTTGACGGGGTTGAGGTATGGAATCTGGTTTTTAATGAATATTATTGCCACGCCGATAAAACTTTAAAGAAGCTTACGAGCGCCGGGGTTGACACCGGAATGGGGCTGGAACGTTTGGTTTCGGTTATGCAGGGGACTGACAATGTTTTTGAAACCGATTTATTGCATCCGATTATTTTAAAAGTTTACGAACTTGCGCCTGGGTTGGAAGAAAAAACAGCGAGGATTTTTGCCGATCATATGCGGGCGGTCTCTTTTCTTATCAGTGACGGGCTTAAGCCCGGCAATAAGGAAGCCAATTATATTTTGCGGCGGCTTTTAAGGCGGCTGATAGCTTATCAAATTAAAAATAAAATTAATCCAGCTATTTTTAAGGAAATTATTACGTTAATCTCTAAAAAATATTCGCCTTTTTATAAAGAAATTGAAAATTATGGAAAAATCGCCGCAGTTGCGGAAGAGGAACGTTTTTTATTCAGTGAAGCAATGGAAAAAGGGTTGAAAGAATTGGAATCGCTGGTGATAACAGGCGCGCAAGATTCTTTTCGCGTTTATTCCACATTCGGGCTGCCGTTTGAACTGCAAAAAGAGCTGGCGCCGGAAAAGACCAAAAATATCAAAAAAGAAGATTTTGAAAAAGAATTTGAAAAACATCAGGAAATTTCCCGGGCCGGAGCGGAGAAAAAATTCGGCGGCCACGGCTTGATTTTAAACACCGGCGAATTAAAAGCCGGCAGCGAGGAAGAATTGCAAAAAGTCATCCGTCTTCATACCGCTACTCATCTTTTGCATCAGGCTTTGCGGGATGTTTTGGGAAACGAAGCCGGGCAGGCCGGTTCGGATATTACGGCGGAGCGAACCCGTTTTGATTTTACTTTTGGCCGCAAATTAACCCCGGAGGAAATCAAAGAAGTTGAAGATTTAGTCAATAAAAAAATTAAAGAAGACTTACAAGTTTCTTTTCAGGAAATGCCCAAAACCGAAGCTGAAAAAACCGGCGCGCTTCATTTTTTTAAACTTAAATATCCGGAAAAGGTTAAGGTTTATTTTGCCGCGCCTTCGGGAAAAGGAATAAACGAAGCTTACAGCAAAGAATTTTGCGGCGGTCCGCATGTTAACCGTTCTTTGGAAATAGGAGAATTTAAAATTATCAAAGAAGAAGCTGTTGGCGCCGGAGTCAGGCGCATCCGGGGAATCATTTTGCCTTAAACCGGCAATCCACAGCCTATTTATTTTTTTGATGTTATAATGAATATAAATTAGTTTTTAGTGGATAGTGTTTAGTGATTAGAGATAATCAACTAAAAACTTTCGCCGAAAGCGGAAAAAACCAATCAATGCCTTTAAAAAAGAAAACCGAAAAATCAAAAGAAAGCGGACCGATAAAAATTTTCAGCCATTTGGGAAAACGGCCGGTTTCTGATATTATCGCGCCGATAGAATCCTTTTCCGGCATTAAAAAATCCGTTAAGTTGGCGGAAGAACCGGAAATGCCGGCCGGTCCCATCGGCGACGAACATGAAGATTTGAAATCCGGACATAAAAAAGATTTTTTTGAAACTCCTTCTTCCGTATCGCAGGAACCGTTGGTTGAACAGCCTTTCAGGCAAAGCGCGGAACCGAAAAAATTAGGCCGTTTCTTGTTTGCGTCTTTTCTGGCTGTTCTGGCGGGCGTTGGAGTTTATGTTGCCGTTGCTGTTCTCCCGAAAGTTGATATTAAAATATCTTTGCAGAAGAAAAGTTTTGATTTTAATGAATCGGTAAATGCTTCTCTGAAATCTTCCGATTTACCAATCGAACTTTTTACTCAAAAAGGGAATCTTCAATTTCTTTTTCCGGCTTCCAATAAAAAGAAAGTTGAAATAAAAGCCAAAGGAGAAATTATAATTTATAACGCTTACAGTTCCCAACCGCAATCTTTGGTTGCAACCACCCGTTTTTTAACGCCCGACAATAAAATTTTTCGTTTAGATCAAGCGATAACCGTTCCCGGCGCTAAAGTCGTTAACGGGAAAATTACGCCTTCAAGCATTGCGGCTGCTGTTACTGCCGACAAACCCGGGGAAGAATATAATGTCGGGCCGATTGCTCGTTTATCAATTCCGGGATTTAAAAACAGTCCGAAATACGAAAATTTTTACGGGGAAATCAAAGAGTCTGTCGGCGGCGGATTTATCGGCGAAGCCGCGGTGCCTACCGCTGAAGAATTGAAAACTGCCAAAACCCAGATGTCGGAATCTTTAAAAGAAACTTTGCGGCAAAGAGTTTTGAACGGCCTGCCGTCTGATTTTAAAGCTTTGGAAGGCGGCCAGGATTTTAAAATTTTAAAGGAAGAAATCAATTATAAAGTTCCGGAGCCGGGCCGTTTCGGAATATTTCTTGACAGTCAGTTTCAGCTTCTGGCTTTTAAAGAAAGCGATATCAAAACTTTTTTTGTTAATAAAGCGCTTGGCCAGCTTGACGGGAACTATGATGTTTTGTCTTCCGGTTTTGAATACGGCGCGGCCCGTTCCGATTTTGCCAAAGGAATTCTCTCTTTTCCCGTAAAAGCAAAGATTTCTTTAAGGCGGGCTTTTGATATTGAAAATTTCCGGACGCAGGCGGCCGGTAAAAAAGAAACGGAACTTAAAACTTTAATATTTTCCTTGCCCGGGCTTGAAAACGGTAAAATATCTTTCTGGCCTTTTTGGGTTAGCCGGGCGCCGCGCGATTTAAATCGCATCGCTATTGACGTTGAGTAGATCTTTTGTTATGCTTCAGAAACGTTTGTTTAAAGATGGGAGATAATAAATCCGTTTTGAAAGTGGATGGCGTTATTTATGAAGCGCTGCGCGGTCTTGCTTTTAGGGTTAAGCTGTCAAACGGCTCGGAAATTCTGGCTCATTTGGCCGGCCGGCTGAAGATTAACCATATTAAAGTTATTCCAGGAGACAGGGTTATTGTTGAATTGAATTCGCTTGACGATAAAAGAGGGAGGATAATAAGGAGATTATAAAAACTGCTCGAATATACGAATAAAGCGCGAATATACGAATTCGCAAATCAACGTTTAATTCGTATATTCGTGAAGTTTTTATAAAATATACTCAAATAATTAATTCGTATATCGGCGCTATATTCGTATATTCGTGAAGTTTTAAAAAAATGAAAGTTCGTGCTTCAGTAAAAAAAATATGCAATAATTGCAAAACTGTCAGGCGCGGCGGCCGTATTTATGTAATTTGCAAAAAAAGTCCCAAACATAAGCAAAGGCAGGGATAATTAAATTATGAGAATCATCGGAGTTAACATACCTGATAATAAAAAAGTGGATATAGCGTTAAGTTATCTTTACGGCATCGGACGGCCGCTGGCTTTTAAAATTTTAAATGAATTGAAAATTAATCTGACTAAGCGGGCTAAAGACCTTACTTCGCAGGAAGTCGGGGCGATTCAGAATTTTATTGACAAGCATTATAAAGTTGAGGGAGAATTGCGTCAGGTTATCAAGCAAAATATTGGCAGATTGAAGGAAATCCAGGCCTATCGTGGCATAAGGCATTTGAGGCGCCTTCCGGCAAGAGGACAGCGCACTAAAACCAATTCCCGGACTATCCGCGGCAATGTCAGAAAAACAGCCGGCAGCGGAAAGAGAAAGGCGGAACTTAAGTAAGATAAAAAGAATTTAGGATATAGAATATAGGATTTAGGGATTTTTAAATTAGTTTTCCTAAATTCTAAATCCTATATTCTAAATTCTTTATTAAATTAAAATGGGTAAAAAGAAAATAGCAACAACAACTGAAAACGCGGCTTTGCCTGAAAAAGAAAAACAGGGAACTGCCGCGGCTAAAGCGCCTGTAAGCGCTTCCAAAAAAATAGAAGCCGGGCGTGTTTATATTAATGCAAGTTATAATAACACTATGGTAACTGTGGCGGGTAAAAACGGCGAGGTTTTGGCTTGGGCTTCATCCGGTTCTTTGGGTTTTTCCGGCCCAAAGAAAGCGACTCCTTTTGCTTCAACAAAAGTTATTGAAGCGATAACGGAAAAAATACAACGTTCAGGGCCTTTCAATGTTGATGTTATTGTAAAAGGAGTCGGCAGCGGCCGCGATTCGGCTGTCAGAGCTCTTATTAACCGCGGTTTTAATATTCTTTCCATTAAAGATGTAACGCCGATTCCGCATAACGGTCCAAGGCCGCCGAAAGTCAGGAGAGTTTAAATATTTAACCAATTTGACATGTTATTAAAATCAAAAGAAAAAAAAGAACGCGCTCTGGGAACCAAACTATTTTTAAAAGGGGAACGTTGCAGTTCTCTTAAATGCGCTATGATTCGGCGTCCATACCGGCCCGGCCAGCACGGCAAGCGGCGCCATTCGGTTTCGGATTTTGCGCGCCAGCTTAAGGAAAAGCAGAAAATTCAGATAAGTTTTGGCTTGCGCGACAGGCAGATGAGGGAACTTTTTAAAAATATGGCGGTTACAAAAAGATTAAATGCCCAGGCGGTTCTGAATCGTTTGGAAAGCCGGTTTGATAACGTTATTTTTCGGCTTGGTTTCGCTCCGGCTCGAATTGCCGCTCGCCAGCTTGTCAGTCATGGCCATTTTCTTATCAACAACAGAAAAGTAACCATCCCTTCTTATGCGGTTAAAGTCGGCGATAAAATTTCAATTCGCGAAGGTTCGCGTTCTTCAAAAGTTTTCGGCGACTTGCCGTTAAAACTTAAAAAATACGAAGCGCCGGATTGGATTAAAGTTGACAAAGACAAGTTTATCGGTGAAATTATTAAAAAGCCGGAAGCGGGCGAAACGTTATTTGACCCGAATCTGGTGATGGAATATTATTCTAGATAATATGAAAATAACCCATTTAAGCGACACGGTTGAAATAAAAAAGGTTTCCGAAGACAGCCGAAAAGGAGTTTTTAATATTGAAGGCCTTTATAGCGGTTACGGACTTACTTTAGGCAATGCGTTGCGCCGCGTTCTTTTATCTTCTTTGCCCGGAGCGGCCATTACCCAGATTAAAATTAAGGGAGTTCACCATGAGTTTTCCACTCTTCCCGGAATGATGGAAGATATAGTAAGTTTTACTTTAAATTTAAAAAAGGCGAGGTTTGCTTTTTTTGCCGAAGAGCCGCAGGTTTTAACTCTTAAAGTCAAAGGAGAAAAGAAAGTTACGGCCGGAGACATTGCAGGCAATGCGTCGGTCAGCGTTGCCAATCCAGACTTACATCTCGCTTCTTTAACCGATAAAAAAGCGGAATTGGATATTGAGATTACCGTTGAAAAAGGACTTGGTTATTTGCCGGCCGATTCCCGTAAAACCGAACGTTTATCCGTAGGCACCATAGTTTTAGACGCGCTGTTCTCGCCGGTGGTTAATGTTAATTTTCACATTGAAAATATGCGCGTAGGCGAGCGCACTGATTATAACCGGCTTATAGTTGATATAGAAACTGACGGCACTTTAAGCCCTTCAGCGGCTCTTCATAAAGCAGCCAATGTTTTAAGCGATCATTTCCAGAAAGTTTCGGCGATAGAAGTTATCCAAACCGAAGAACCCGTCCGTCCGGCTTTAAAAGAAGAAAAGAAGAAAACGAAGAAAAAATGAGACACGCGAAAGAAAACAGAAAATTCGGTTTAAAACGCGGTCAACGCCGCGCTTTTTTAAAATCTTTGGAGCACAATCTTATTATGAGGGAGAGAATGCAGACAACTGAAGCGCGCGCCAAAGAAATCAGGCCTATGGTTGAGCGGCTTGTTTCTCACGCCAAGAAACAAAACCTTGCCGCGTTCAGGTTGTTATTGAAAAAATTGCCTAAAGTTTCAGCTAATAAAATTTATTATGAAATAGCCCCGCGGTATCAAAACAGAAACGGCGGCTATCTTCGCATTGTCAAAAAAACAGTTTCAAGAAACGATGGCGCTAAGCTGGCAACCATAGAGTTTGTAAAATGAAATACGAAATTGATGCTCAAAATAAAATACTTGGAAGGTTGGCTTCACAGATTGCCGGACTTTTACAGGGCAAGAACAGCGCTTCATACAATCCCCGGCTAGCCGGAGATAATTCAGTTTTGGTAAAAAACGCCGGTAAAATAGCCGTCAGCGGCAAAAAAGACAAGCAGAAAGTTTATTATCATCACACGGGTTATATCGGCCATCTTAAAGAAGTGAAATTTGAAGCTTTGTTCAAAAAGGATCCTTCCAAGGTTTTGAAAATGGCCGTTCGCAAAATGTTGCCCCATAACCGTTTGCGGGCTCAAAGATTAAAGAAATTAATTATTGAAAAATGACGGATAAAAAACCCGCTGTTAAAAAAACGCCTGTTAAGGCGGAAAAATATTTTGAAGGCGTGGGCCGGAGAAAAACTTCAATCGCAAGAGTCAGGATATTTTCAAAAGAAGGCGGAATGATCGTCAACGACCGCGATTATAAGAATTATTTTCCGTTGGCAAGCCAGCAAATAAAAGTGTACGCGCCTATTAACGCTTTAAAGATTAAAGACAGGACAAAAGTTATGGTTAAAGTTAAAGGAGGAGGCTTGACTTCCCAGGCTGAAGCGATTCGCCACGGGTTGGCTCGCGCTTTGGTTATTTTAAATTCCGCTTTCCGTACGCCTTTACGGAATCTTGGTTATTTAACCCGCGATTCCAGAATGGTTGAACGGAAAAAATACGGCCTTAAAAAAGCAAGACGAGCGCCCCAATGGCAGAAAAGATAAAATCCCGTTAGAAACAGATCGCGATCGGCGCTTTGTATAATATTTATTTATAAAACTAATTTGTTTGATAATAAAAATAGCAATAATTATAAAGCGATCGCGGCTTCTAACGGGATAAAATTTACCGAAACAGCAGTTATATTTTTAGCCTTTGTCATCGCTCTTACGCATATTTTGGCGATGTATTTTGGTTGGTATTTTGACACGCGTTTTGACTGGATTGATATTCCGCTTCATTTTATGGGCGGGATTTTCGCGGCAATGTTCAGCTGGTGGTTCGGCCACCGTTTTACGCGGTTTAATATTTTTCATGATGATTTTTTCAAGAATATTCTTATTTTAATCTCGGTTGCGGCCACTATCGGAGTTTTATGGGAGTTTTTTGAATTCAGTTTTGATTATTTTGTTGTCAGCCAGGCCCGTTTTAATTGGCTGAATCTTGCCCAGCCCAGCAAAGCCGATACCATGGCCGACCTTTTTTTTGATATTTTAGGAGGCTTGACGGCCGGCATTATATTAAAAATCGGGTCAAAACGCGCAAAATAAATATGTCTAAAGAACAACCCGAAAACATTTTTAAAAACATGCCGAACCGGCTTACTGAAAAAGAAATCGGCGAATTAATGAAAAAGTATCCGGGAGTGAAACTTGACGAAGGCAGCCAGCATTTTGTGATTGAACAAAAAAATGAGCAGGGAGAAATAATAAGAAGCGTTTTTATACCTACTTGGGAAAAAATACCCAAAGAAGAAGGCGAATATTTTAATACCGAAGAAAAAAAGAGCTGATTTAGTTTAGTGAAAACTTGTTTGCGCGGATTTTGCTTTTTCTATTGTTATTGTTTTTAATTAAAATGTGTCAAGTTTTGTTATCAAAGGCGGCGGGCGGCTGGAAGGCGAAATTTCGGTCAGCGGTTCAAAAAACGCGGCTTTGCCGATTATTGCGGCCAGTATTTTAAGCAGAGAGCCGGTTTATCTTGATAATCTGCCGCTTATTGGCGATGTTTTTACCATGCTTAAAATTCTGCAAAGCATGGGTTCGGAACAGGAATGGCTTGGGAAGAGCCGTTTAATGATTAAAAATAAAAATCTTGACCCTGCGAAACTTGACCAGCATTTGGTTAAAAAAATCAGGGCTTCAGTTCTTTTAATCGGCCCTTTACTTGCCCGTTTCGGAAAAGCTGTTTTGAAAAATCCAGGCGGCTGTCACATAGGAGCCCGTCCGTTGACTACCCATATTGAAGCTTTTAAAGATATCGGCGCAAAAGTTGATTTTGACGAAAAAGAAAATTTTTATTATTTTGAACTGCCGAAAGTTTCCGGTTTTTCGGTTTCTTTAAAAGAGCAGAGCGTTACAGCTACGGAAAATTTAATGATTTTTTTTGCTTTTCAGGACAGTCCCGCTGAAATTAATATAGCCGCGGCGGAACCGCATATCTGGGACTTGGGGAGATTTTTGGAAACTTTAGGCGTTAAAATAGAAGGACTTGGAACATCAAATATTAAAATAAAAGGAAATTCCAAGCTGGCCTCGCGGGATTACATTTATCCGATTATTTCCGATTATATAGAAGCCGGAACTTTTCTGGTTCTCGGCGCCGTTGCCGCCAGCCGCCTGCTGATTAAAAATTTTCCGGTCAGCCACCTGGAATCGGTTTTGCAAAAAGCCGCTGATTTCGGCGTTGATTATGAAATTAAAAATAACGAATCATTAGCGGTTAGATTTTCAAAATTAAAAGCAGCCAATATTAAAACCCAGACTTACCCGGGTTTTCCGACCGATCTGCAGTCGCCTTTCAGCGTTTTAGCCGCTAAAGCCGAAGGCGACAGCCTTATTTTTGACACTCTTTATGAAGGCAGGTTAAAATACATTGACGAATTGAAAAAGATGGGAGCGCGGGCCAGGATTATTGATTCTCATCAGGCTTTGATATCCGGTCAGGCTGAACTTAAAGGCGCTGAAATCCAAAGCCTTGATTTGCGAAGCGGGGCGGTTATGGTTATAGCGGCTTTGGCCGCCAAAGGGAATTCGGTTTTGCATAATATTGAGCAGATAGACAGGGGATATGAGCGGCTGGAAGAACGATTGCAAAAACTTGGAGCGGAGATTAAAAGAGTTAATTAATAAAAACTGCCCGAATATGCGAATCAAGCGCGAATATCCGAATTTGCATATCAGCGTCCTATTCTCAAATAATTAATTCGTATATCGGCGCTATATTCGTATATTCGTGAAGTTTTTATAAAATGTTTACCAGAAAAATAGGCATAGACCTTGGAACAGCAAATACGGTTGTTTATGTTCCCGGCAAGGGTTTTATTATTAATGAGCCGACAATTGTCGCTTTAAGCCGTCCTGAAAACAAAGTTTTGGCGGTGGGACAGGAAGCTAAGGAAATGATCGGCCGGACACCGGACGATATAATTGCTTACCGGCCGCTTAAAGACGGAGTTATAGCCGAGTATTACATAACCAGGGCGATGCTCCGGTATTTCATCCAGAAAGCAGTCGGTTCTTTTAATATTTTCAAACCGGATATAGTCATTTCCGTGCCTGCCGGCATCACTTCAACCGAGAAACGCGCTGTTTTAAAGGCATCCATGGAAGCCGGAGCAAAAAATGTTTATATAGTCAGGGAACCGATTTTAGCATCGCTTGGCGCCGGTATTCCCATTAATTCTTCAACCGGCAATATGATTATTAATATCGGCGGCGGCACTTCCGAGGTGGCTGTTATTTCTTTAGGCGGCATTGTCAGTTGGGCGAGTTTGCGGGTTGCCGGCAATCGTTTCGACCAGGCGGTTATTGATTATATTAAAAAGAAATACAGCCTGGCTATCGGAGAACAGATGGGCGAGAACATTAAAATTGAAATCGGCACCGCTTTGACAAACCGTTCCAAATTGGAATACCGCGTGCGCGGCCGCGACCTTATTTCCGGATTGCCCAAAGACATTATTGTTAATTCCAATGAAGTAGCCGAAGCTTTGCATCAGTATTTAGCCGATATCAGCGCCGCCGTGCAGTCGGTTTTTAATGAAACTCCGCCGGAATTGGCTGCCGATATAATGGAACGGGGGATTATCGTATCCGGCGGCAGCGCCCAGCTTAGGCAAATTGACGAATTTTTTAAAAGAACTCTTGGCGTATCGGCTTATATCGCGGAAGAGCCGATTTTCTGCGTTGCCCGCGGCACTTCGGTTATTTTAAATCATTTGGATGTTTACAAGAGAGCGCTGTTGAATAGGGTATGAATATTAAAGAATCTAGAATATAGGATTTAGAATTTAGGAAAACTAATCAAAAGAAATTCCCTGCATTCTATATTCTAAATACTAAATTCTTTAAAAAGCTATGTTTTTAGGCCAAGATTTTTTATTTAAAAGATTCAAGGAATTAGCCGATACGAACAAACTGGGATCGGCTTATCTTTTTTTTGGCGAATCGGGATTGGGAAAATTTTCTTTCGCCAAATCTCTGGCGGCTTATCTTGAAACCGGCGATTGGAATTTTACCGCCTCTTTGATTGATTGTTTGATTTTAATGCCGCCTTTGGGAATTGATGAAGCGCGTAAGGTTAAGAATTTTTTATGGCAAAAACCGTTCCGGTCTCCGCGCAGAACCGTTGTTATCGGCCGGGCTGAAAATCTGACGCCGGAAGCCCAAAACGCGCTTTTAAAAATAATTGAAGAACCGCCGCGATCCTCGCTTATCTTATTGACTGCGTCTGAATCTTCTCTTTTGGCGCCGACTATAAATTCCCGGATTAATAAAATTTATTTTCCAAGACTTCAGACGAAATTAATCGTTGATTTTTTGCAAAATGAATTTAATTTGAATCCGGGCAAAGCTAAAACAGCGGCTGAACGTTCTTTCGGCTGTCCCGGCAGGGCCGTTGAAATTATTAAGAAAAAGGAAAAAGAGCCGGAAGAAAGTCTTGAACAATTCATAGAAAATCAATTATTATTATTACGTTCGGATTTAAAGCGAAATTCGGCAAAACTCGCCTGGCTTTTAGACAGATATGTTTTGATTAAGCGGCATAATCTCAATATGCCGCTTCAGAAAAAAGCCATAGTGAATTTTTTATGGAAAAAATAACCGGCTTAGTTCTTCTTATTATCGGCGCCGGGGTATTCTTATACCTCCTGCCGTTTTTTGCGCCTGTTTTTGGTTTTAATGTTGATAATTTCAGCGGAACAGCCGATTCTTCGGTTTCCGGCCAAATTTTTATTTTAAATAACGGAAGTTCGGAAAACGAAACCGCCGTCTGGCATTCGTCTTTGATGCCGGATATTTTTGAAATCCAAAATTCTCCTTATAATAATTCGGTTTTATACGCCGCTACCAGCCGAGGGATTTTTATAAGCCGCGATAACGGCAAAAACTGGTATGCTTGGTCCGATTTAGAAAGGAAAATTGACGGCGCATCGGTTTATAAAATAGTTTTTGATAAAAGTTTTTTTGGCAGGGCCTTTATCGCGGCTTTTAAAAATAACCGCGGTTATGTTTACGAAACCGAAGATAATCTTTTTTCTTTAAATCAGATTTTTGATGTTCAAAACGAGCGGGTTTACGCCATAGAATTTTTTCACAACAACCAGCCTGGCAACGGGCAAAATATTTTAATAGGGCTTTCTGACGGAAGAATTTTAAGTTATTCGCCGGAAACAAAAGAATTCAGGCCTTTCGCTCATTTTGAATCGGATATTTACGGCATTAAAGCGGCTAACAGCCATTTATATATTACAACCAAATCAAACGGGATTTTCGTCAGAGCCGGCGGTTCCGATAAATTTGAGTCTCTCGCAAGCGGCGATATACTGGGCCAATCTTTAAAATCAGTGGCTGTTGAAGAAAAAACCGGTTCGCCTTTATATGCCGCTTCTTTAGCGGACGCTTTTTCCAGTTTTAATCAGGGATTCAGTTGGAATGGAATCCAGACAGTTCTCGCGAGCCGCGATTCCATAGATTCTATTTTTCTTTCCCCTTTAAAAGAGCTTTATCTGGCTTCGGGCATTAAGCTGTACCGCAGCCGCGACAATGGCCAAAGCTGGCAAATGTATTTTAGCCTTGACGAAAAATCAAAACGGAAAATCAGCGCTGTTTATTTCGGCGAAAATGGTAAAATTATTATTGGAACGAAGGAATAAAACTGCGCGAATATGCGAATCAAGCGCGAATATCCGAATTCGTATATTAGCGTCCTATACTCAAATAATTAATTCGTATATCGGCGCTATATTCGTATATTCGTGAAGTTTTAATAAAATATACTCATATAATTAATTCGTATATCGGCGCTATATTCGTATATTCGTGAAGTTTTTATTAGCATGGAATTAAAAGATTTTGAAAAAAAATCCAATACTATTATTGAAACTTTTAAAACCGAGCTTTCTGAAATTCGCGGCAACCGTCCCGCGCCGAAGCTTGTTGAAGATTTAAAAGTTGAATATTTTGGTCAGCTTTTAGCTATTAAACAGCTGGCTAATTTGAGTGTTGTTCCGCCTCTTGAAATTGATATTAATGTTTGGGATAAAAATGCGGTTTCGGCAATTGCTAAAGTTATTGAAGCTTCAAATCTTGGTTTTAGTGTTTCGATTCAAGGCAGTATGATCAGGCTTAATTTACCGCTGTTGAGCGAAGAACGAAGGCAGGAGCTTGTTAAGCTCGTTAAAAAAACTGCCGAAGATTTTCGCATTCGTTTGCGCCATATTCGCGACGAGGTTAATAAGCAAATCCAAAAAGAAGAAGACGAAAGCGCAATCAGCGAGGATGACAAGTTCGCGCTCAAAGAAGAAGTTCAAAAAATAACGGATAAAATAAACGGCGAAATTGAAAATATTTTAAAAAATAAAATAGCGGAGATAATTTAATAAAAATATGTTTTTAACAATTTTCTTAATTATCATTTTCCTTTCATTTCTTATTTTAGTCCACGAATTCGGGCATTTTGCCGCGGCCAAGCTTTTCGGCTTGCGGGTTGACGAGTTCGGCTTGGGTTTTCCGCCGAAGCTTTGGTCTAAAAAAATCGGGGAAACAAAATACAGCCTTAATTGGTTTCCAATCGGCGGTTTTGTAAAAATTTTAGGGGAAGAAGCCGATGAAGACGCCGGGTTATCTGTCGCCGATAGATTAAGAAACTTTTCTTTTCAGCCGGCCTGGAAACGGCTTTTAATAATTGTTGCCGGAATTTTCATGAATTTTTTGTTTGGCTGGGTGTTTTTAAGTTTGGTTTTTATGGTTGGAAGCCGGCAGGTTCTTGTTATAACCGATGTCCAGGAAAATTCGCCGGCGGTTATGGCCGGTCTTGAAAAAAACGACCAGGTTTTGGAAGTGATCGGCGGCGGGCAAGTTCTGAAAAATCCGGCCGGAACCGAAGAATTTATTGATTTTATAAACCGTTTTCGCGGCCAGGATTTCGCTTTTAAAATAAACCGCGGCGGAGAAATAAAAAATTTAACAGTCGGTTCGCGGGTTAGTCCGCCTGAAGGCCAGGGTTCAATTGGCATAGGAATATTCACCGCGGGCATTGAACGTCAGGGGATTTTAACAAGCTTGAAAAGCGGGTTTGATTTGACGATTGAGGCGGCTGAAACTATTTTTAAGGCAATTTACCGGCTGGTCCGCGGCGCGCCCGAAGGCTCGGAAGTGATTCAAAGCGTTGTCGGTCCAATCGGCATTTTTTCAATCGCTTCGCAGGCCAATGCTTTGGGATTTGTTTATTTTTTGCAGTTAATCGGTTTGATTTCTGTTAATCTAGCGGTTATTAATATAATTCCCTTTCCGGCGCTTGACGGCGGCCGGGCTTTCTTTATTTTATTGGAAAAAATAAAAGGATCGCATTTTAAAGTTCGGACCGAAAAACTGATTAACGCCATCGGCATTTCGGTTTTGCTGGCGTTAATGGTTTTAATCACCGGACGCGACATCTGGCGGTTGCTTTAATTTTTTTTGCTTATCCGGTATTTTTTTGTCATAATTTGTTTATGCGTTTTTCCGATTTTTTTCTAAAAACCCAAAAAGAATTTCCCAAAGACGAAACCGCGATTAACGCGCGGCTTTTGATTAAAGCAAATTATATTTCCAAGCTGATGTCCGGCTCTTATTCGCTTTTGCCTTTGGGTTTTAAAGTCGCCGAAAAAATCAAAAATATTATCCGGGAAGAAATGAATTTGCTGGGCACGAACGAATTGATAATGCCGGCGCTTCATCCCCGTTCCAGTTGGGAGCCGACCAAGCGTTGGGACGGTTTGAAAGAAATAATGTACCAGTTTAAAGATCGCGGCGGTAAGGAGCTTGGTTTGGGCCCGACGCATGAAGAAATAATCGCGTCAGTGGCCGCTAAAATAATTAATTCCTATAAAGATTTGCCGCGAGCGGTTTATCAAATTCAGACTAAATTTCGTGATGAGCCTCGCGCCAAGTCAGGGCTTTTGCGGGGACGGGAATTTACGATGAAAGACCTTTCTAGTTTTCACGTTGATAAAAATTCTCTTGATAAATTTTATGAAGAAGTTAAAAAAGCTTACACAAAAATTTTTCAACGTTGCGGTTTGAAAACAATTATTACCGAAGCTTCCGGCGGCGCTTTTTCTCAAGAATTTTCCCATGAATTTATGGTTCCGGCCGAAGTAGGCGAGGATGAAATTATTTTTTGCGAGCTTTGTCATTTTTCGCAGAATACCGAAATAGCCGAAAATAAAGCCGGTGAAGTCTGTTCTGGCTGTAAAGGCGGCAAACTGGAAAAATTAAAAGCTATTGAAGCCGGCAATATATTCAAG
>JACPKE010000024.1 GCA_016187205.1 Candidatus Brennerbacteria bacterium | reverse complement strand
TGAATACGTTCTCGAGTCCTGTACTCACCGCCCGTCACACCAAGGGAGCCGAGAACAGCTGAACTCCGGCGTTTGTCGGAGCAAGTTGAGTTCGGTGACATGGGTGAAGTCGTTGATGCAATCTGCATTGTTGCGACCTTAGATAGTGATGTCTATGACAAATCTTACTATATCGGTGAACCCCTCCATCTTTATGTGTTAAAATAAAGGAATGAAGGGAATACCGAGGGAAGTTAATAAAATGTAAAATTAAAAGTTCAAAAATAAAAATGACAATGTAAAATTTAAAATTTTAAACTGTTATTTTACATTTTGATTTTTACACTTTTCATTTTGTTTAACCCCGTAGAGACTACACGTAGGCCCCTTTAATATGCGTGAAGTGTGCGCTATTTATAAAGGGTGAAGATATAGTCCATGCTGCATTGAAAAATGCGGGGGAACCCCGAAAGTATATGCTTCGCATAACTACGGGGCGAGCATGAACAAGGCACGCGTAGGGGAACCTGTGCGTGGAATAATTAAACTATCATTCAATTATATTTTGGCAGCAGTCAAAACCTCTGGTTGAGTGGCGTCGATCATTTTATACAAATGAGGCGTTGGCCGATGAGCCTTAAGTCTCGGCTCCCCATTAGATAGAGCTTTGCTCGTCTAACGGGGTAAATTGGGGCAACTAAAAAAGTTTTTAAGGGCTTAACCCAAGAGCGCAAGCAAAAAGCGCAGCGCGATTGGCTGTTAAACCTTACCCCCGCCTTTTCGCGTTTGCGCAAAAGGCGGGGGTTGGGCTTGTTTTACTTCACTTTTCGCGCTTGCGTAAAAGGCGGGGGTAGTTAGCTTTACTAAAGTTAAAACTACGGCCGTAGTTTTAACTTTAGTAAATAAATAATGAACATTGTCTGAATCTGTGCTATAATATTTTATATGGCTGAATCCAAAACAGTCCTTCTGGTTGAAGATGAAAAATTTCTTTCCAACCTTTTAAAGGCCAGGCTTGAATCCGTGGGCGTTAAAGTTATTCAAATTTTTGACGGCAGTGAAGCCATCAAGCTTCTGGCCGACCTGAAACCCGACCTTATTTTAATGGACATTATTCTGCCGAAAATTTCCGGCTTTGAAATTATGGAAATGATAAACGCCGATCCCGCGCTGCATAAGGCGCCGATAGTTATTATTTCCAATCTTGGCCAGGACGGCGATATCCAAAAAGGCAAAGCTTTGGGAGCGGTTGAATATTTTATAAAAGCCAAAGTTTCCATTGATGAATTGGTAAAAAAAATAATGAGTTTTTTGCAGTGAGTTATCCACAAGGGGGGGGGGGAGCTCCCGTTATTTTTTTGTTATAATATATAATAATAGCGATATGCGAAAAAAGTTTTTTATCGCTGACAAGGTCGATTCCAAGAAATAGATAATTTAATGGAAATTAGAAAAGGTTTTACTTTAATTGAGCTTTTGGTTGTTATAGCCATTTTGGCGATTTTAGCGACAATTACGGTTGTTGTTTTAAACCCGGCCGAACTTTTAAAACAAGCTAGGGATTCAACCAGAATTTCGGAATTGGCTTCTTTGAGAAGCGCTATATCGCTTTATTTAGCGAGTCAGACCTCTGATCTTACTGCTGCTACATTAAGATGCACCGCTGGTATTTGCGCCGGCGGCACTTCATCTACTATTACTACTGTTGCCGGTGGCGGCTGGGTAAATGTTAATTTTACTTTGATTCCAGGCGGTTCGCCTTTAGCGGCTTTGCCGCTTGACCCTGTTAATTCCGCCACTTATTTTTACGGTTATTCAGCTTCTTCCACTAATAATTTATTTGAGTTAAACGCCAATATGGAAAGTGTTCGTTATGCTAGCGGCAGCGCTGAGAGCGTTGAAGCCAATACCGCCGACGGCGGAGATCAGTCTGGTTGTTATGAAATAGGCACTAATGTTAATTTAATAACAGCTCAATGTCCATACTAACAACGTGTTGATTGTTTTCTTGATTTTAATTTTAGGTTTGTTAACGCCCCGCTTAGCGGGGCGTTTGGCCGTTCCTGTTGAAAAAATGGGCAAGTGGATTTTTTACGGCGCGATTGTTGCGATTTTCAGCGTGCAATGGTATTCGGCGTGGCAGCAGTATTCTCTTTGGAAATACGGCGGTCCGCCGGCAAGCTATCTTTTGCCGCCATATCAGCCGATTTCTTATTTTTATCTTTACGCTTATATGCAGTTTTTCAATAAATTCGTGATTTCCTGTTTTGCCGCTTTTTTAATTTTGATTGCCGCAAAAATTTTAAATTATTATTTTAAAAAGCGTTTTTTTGAAGACGAGGAGCCTTATTTTTCGGCTTTGTCCGTGTTTCTTCTTGGTCAGCCTCTTTGGCTTTTTTACGCGCCCGCTATTCTTGGTTCGGCGGTTTTAGCGTCTGTTTATAATCAATATTTCAGGAAAAAACGCGGACGGCTTTCTTTATATTATTTATGGACTCCGGCCGGGATTTTTCTTTTGCTGCTAGTCATGGCTTTAAAAGCTTACGGCGCTCCGGCGAATCTGCTGTTCTGGTTGTTATGATATTTGCGCTTATATAGCTTAACCATTTGGGTTATAATTAAATAGTGTTAAAGTTTCCCAAAGAAAAGCTGAAGGAAATAATAGTTAAAGAAGGCTTTTTAAAGCCGGAAGAATTTGACCGTTTGGATGAAGAAGCCGGACGCAAGCAGCAAAATGTTGCCGATATTTTGATTTCCCAAGGATTGATTACGCAGGAATATTTATACGGCCTGGTGGCTAAGGCGCTTGGTTTTGAGAGGTTTAATGTCAATATTCAGAAAATAGATGAAGCGGTTTTAAATATTATTCCCGAGGAAATAGCCAGACGTTACCGGGTGATTATTTTTAACCGCGAACTTTCCGGAATTTTAGACGCGGCAATGGAAGATCCGGCTAATATTGAAACTTTAGAATTTCTTGAAAAACGTTTTCAGGCGAAATTTAAACCTTTTTTGGCGACTGAAGAAGAATTGAACCGCGGTTTTGCTTTGTACGAAGCGAAGCTCGCCAAAGATTTCAAGCAGGTCATAGAAGAAAGCGTTCAGAAATCCATGCATTCCCGTTCTACCGGTCTGGAACAAGCGGCTTCGGAATTGCCGATAGTCGCGATTTTGGACAACCTTGTGTCTTACGCTATTTCTTCACGCGCTTCCGATATTCATATGGAAATCATGGAAAATGATTTTATAATAAGATACAGAATTGACGGAGTTTTGCATGAAGCGTTAAGAATTCCCAAAGAAATCCATCCGGCTATTGTAGCCAGAGTAAAATTATTATCAGGTTTGCGGATTGACGAGCATTCGCGTCCGCAAGACGGGCGTTTTCGTTATAAAATAAGCGGCGACCTTATGGACGTTCGGGTTTCGGTTATGCCGGTTTTTTACGGCGAAAAAGTGGAAATGCGTCTTTTGCCGGCGGCTCAGAAGCCGTTGTCTCTTGAAGATGTCGGGTTATTGCCGAATATGGTCGCTGTTGCCGAGGAAAATTTCAAGAAAACTTACGGGATGTTTCTGGTTTGCGGCCCAACCGGCGCCGGTAAAACCACCACTTTGTATTCGGTTTTAAGCATCTTAAACAAGCCGGAAGTTAATATAGTCACAATTGAAGACCCGGTTGAATACGATATGCGCTATGTTAATCAGACGCAGGTTAATGTGGCCGCCGGTATTACTTTCGCCAACGGCTTGCGGGCGATTTTGCGCCAGGACCCTAATGTTATAATGGTCGGTGAAATCCGCGACGAAGAAACCGCAAGTATAGCCGTGCAATCGGCCCTTACCGGACATTTGGTGCTTTCCAGTTTGCATACCAATGATGCCGCTACTGCCATTCCCCGTTTGATAGATATGAAAATCCCGCCTTTTTTAACTGCCGCTGTTTTAAATGCCGTAATAGCCCAACGTTTGGTAAGGCGAATTCACAACGATTGCATAGAGTCTTATACTATAAGCGAGGCCGAAGAAGCCACTATCAGAAAACAGCTTGTTGATCTTGGCATTAACCCTGATAATTTTAAATTTTCCAGAACTTTTTACCGCGGCAAGGGCTGTATGGCCGACAATTTTACCGGTTATCTGGGCCGGGTCGGGATTTTTGAGATATTGAATGTTACCGAAGAAATCAGGAAATTGATTATTGATCCGGAGCTTTCCCTTGACGCGATAAATAAAAAAGCCAGGGAAAATGGAATGATAACTATGTTTGAAGACGGGCTTAGAAAAATTGAGCTCGGTTTAACCACTTTGTCGGAAGTTTTAAGGGTTATTAGAGAATAGTAAGTAGCCAGTAGCTAGTAGGAAGTAGGAGGCTACAGACTACTTACTACCGGCTACAACCTAAATAAAATGAGATTTCATTATATCGCTTCACAGCCTGACGGCAGAATAATTGAAGGAGAATTTGAAGGCCAGGGAACGGCCGAGGTTTTGGAGTTTCTGGCCAGCAGAGGCTTAAGGCCTGTTTCGTTGCGGGCCATCAAATCCCTGCAGACCGGTTTTCGTTTTTTCGGCGCCGGCATCAACCTTACCGATAAAGTTTTTCTGACAAAATACCTTTCTTTAATGTTGAAGGTTGGCACCGACCTTTTCCGCGCCATTGATATTTTGATTTCCGATTTTGACAAGCCGGCTCTTAAAAGTATTTTAGGCGAGGTTAAAGCCAATCTGGAAAAGGGCCAGCCTTTTTACGCGATTTTTGCCAAGTATCCCAATATTTTTGACCAGGTGTTCGTTAATTTGGTTAGGGCCGGGGAAGCTTCGGGAAATTTGGATAAAGTTTTTGAAGATTTAAGCAATTTTTTAAAAAGGCAGCAGGATTTGCGGAGTCGGATAAAAAGCGCTTTGGTTTATCCGATTATTCTCACCGCTCTTTCGTTTGTCGTTTTAATTTTGCTGGTAACTTTCGCTTTGCCGCAAATAGCCGAGGTTTTTGAAGGAAGCGGTTTTAATCCGCCGCTTTTTTCCAGGATTGTTTTTGCTCTCGGCAGATTTTTTAACGCCAATTTTTTCGGTATTTTTCTTTTCATCGGCTTGTCTATCGGCAGTTCGGTTTATTTTTTCAAAGTTTCTTCGGCTTTCCGCATGTTTATTTTGCGCTTGATAAGGCGGTTGCCGGCAATCCGCGATGTTGTCCAAAAAATCGCGCTTCAGCGCTTTGCCGCCACTTTTTCATCTTTGATAAAAGCCGGTTTGCCGATTATTGATTCTATTGAAATCACAGCTATGGCGATCGGAAACGAGAATTTTAAAAGTTCGTTATTCAGGATTTCGAGAGACGGCATTACCCGCGGCTTGACTATAGGCGAAGCGTTCCATCGGGAGCCGGTTTTTCCGCGCGTTGTCACCAATCTTATTTCCATTTCCGAAAAAGCCGGGCATATTGAGGATGTTCTGGCGACTTTAGCCGGTTTTTATGAATCGGAAATAGACAATTCCATAAAAACTCTGGTTTCCTTTTTGGAGCCGGCCTTGCTTTTCTTTATCGGTATCGCTATCGGCGGCATCGCGCTGGCGATTATTGTTCCTATTTATCAATTAGTGACTAAATTCTAATAAACTAGAATATAGAATATAGAATATAGGATTTAGGTATATGAAAAAATTGAAATTATTTAAAAATTTATATGAATATTTATTATTTTTTGCAGCTGAAGTTTTTAAAATTATTGAAGGACTGATTAACCCCCTAAATTCTAAATCCTATATTCTAAATTCTCGCAATGGTGGCGGTTTCACATTAATTGAATTAGTTATTTCTATATCTATTTTAGTTATTTTAGCCGCGGTTGGCGGAATTAATCTTTTGAATTACCGTTTGCGGCGCGGTCTTGAATCGGATGCTCAAAAAATTTCCTCTGCTTTAAGAGAGGTTCGTAATCGTTCCGTTACCCAGCTTGACGGCAATCAATGGGGCGTTCATTTTGAAAATCCAACCGGCACGGCTGATTTTTACCAGACTTTTTACGGCGCAAGTTACGCCAGCGGCACGGCATCCGGCAATAAAATAACTTTAAGCAACGGGATTATTTTTTTGGACCCGGTTAGTAATGGTTTTAAGGATATTATTTTTTTAAAAGTAAGCGGATTGCCGGTTTTCGGGATATCATCCGCGCTTGTTATAGGATTAATTTCCGGGTCCGCTTCAACTACTATAAATATAGACGCGCAGGGGAAGGTGTCATATTAGAATTATAGGATATAGAATATAGAATATAGGATTTAGGTATATGAAAAAATTGAAATTATTTAAAAATTTATATGAATATTTATTATTTTTTGCAGCTGAAGTTTTTAAAATTATTGAAGGATTGATTAACCCCCTAAATTCTAAATCCTATATTCTAAATTCTCGCAATAATGGCCAAGCTTTAGTTGAAATTTTAGTCGGTTTGAGCATAGGCGCTATTTTAATCGGCGTATTGACCGGTGCGGTAGCCGTTGCTTTAAAGTCAAATGTCCAAATTAAAAATTTTCAGGCTGCTTCGTCGTTTGCGCAGGAGCTTGTTGATGAGATTAGAATTGTTTCTGAAGCCAAATGGAATGATATTTACAACCTTTCGCCAAAAGGCACAAGCACTAATTATTTTATTATCGCTTCCGGAACAAATTTAGCGGTTATTCCGGGCAAGGAAGGGGTGTTAGGCGATAATGTCAGTAAGGGTTTGGTTGGTTATTGGAAATTTGACGA
>JACPKE010000026.1 GCA_016187205.1 Candidatus Brennerbacteria bacterium | reverse complement strand
ATTTACCTTGCTTAAATTTTAACGAAGCGTAGGTTAATTCGTCCGCCCGTACTTAAAGAGAATTATATTTTTCCGCCGAAGGCGCCCGCTTGTTCGGTAGGTGAGGATCAGTCGCCGGCTGAAATTTTTGGGAGAAGAAAAGTTTTTAATCATGAAATCAGAGAATAATTTATGAATAACCATATGAATCAAAAAGGATTTGCAAACATTGCTTTTGTAGTAGTAATTGTTGCCATTATCGCCGTTGGCGGATATTTTATTTTTATTAAAAAGTCGGAACCGATTGCGCGACAACAAACTTTTACTTCAACCTGGAAAACATTTACTAATACTAAATATGGATATCATCTTCAATATCCAAAAACTTTGCGTGGCCCAGTTTCCTTTTGTGGTGGCGTGGGCATTGACATTATTGATCCGGCAGAAATCTGTAACGAAGTTGGTATAAATACAGAACCAGTTATAAATCCGTATTGGAATCCCGCATCTGATGATTCTATTATTATTCGAGTATTTGATAATTCTGGTGAAATTTCAGTAGAAACATTCGTGAACAAAGTTTTATCCCGAGCTATTTTATCAAAACCAGTTGGTGTAAAAAAGATTAATAATATAAATTCATATGTGACGACATTTTCCGGCGCGCTAGGCGGTGAATTTTACAAAGGTAAAACCGTTGTTCTATTTATACCGATCGAAAATAATCAAATTTTACGCGTAACATATCCAGTAGAATTTTGTTTTGTTGTCAAAAAGAGCGATCAATTGAATCAATTAGCGCGTTTTACTTCGCCGTGTTACTCCGATGACAGAAATAAATTATACGAGCAAATAGTTTCAACTCTATTGCTTAATCAATAAGTTTTGAACGAATTTATCGTCTCAATCATAAGCTGATCAGCTTATGATTTAAAAGAAAAACCTTAGTAGCGAGACTTATTTTACTGTTGGGGTTCGGACTAATTCAAGAATACTACACCGGTTTGCTCGTTTGATTTCTAAAACTTAGCGGATTATATTGTTAATATGTTAAAGAAAAATATCAAACAAAAAGTTTATAATTTTACGGCTGTTTTTGAACCGGCAAAAGAAGGGGGCTATGTTGTTTATATTCCGGCTCTTCCGGGATGCGCGACTCAAGGGGAAACTTTTGAAGAAGCCGAAGCTATGGCAAAAGATGCCATTGAAGGATATTTAAAAATAATATAGAGGAATTTATAAAGTTATTATAAATTATCTATTTATATTCGCATTTTTAATGTTCAAAAATATTAAAGCGCCGGAGTTTCCGGCCGAACTTCAATGGTTTAATTCCGGGCCGTTTGCAATGGCCGGTCTTAAAGGCAAAGCGGTTTTGATAGATTTTTGGACTTATTCCTGCATTAATTGCTTAAGAACTTTGCCGCATTTAAAACGCTGGCATGAGCTTTATAGCGATAAGGGTTTGGTTATTATCGGAGTTCACGCGCCGGAATTTGAATTTGAGAAAAACCCTTCCAATGTCAGGCGGGCTTTAAAAGAATTTGATATTAAATACTCCGTGGTTCTGGACAGCGATTATCTTATTTGGAGTCTTTACAGCAATAACGCTTGGCCACGGAAGTTTCTAATCAATAAAGAAGGCAGGATAATTTACGATCATTCCGGCGAGGGCAATTATGAAGAAACTGAAGTCGCTATTCAAAAGGCGCTTTTGGAACTAAACCCTGATGTTAAACTGCCGGTTGTTGAAAAAGCCGCTGGCGCGGGCGGTGTTTGTTATCCGGCGACTCCGGAAATTTATCTTGGTTCTCTGCGTGGTCGTTTTGGAAAAATTTGGAATTTTGAAGGCGATTGGAAAATTTTTCCGGAATTTATTGAGCATCAAGGGAAAGGCAAAGAATTTACGGATTTTATTTTATTAAATTTTGAGTCTTTTGAAGTAAATTTGGTGGCGGGAACAAAAGACGGCCAGCCAGCCGAATTAAAATTGGAACTTGACGGCCAGCCATACGGCAGTTTAAAGATTCAAGATTATAAAATGTACAATCTTTTTAAAGCCGCAGAATTCCGGCGCGGCCAACTGAAAATTTCCTGTAATTTTGACGGTCTGCGCGCTTTCGCTTTCACTTTTAAAGGATGCAAGGAGTAACAGACAGGGTTGATTTTTTTAATTTAACGCGGTATTTTATAACAAGCTTTTTAAATCAAGGAGGGTTAATAATGGTTCAGGAAAAGGATGATTTAAGGGTTCGTCGTCCCGCGACAGCCGTTATGATTAAACTGAATCGTTTTCAACGCGATACTTTATTGAGCATCGGCACTAATATTGAAGATTTGATTAATGACGCCATTAATAAATATCTGGACGGCAAGTGGCTTATCAAATGCCAGGCTTGCGATTATAAATGGGAAATTTCTGATTTAAAAGAAATGCATAATCCCGGCTTAATGTGTTCTCAATGTAAAAGCGTTCAGTTTTGGCAGCATATTCCGGAAGCAGTTATTAATGAAAAAGCATATTCCGATAAACCGCATTTTAAAATTTAACGGGCTCCTTGAGCCCTTTTTATTTTAGTGGTTTAATAATTATCTATGGAGGCTATGGTGTAGTGGCAGCACAACAGGTTGTGGCCCTGTTAGCAGGGGTTCAAGTCCCCTTAGTCTCCCAGAAAAATTTAAATTTTTGTTATAATTAAATTAATGAAAGATTTTTTTAATAAACGCGCTTTAGTTTTGGCTCCGCTTTTTTTGCGGTTAGGTCTGGGCTTGGTCTTTATTTTATTCGGCTATCATAAACTTTCCGTTCCCGGCCAGGCTACGGCTGAGGTTCAGCTTTTATTGAACATAGGCATTGGTTCGGCGTCGGCAATTAATTATTATCTCGGGCTGGTTGAATTTATTATCGCTTTTGGTTTATTTTTAGGAGTTTATTCAAAAGCATTAAGTTTCGCCGCCGCTTTTTTAACAATCGGAATTTTTACCAGCCTTGTTTTTAAATATGGCATTAATCAGGACCCGACTCTTAATAGGGATGCCGGTTTAATAGGCGCAGCTTTGGCGCTTTGGCTTATCGGCCCGGGTGATTGGAGCTTGGATACATGGCTGGAGAAAAGAAAAAAAGCGAAAGAACAGGAAAGGATTGGGATATCTTAATTTTAATAAAATGAGCTTAATAAAAAAAATATTTCAGACAATTTATTATTTAACAACATTTTTTTTATTGTTTTATATATTTTTTATATGGTTTGCTGTTCTATTTTCTTCTTCTGGACCGGCTAGATCGCCAGGGCCAGGACTATTAAGATTAGGAAAAGGAATTGGAATTACTCCTGGAGATATAGAACTTGCATTTTATGCTTCTATTCCGTTTTTACTGATTTTCTTTATATCTATATTGGGAAGTTTAATAATTTTTCGAAAAACACAATCAAAAATTAATTTTTTTAAACGAACTTCTTTAATAACCACGGCGATATATTTATTAGTTTTTATTTTTTATTTAATAATTAAGTTTTTCTACCCATCTGCTCATCCAAGTAGTGGTTTATTTTTTTACTTTATATCTAATATTTCTATATGGGTATTTATCATTCCCTTTTTATTTACCTATTTAGTATACTTATTCTTTATTTGGATTTTTGATAAAAAATGGCGGATACATCTGATGATTTATTTATTGATTATATTAATTTTAATTGTCTCGTTTATATTGCCGTTTAAATTATATATGGCTAGCGGATGTAATAATTACCAAGATACGCATTGCGTAGGAAGACTAGCCGCATCAAAGAATGACGTTTCATTTTGTGAAAAATCATTAGAAATAGATAAAAGAACAAGCTGTCTTGATTCTTTTATCGCTGGTCAAATGAAGACGAACCTTTTTAAGAATAGAGAGATTAAAGATGTTGAATTTTGCTCAACCTTAAATTTAACGCTGAAAGTAAGAGGAATAGCGTCTTTCTTAAGTATGCAAGCATATTGCTTTGAAAGAACCTCTCTTTATTTTCAGAATGTTTCTGATCAAAAAGAAATTTGTGCTAAAATAGAAAATATTAAAGAAAAAGAACATTGCATAAAAACTGTTAGCTGTTTAGAAATTCCAGTAGGTTATGATGAATATGGAAAATGTATTAGTGAGGCAGAAAATTTTTTAAAATAATTTTTTATTTTAATTGGGTTTTTCTGCACCGTCTCTTTTGTAAAATTATTACCTAAAATATTTGTTTATTTCCCCTTATTTATTTGAAATTAATTAACTTAATTAATTTATTCTGCGTCCTTTCAAAACTCAGATCGAGGCCGCTACTGCTTATTTGTTGAAACATTAGAGTGGATGAGATTAATACCCCGCTATTTAAAAAGCCGCTATTTTCAATTTGGCGGCGTTTTTTTATTTCAGATAAGTTAGTTGGTTATGGTTTTTAATAACTTAAATTCAATTTTATTCCTCAACGAATAAAATTCCGGTTTGCCGGTAGTGCCCTTCGCCGCAGGGGACAGAGCAATAAAAACCAAATGAACCTGCTTTAGAGGCAAGAAATTCCACCAGTGTTTCGCGGCGCGCGAAAAGGCGGCGGTTAATGCCAAATGCTTCCACGGCAAAACCGTGGTCAAACGGGTCTTCATTGGTGATGTGCAATCTAACCAAATCTCCGGCCTTAACTCTGATTTCTGCCGGATCCCATGTCCATTTATCTTCAATAACCCGCATAGTTATTTCAACCGGCGGTTGGTTATTTCTTGGAATTGGGGCTATTTCCATTGGCCGGTAATATTTTTGATAAACAATTCCTGACGTTACTAAAAAAAATCCAAAAAATAAAAGTTTATAAAATTTATTTCCATTATTCATCTTTGTTATAATAAATTATATGCCATTCATATCAGAAGTCTATAAAATCAAAGGAATGCATTGCGCCGCTTGCTCAATTTTGATTCAGAAAACTTTGATGCGGGAGAAAGGGGTGCATGCCGTTAACGCGAATTACGGGGCGGAAAAATTAATGATTGATTATGACCCGCAGCAAGTTTCGCTTGAAAAAATCGCCGATGTTCTTAAAAAAATGGGTTACACTTTAATTTTAACCAAAGATAAGGCCGCTGTTGAGGAGGAGGCGGAAAAACACCGCAAGGAGGAAATTCGCAGTTTGAAAAAACGGGTTATTTTTAGTTTCGGTCTGGCAACGCCTATTATTATTTATTATATGGCGGTGCATATGCTGAATCTGACGCATATTCACGCTTTATGTTTTGGCGCCGATATGGGAAGTTTTTGGCAGAATATTTTTGGCGGCGAATCAGGCTGCGCTGGCGGAATCTTTGTTGATTTAAACTGGATTTATTTGATTTTTACCACTCCGATTCAATTTGGCGCTGGCTGGCCGTTTTACAGAAATGCCTGGACAGCGATAAAAGCCGGCGCTTCCAGCATGGATGTTTTGGTGGTGCTTGGGACTTCTGCGGCTTATTTTTACAGCGCTGTTGGTTTTCTTTTTTCTTTTGCTTTTGATCGCGGCTGGCAAAGCTTATGGATAGGCATTGACCATCCGTTTTGGGAATCTTCCGCCGCTTTAATATCATTTATTATTCTTGGCCGGTATTTTGAAGCTTTGTCGCGGGGCCGGGCTTCGGAAGCTATTCGCAAGCTTTTTCAGCTTTCACCGCAAAAAGCCGTAGTGATAAAAGACGGAAAAGAAACTGAAGTGTCTCTTGATGCTTTGGTTGCGGGCGATATTTTCTTGGTTAAGCCAGGATCCAAAATTCCGACTGACGGCATTGTTATTGAAGGCGAATCTTCGGTTGACGAGAAAGTGGTAACCGGCGAGTCTTTGCCGGTTGGAAAAGACCCGGGCAAAGAAGTAATCGGCGCGACTCTGAATACTTACGGGTTATTGAAATGCCGGGCCACGAAAGTCGGACGGGATACATTACTTCATCAAATTGTCCGGCTGGTTGAAGAAGCCCAGGCTTCGCGCGCTCCGATTCAGGATGTGGCTGATATGATTTCCGAGTATTTTGTACCAACCGTTGTTGTTTTTTCTTTGCTGACTTTTTCTTTCTGGTATTTTGTCCAAGGCTATACTTTTGCGCCTTCTTTGCTTTTTGCGGTTGCGGTTTTGGTGGTTTCCTGCCCATGCGCTTTGGGACTGGCAACGCCGACCGCGATTATGGTTGGCACTGCTCGCGGCGCCGAATCCGGTATTTTGATAAAAGGCGGGGAAGCGCTGGAAAAAGCCAAGCATATCACGGCAGTTGCTTTTGATAAAACCGGCACTTTAACAAAAGGCGAACCGGCCGTAACTGATATTGCGATTTTAGGCGAATTAAAAGAAGAAGAAATTCTAATTTTGGCCGCTTCGGCGGAAAAAGGTTCCGAGCATCCTTTGGCAAAAGCCGTAATCCGCGCCGCGGACAGCCGAAAATTGCAATTATCAGAACCTCAAAAATTTAAAGCTCATTCCGGCAAAGGGATTGAAGCGGAAATCAGCGGTTCTAAAATCTTAATCGGAAATGAATCTTTATTATCCGATTTTAATATTGATTTTTTGATTTATGAACCGCAGTTTGAAAAATTGCAGGAGCAGGGGAAAACAGTGGTTTTTATCGCTGTTGATAATAAAATCGCCGGACTTTTGGCAATGGCCGATACTCTTAAAGACTATGCTTTGGAAGCGGTCAGCGAGCTTAAAAAAATGGGCAAGGAGGTTTTAATGATTACCGGGGATAATGAAAAAACCGCTAAAGCTATTGCCGCCCAGATCGGAATGACTGATTATTTTGCCAAAGTTTTACCGCAGGATAAGGAAAAACTTATTGAAAATCTTCAAAAACAAGGGAAAAAAGTGGCAATGGTCGGCGACGGCATTAACGATTCTCCGGCTTTGGCTAAGTCTGATTTGGGCATTGCGGTCGGGTCCGGCACTGATGTGGCAATAGAAACCGGCGAAATTATTTTGATAAAGGATGATCTGCGGGATGTTGTTACCGCGATTGATTTGTCCAAGCGGACTTTAAGAAAAATTTGGGAAAATTTTTTCTGGGCTTTTGTTTATAACGTGGTTGCCATTCCGATTGCTGCGGGATTGCATTTATTGATAACCCAGGGCGCGGCTGGCCCTGCTGATTGGATTATGTCTGCTGCTCAAAGCTTGGGACCGCTAAGCCAGCTTTTTATTAATTTTTCCCAGTCGGCTTTAAGGCCGGAAATCGCGGGATTTGCCATGGCTTTTAGTTCGGTTTCCGTTGTTACCAACTCGCTTTTGTTAAAACGGTACCAAGAACCGAAATTCGCGAGAGAAATTAAAAAAAGTTAATTAAAAAATAATAAATATTAGTTGACAGGCTTTAACCTAAGTATATACTAAGGTTATTATGGAGAAAACAGTACTTAATATTAAAACCGATAAAAAAGTGAAAGAAGAAGCGCAAAAGACGGCAAAAGAACTTGGTTTGCCGTTAGGAACAATCATTAATGCTTATTTGCGGGAGCTTGCGCGTGAAAAACGGGTATTATTTTCCGTTCCGCCGGTACCCAATCTGCGTCTGCAAACACTGTTGAAGCAGATTAGACGTGACGTAAAAAAGAGGAAAAAATCCGCTGGACCTTTTACTTATGAAGAAGCGATTGCACATCTGAATAAATTATGAAGGTAAATTTTCATAGCCGTTTCAATAAAAGTTATAAAAAATGTTCAATCAAAATACAGGCGCAATTCAAAAAGCGCCTTAAGTTATTTCTTGATAATCCGTATCATCCCTTATTGGAAAATCACGCGCTTCACGGAGAATGGCGAGATTTTAGAAGTATAAATGTTACAGGGAATTATCGCGCGCTATATCATTATTTAAACAACGACACCGTTGAATTTTTTGTTATTGATACGCATAGCAATTTATATGAATAACAGTTAATGCCTTGACAGTCGCTTTACTTAATAATAATATGTAAAGTGAAATGTTAATTAGTAAAGCAAATATGCCACAAACAATTATTTCAAGTAAAAACCAAATAACTTTGCCCAAGAGAATTCTTGAAGAACTTGGGCTAAAGGCAGGAGCTAAATTGATCATTCGTCCAAAAGATCACCAGATTATTTTGGAAGCGCGGCCGAAAAGTTTAACACAAGCTCTTAAAGGTTTAGGCAAAAACGCATTCAAAAAATTAGGCGGGGGAGAAGCCTATTTGAAAAGAGAGAAAGCGCAATGGAAATAAGAAAATTCCAAAATCTCTTGAGTAAATCGAAACGGATTGGTTTAGATTCCATGGCTTATATTTATTTATTGGAAGAGCATCCAAAATTAAGCATTTTAGCCGAGAATATTTTTGAGCGAGCTGAAAATAATAAATTAACAATCATCTCTTCTGTTTTAATTTTAATTGAAGTCCTTACTGGTTTTCGCAAATCCAAGGAGCAGGATTTAGAAAAAAAGTTTCAGCAAATAATAAACGAATTTTCCTCTCTTGAAATTTATAATGTAGATCAAAATTTAGTAAATTTGATAGTTGACCTGCGAGCAAATTATAATTTGAAAACGCCGGATGCCATACATTTGGCAACGGCTATTGAACACGGAGCTGATATTTTTATAACTAATGATCGGCAATTAAAAAAAGTAAAAGAAATCAATATTCTTTATATAGGGGATTATATATAGATTTATGACACGAACCATAATTTATGCGGTTGTCGGCGGGCAGGCCGAAACTCACCCGGGAAGTGAAACAATCTTAAAACTTATCCACAGCGAAGCTTGAGGGGGGGTTATTTGTTTATATTAATAATATATGAGACAGGCATTGCCAGTCTTGTTTTTAATAGCCGGGATTTTTTTCGGCGTTTATGCCGTTAAAGCCGCGGTTTATGATGTTCGGATTGAAAACCCGTCAGCCGGCGACCCTTCTATAGATTGCGATGTTGGCAATTCCGCTAATCCTGCTAACCCTGATTGCGGATTTATTCCCAGAACCATTACTATTAATCCCGGCGATCAAATTCGCTGGGTTGATAATGATTCTTTAACGTCGGTTTTAGTCAAGTCAAATCCTCATCCGGCGCACACGCTTTATACAGCTCTTAATATGGCCGCGCCGCTTTCGTTTGGACAGACATTTACGACCGATCCTCTTATGCAGGTAGGCAGTTGGGGATTTCACAATCATTTAGACGTTAGCAGGAAAGGCACTATTATTATTAAAGCTCCGGCGTCAGGCGGCGAATTATTTGTTGACACTCTGCCTCCTGTTATAAGCAAGATTGACGTTATTCCAAGCGAGACCGGCGCTGAAATTTTATGGAGAACCAACGAGCCGGCTTCCTCCCAAATTACATATGACGCTGTTCATTGCGATAAAGACGACCGTATTTATGAGAATAAATATTCGAAACCGCCCGATATAATGGCGAAAATTTCTCATGAAATTTACCTTGAAAACCTTGAGGCGGATAAAAAATATTGTTTTCGTTTAATGTCAATGGATTCAAGCAGTAACCTTGCGGTTTCGGAAGCGTTGGCCTTTTACACCATAGTGGCAACGGTTTCAACGTCAGCGGGAACAACAATGACGGCAGAAATAAGCGCGGTGAAAAACGTAAATGTTGAAAATGCAAACGCTTATGAAAATACCGTTAAAGCCGTAAGTTTGAAATTGATAGAACTTTTAAACCAGCTGGTGGTTCTTTTGAATAAATTAAAAGCGGCGCGATAAATTTATGCCAGTTAAAATAGTTTAACAAGCAGCTAATTTTTATTTGGCGTTAGCGGGAGTTTAATGTTAAAATTTTAAAATGGCCTTAATTAAAGAAACTTTCAACATAGAAGGCATGCATTGCGGGGCTTGCTCAACTGGAATTCAGATGTATTTGTCCAATACTGACGGAATAAAGTCGGTGAGCGTTGATTATAATTCTAAAAAAGCCGAAGTGGAATATGAAGAAGAAAAAATCAAAGAAGCGGATATTATAAAAAATATAGAAGAACTTGGGTTTAAGGCCGCGCCGGTCTAGTTTTAGATAAATTAACTTTACGAGGCTCGGCCTCGTAAAGTGTTAATTAATGACCGTGAGCCGGCATTATAAGGCCGGTATTTTTACCAACCCCGATTTCAACCATAAAATCGGTTAAGATAATTTTATCTTGATGGTTGAATTCGGCGAATATTTTGTAAAGTCCCGGGTAAGGGAAAATAACATGAGCCGCGATATCCGGGCCGAATTTTTGCTCCGGCGCTATTGTTTCATTTTCTTCCAGGCCGTGAGCAAGCGCCGGAGTTGGGTAGAAAATATACGGATTAAAGTTTACGGAAGCCGTTTGTTTTTTCGGAATTTCGCCGTGAGTATGAATAAAAGTTGAAAGATCCGCGCTGACTATGGAAAGATGCGCCGGCGCGTCAAGATAGAATTCCAGGTCTTTAACCGGCCGGTAATTTTTTTCTATACGATAAAGCAAATGCGTTTCTTCATTGGAAAGCGGTTGCGTCGGATCAGTTTCCAGCGTTATTGAGTAATCGTTGATTTTTTTATTCAGTTCAAGATTTTTTTCAATTAATATTTTTTCTTTATCTCCGGCCGCGCTGATTATAAATTTTTTTGAAATATCATGGCCTTGATGCCGGAAATCAACCGCCATTAAATAACGCATTGGTTTTGGGAAATTGTATTTTATTTCAAATTCGGCTTTTGCCAGATTTTGGAGAGTTATCACATTAAAATCTTCCGGATGGATATGGGCGAATGTTTTAAGGTCTTCGGATATAATTACGGCGTGCAATAGGCGGCTATGGCCGGTTTCAAGGTTGGTAAGCGGCTGGCCAGCTTCATCTTTTAAAGCGATTGTTATGGTTTGTTCTGTATTGGCAATTATTGGCTGTTTAAAAATCAATCCAGCTTTAATATCCGGGACTTCGCTCATCATTTCTTCGGTTTCAGCCGATTTATGATTAACAAACCATTCGGGCAGGGCATATCCGAAAACAACAGCCAGAAAAGCCGTTAAGCTGATAAAAGTAAAAAGCATTAATTTTAAATAAGAAGCGCGGTGAGCGTGATCTGCTTCGTTTGTAATTTCAGCCAGCGATTTTTTTTCGCGGCGCCAGTACCAAAAAAGCGGGATTATCCAAAGCGCCACTAATGTCCATGAATACAGCCAATAAGGCAGTCCGAAAAGCCCTGTTCCGCCAGGTAGGCTGTGAGCGTGCGGCGCGCCCGAGCCTAACCGTCCGGCTATTATATTGGTCCAGAAACTTTCAGCGGTAATAATTTCAAAAAGCGCGTGCTGGCCTGAGTAAACCCAGCCGTCGTGGGTAAAAAGTCCCAAGGTTAAAATAAATCCGGCAACGAAAACCATCGCCCAGCCGGTCATACGCTCTACTTTTTTCTGGTTTTTAGTCAGCCATGACAAGGCGTTAATTCCCAGAAGCGCCAGGATAACAAGAAGAATAAGCGGGATTATTCGGCCTATGGCGTGAACTAAAAATAACATCCAGCCATAAAAAACATCTTCTGAAACCGCGATGCGGGTAAGGATTACCGGAGTTGCCGGATGAGGACAGCCGACTCCGACATTGCCTAAAAATAATCCCAACAATAGAGCCTTTAAATAATCCTGCTGTTTTTGAATAAATGACGGAACCGCGCCTGTATAACTCGGCATTCTGAAATTAATCAAGCCCAGTTCGCCTAAAGCAAAGAGATAAGCAAAAATTCCTGCTATAACATACAGCCAGTTTTTAACAGCCTCTAAAGGCGCGCCTAAAGAGCCGATTGCCACACTTCCAAGAATAGCGGCAAATACGCCGTACAAGCTTAGAGTGATGGCTACTCCTAAACCAAAAGCTAAAGCGATTCCCAGTCCTTTGCGCGGCCCTTTTCCTAAAGATAGCGGCACAATCACAAAAGCCAAAGGCAAAGTGCAGGGCAGGACAATCATTGAAAGTCCGGCGGCAAAACTGAACAGCCACCAGCCGGCGCCAATTGGCGAACTCTGGCTGAATCCGAAAAGCCAGATTAAACCGCTAAGGCTTATGCCGAGCAAAACAATTGCCAGCGTTATAAGCGGCCAGCGAGACCCCGCGGTTTGTTGAGTATTTTGGGAATTAGTTTCCATTTATTTTTAATTAATTACAAACCATTTTCCTTCACTAACTACTTCAATTTTATCATTTACTATTTTTATAGCCGATTCATCATCTAAAACGTATATTTTTTCGCTTATATCCTTGCAAGTATTTTTTATAAAATTTTCGCGTAAATTTATGAAATAAGGAGAATTTAAATGGGGTAGAAAATAGAAATTAACATAATTAAGGCCAGCCATTTCATAATTTTTATCCAAATCTTCACCATAGACAATCTGTGAGATTTTTAATGATAAATCTTTGTTTGTAATCATACTACCAGCACTTACTCCAACATAAACTTTGTTTTTTAATAAATCAGGCAACATTTTAGTCAGTCCAGATTTATTTAACCATTCCATCAGATAATAGGTGTTGCCGCCTTCAAAAAACAGCACGTCAGCGCCTTCAATGCTTGGTTTCCAAATTTTTTCGTCCACTGCAGAAATATCAGTGATTTCAATTGACTTTAAATTAAGTTTTTTTAAATTAATTAAATCATTGATAAACCAATCCTTATTTCCGGTCTCAACATTAGCCGCTGTTGGGATGAAAATCAGTGTAGTATCTTCCGGTTTTTTTTCTGTCAAACTAAATAATGCATCAGCAATTGATTTATTTGTAATACCGCCAGACGTTAAAAGTAACTTCATTTGTTGATTATTTACTCAAGGTTTTTAACTTGTCTAAGAATTTTTGTTCGTCATAACCGCCGAGTTCAAATTTCCCCCGACCCCCGCTTCGGACACCCTCGGTTTCCGACGCCCGCTTCGCGGGACTGCCTTCCGATACGGGGGAAATTTCCGGCGGTTGAATATTCATATTTAATCATTCACTCAACTTTTTCAGTTTATCAATAAACTTATCTTCATCATAGCCGCCGGTTGAAAATAATTCTCCGTTAATAATCAGGCCGGGTGAGGCGAAAATCATATATTTTTGCGCCAGTTCCTGGCCTTCCGGAGTTGTCACGTCTATTGTTTTAAGTTCCGCGTTGGGAAATTGGCCGGCGATTTTGTTTTTCCAGAAATCTTCAAAACGGGCGCAGATTTGGCAACCCGGACTTTTTAATTCTTGGATAATGATTTTTTGCATTTTATTAGTTTTATTAATTTAGTTGCGTTCGTAATTGTCTAATAAGCTAACGAAGCTGAAAGCTAATGAAGCTAATTTAATTATATCTTTTAACCAAGGTTATTAAAAATAATATGGAAGCTATTGTAATAACAGACGGTCCGAGCTGCCAATTAAAATACAGGCTTGCTAGGACGCCAGTTATCATTGAAAAAAAAGATGCGACGGCTGATATAGCCAGAAAAGAGTTAAAATTCCAGCTGATATTGCGCGCCATAGCGGCGGGAATAATAATAAGCGATCCCATCAGCAACGCGCCAAGAAATTTTAAACCAAGGATAATGCTTATTGCAAAAACAGCCAGAAAAAGAAAATTAAGCAGCGAAGTTTTAATACCCGAAGCAACAGCCAGTTCTTTTGAGATGAGGGTAATAGCGATGCGGTGCCGGTATTTTAAAATAAACATTGATATAGCGGCGCTGAATAATAAGCCAATAGCCAGTTCGGCGCCGGATGGAGAAGTTAATGTTCCGAAAAGGGCTTCAATCAGTTCTTCTTGGGGCGTGATAATCGTTCCAATAGCAAGGGCCGCGGCAAAGACAACGCCGATAACGGCTTCAATATTAATTTTGGTTTTTTCTTCAATCAGCCATATTAAAAAAGCTCCGGTAATCAGCGAAACAGCTCCTCCGATAACGGGATTTATTTGAAAAAGCAAAGCTAAGCCTATGCCCGGCAAGGCGATATGGGACATCGGGTCAGCGGCAAGGGCCATGCGGCGCATTAAGGCAAAAGCTCCGACTAAACCGCCTGTCAAAGCTATAGCACCGGAAAGTAAAAGCGTTAATAATAATTCATTTATCATTGTTATGAATATGATGAAAAAGCGCCGGGTGGCGGCCGTAAATTTTTTCCAAGTTTTCCGGCGTCAGGGCTTT
>JACPKE010000025.1 GCA_016187205.1 Candidatus Brennerbacteria bacterium | reverse complement strand
TGAACCGAAAACGCTCGGGCGCGGCGGAATTCCTCCTCCCAACACCTCCTTCCGCCGCGCCCTCGCTCAAACAAAATTTTTTGCGATTGTGCTCAAATCAGATATAATTAACCCATGTCCGAAGAATCAATAAAAGACATCCGAATTGTTGATAAAGTTCCGGCATGGGCTAGGGCATTTGGAGTATTGGCGTTGGTCGCCGCAATCGCATCTGCTCTTGTGCCGGTTGTTGGTCCAATTTTTATAACTATTCCAGCGACCATATTGGGAATCATTGCGTTGCTCGGTGGAGACAGGAAACTTGGAATTACGGTTTTTATCATCGTTGCAATAAATTTAATCATTAGCCCAAGTTTCTGGATAAATATTTTTGCCGGGGCAACACAGAAAGAAGCTTCGCCAAACAGATTGTTCGCGTTCCTTGATATTGTTCTCAGTGTAGGAATGATTCCATTCCTCTTTATTAAGCGAAAATAAATTAACGGTCCGCATTTAATCTGGCAACGATATTTCTAACAAAATTTTTAGTAGAATCGTTTACTTGTCGGGCGTAATTAGCTCCGAACCGGCCTTGTATATTTTTTGCCCTGCAAGCTTGAAGAGTTGGGTCTGATTGAATTGCGGCTTTTGCTTTGTCCATCTCGCTCGTTTCATACATAAATCCATATTTATCTTTTTTCCCATATTTTTCGAGCCATGCTCTTTGTAAATCCAATGCGATGCTTGAACAGGGTGTCATTAAATCTCCCCAACTAGTTTCTACAAGCAATCCGTATTGTGTTTGCACATCTCCGAATCCATAAGTATTTTTGTAAACCTCAGCAAAATCTTCGGTTGGCGATAAATTCCAATTACTTAAATTTCGCTGTGTATCGCTTGGTATACCTCTCAATTTGTAATATTGCTTCCATTCTTCATCCGTAAGTTGAGCACCGATTAAATGTCCAAGTTCGTGTACAAGGACAGGGGGGTTGTAACCCACTAGATTATTTAAGGCAATAACTGAACCTCCATACACATTCTGATATGTTCCGCCTTGAGGTTGAAGCGAAACATAGACATTGCCACCTGCCCATGGAATTTTTAATCGGTCGGTCTGCTTTACAATTGTTGGGTCAATGTGAACAAAAATTAAATTTTTTGTTAAAGTCGGCGGAAACCCCAACGAATTTAGGAGTTTTGCGATGCTCTGTTTTGGCTCTGAGCCTATATCTATACTGCCGCTTTGATCTATTTTGCTGGTATAAAATTCGTGGCCCCAAAGATTATTATACTGAACCGGATAAATTTTAGACCCGTCTGGATTGGTTTGGATTGCAAGAGGATCAACGACGGGTGTCTGTTGAGACGGCGATACTCCGCGTGGTAAAGAAATAGATTGTTCATTATTAAAAACTCCTGAAACTATTTTTGTAACTGCACTCGGAATATCTTGTGTAAATTGGAGAAATTTTTGAAAGAAAGCATTTGCGGGCGCGATTCGCATCAGCAATGTGGAAGCAAGTGCTAACAAAATAAATATACCGACCGAAAGAGCGGCTAGTTTCAATAATCTTTTTAGTGAAGTCGCTGGTTTTGCTTCGGCAACTTCTTTATCTTGCTGTGGCGGCTCAACACTTACCTCTATCGCTTTTGGTTTTATCTCAGCACGGATAGGATTGCCACAATGCGGACAGCTTATTGCTTTATCGGATATTTCGCCGCCACACTCACCACATTTTGTCAGTGCCATAATTATATTTCATTTCAATAATACCAAAAATTTGTCTTTCGGTAAATTTCATAAGCACAATCGCAAAAAATTTTGTTTGAGCGAGGGCGCGGCGGAAGGAGGTGTTGGGAGGAGGAATTCCGCCGCGCCCGAGCGTTTTCGGTTCAGTGCCGCGCCTACTGCGCGGCACTATCCAGCATCAGGATTTTCTGATAAAGTAGGTTCGAGCGCAGTCGTAAAGATACTCAAAAATTAAACTTTCCGATTTTTGAGCCACCTCTCGGATTTGAACCGAGGACCTTCACTTTACAAAAGTGTTGCTCTGCCGCTGAGCTAAGGTGGCAAAATTATTTTAGTTCTTCAACGGTTGCCGATTTAATAATAACAGGATCCAGCGGCCGGTCGTTAGTTCCGGTTTTCACATTGCCTATCGCATCAACCGTTTCCTGGCCTTTCACGACTTTCCCGAAAATAGTGTAGAGATTCGGCAAAGGATTATCTTCCAGCATTATAAAAAACTGGCTGCCGTTGGTGTTTGGACCGGCATTCGCCATAGCCACCACGCCTTTTTTGTAACCAGCCTTATAAGATTCTGTCCGGGGATCAAGTTCGTCTGCAAATTCATAACCCGGACCGCCAGTGCCATCCCCTTTCGGATCACCGCCTTGTATCATAAATCCTTTAATCACCCGATGAAAAACAAGATTATTATAAAAACCTTTATTAGCCAAATCAATAAAATTTTGCGATGTTTTCGGAGCATCAACGTCATAAGTCTGAAAACTGATTGCTCCTAAATTTGTTTCCAAAATTATTAAATGGTTGCTATTGCTCAAAACGGGCATTGAACCGCTAACGTCCGGCTCTTGAACTGATTTTTGATTATTATTCATTAATAAAAATAATACCGCGCCAGCCGATAAAATAACAGCCAATAAAATAATAAATAGTCGCATTATTTAATTAAACAATGATCTATAAAAAAAATCAAAACCCGGCTTTAAAGCCGGGTTTTGTATTGGTGCGTGGGGCAGGATTCGAACCTGCGTAGCCACAAGGGCGTTTGTTTTACAGACAAATGCATTTGACCGCTCTGCCACCCACGCAAAATTATTTTTCTTCCGCGCTATTTTCCTGTAAAAGCGCGTGCTGGCCGTTAAAGCTGTTTTTGCCGTTTCCGTTAGTTCCGTTTGTTTCCTTAACCTGATTAATTTTATAATTCAACCAATTATCAAGGCGTAAAACCCCAACCCGGAAACGACGTAAAGCTTTTTCCAAAAAACTGCCAAAAATAGCATCCAGCTTTTCCAAAGGCAATTTTGCCAAAAAACTATCAAAACGGGCAAGCGGAGTTTTAACCTCAATCTCAACATCATTTATCCTTGGTAAGGCGCGTGAAACTAAATAAATTATTGCGCCCAAACTAAAAAACACCGCCAATTGTAGTATTAAATCATACATAATATATTCGTTTACTAAAAACTAAAAGCTAAAAGCTAATTTATTATAACTCAAAACGGCAGAATTTGGCAACTTCTATATTTTCTCCAAACTTAGCGATTGATTTTTTAATGAAGTCGCCGATACTCACTGATTCGTCTTTAATATACGGCTGAGCCAAAAGCGCGGACGGGTCAGCCGGATTCATCGCCGCAATCTGCATCACCAATTCATGCGCCAACTGTTTGAAATCAACGGAACGCGCCACAAAATCGGTTTCAGCGCGAACCTCTAATAAAACCCCGACTCTTTCATTATGTATGTAAGAAACCAAGATTCCAGCTTTAGTTGTCCGCTCGGATTTTTTCTGAGCTTTAATCAACCCCCTTTCATTTATAAGCAACAAAGCTTTATCAAAATTGCCAACGGCGTCTTTTAAAGCTTTATGGCATTCCATTACGCCTGCGCCGGTTTGTTCACGTAATCTTTGAATATCATTCATAAATAAAGCAGGTTGTTAATTATTGATATTTTGCAAAGGCGCTGAATCAGAAACAGGAACAGCGACAATTGTTTCCACTTTTTCAATTTCACTTTCTATTCTTTTTAAAATCCAATCTATGCTTGACTTGGCGTTATCGTTAGCCGGAATAGGATAATCAATCAAAGTCGGGTCGGCATCGGTATGAACTAAAGCAACAACCGGAATTTTAGAACGGCGTGCTTCCCTGACAGCGGTATCATGCAAGTTAATGTCAACAACCACAACGGCATCCGGCAAACGAGTCAAAGTTTCAAGCCCGCTGAAAAGAATTTTCATTTTGTCAATATTTTCGGAAATTTTCAGCCGTTCCTTTTTGGTGTATTTATCCAGATTTCCGCTTTCCTTGTCTTTTTTAAGCTGCTGGAAATATTCGGTCCGCTTCCTGATGACTTTAAAATTGGTCAGAGTGCCGCCGAGCCAGCGGTTAACGACATAAGGATAATTGAATTTTTCCGCCAGATGCAGAATAATTTCACGCGCGGCAGGCTGGGTCGCAACCAATAAAACTAAACCGCCTTTAGCTTTAACTTCTTTCAGGAAATTAACGGCTTTTTCAAGCGCCGACAAAGTGGCATTCAAATCTATAAGCTCAATGTCGCTTCTAACGCCGAAAATATACGGCTTCATTTTCGGATTGGTTTTTGATTTTTTATGGCCGTAATGAATACCCGCTTGCATCATTTCAACCAAAAGCGCGTCATTGGCTCCGGTTTCCGGCGCGGTTTTTTCAATTTCTAAAACATCATTTGACATCCCATAAGTCTACAACAAATCGCTAAAAAAAATCAACCCCATTAGAGGCCGCGGACGCATGTTATAATTTTTACCTTATAAATATTTTTTATATACATTACAACAAATTGTGTTTTATCAGTGTCCACGTCTTGTCTTTAACGAGGTCAATCCGCTGGATGTTTTCTTTTTTAAAAGAAAAATCGCTCGTAACACCTTTTGGTATTACAAGCGATTAGAGAATTACGCAAGAGAGCGAATAATGTTTCGCCTAGCTTGCGCTTCATACTTGTCGCGGAAAAACTGTGTTGAATAGATATTCGATCGCTTGAGAAATGACTTTAGCATTGCCGATCGTCCTGCGATGAACAGATCATCGGCAACCCACTGATATTCCTTACGAATATTGCGTGAATTTCGATCAAATTCTTGATTGGGCAACCCAAGCGAAGAAAGATCAATATCAACTATGAGTTGGGTATCAATATCAACTGGAATCTCAATATGCTTTGTTGCTAAAATAAGGTTCATTACATATCTTACAAAATCTCTAGGCATAGAAGATTGTATCAAAACCGCTACGGCAAGTCCTGCGCTTTTCTCCTCATTGTCTTTAGCGTGAGTGTCATAAACTATATCGTGATACCAAAGAGCCAATTCAATAGCATCGGGATTCATTGCGAGATATCGAACTTGTTCAAACTCGTCAAAACAATGCCTGATGTGTTCCAGTGTGTGATACGCTCGGTGCGTTTCGGAATATCGCGCAACAAGGTCGTTGTAAATGGTGCACGCGTCTCCCTTCGCACCAAGACGTTTCCATAACGCCAGCCACTGTTGTTCATTTTTATTTCGCATAATGAGCCTCCTTCAGTTTTTTAAACACAGGTTCGGGAAGGTATCCTTTTACTATTGTTTCCCATCCCTCTAGTCCAATCAATTCTTTCACCATGCTTGAGCTGACTTCAACGATTCCACGCGGCGGCATCAGAAAAATTGTCGTGATGCCGGAGTTTAGATCGCCGTTGATATTTCTCATCACACGCTCATATTCGTAGTCGCTTTCAGTTCTGATACCACGAAGCACGAACTGTGCGCCTACTGATTGAGCATAAGCGATGAGAAATTGATTCGTGAAGCTACTGACTCTGACATTCTCGAATCGCTCAACAGATCGTTGAATCATCTCAAATCGATCATCAGCCGAGAACATACAACGCTTCTCGGGATTGATTCCGATTGCGACAACGAGTTTGTCGAACAATATCGCTCCCTGCTCGATCATCCATAGATGACCGATAGTGAGCGGGTCAAACGTTCCGGCATACATCGCTAATTTCTCTTTCATTTTCATCCGCTCCTTTCTGTTAGAAATGTGCGATTGTTCTGCCACTAATATAACATAAAACAAACTATAATGCAACCTTGTGCTTCATCTTACTTCTGCGCCATTCCTGTATTTTTTTATGGTTGCCGGTTAAAAGAATTTTCGGAATGCGATATTTTTTACCCTTATATTTAAAAACTTCGGGTCTGGTATAATGCGGATATTCAACGGTTTCACTACCGGATTTTTCTTCGGCTTTAAGCGAAGATTCCCAATATGATTCTTCTGCTAAAGATTCAAACCTGATAACTCCTGGCAATAAACGGCTGACCGCCGAAATAACAGCCATCGCCGCCACATCGCCGTCGGTAAGCACATATCGGCCAATGGAAATTTCATCGGCTTTTAAAGCGGTTTTAACGCGCTCGTCAATGCCCTCATAACGGCTTTTTTAACAACTCCAACCGCTCTTAAAATCGGCTCGGCCATCAGCACCATTCCGGCTCCTCCGCCATAAGGCTTATCATCCACTTTTTTATGCTTATCAGCTGTAAAATCGCGAAGATTATGAATATTAATTTTAATCAGGCCGTTTTTTATAGCGCGCTTTAAAATTGATTCGTTAAAATAAGAATCAAAAATTTTCGGGAAAATTGTAATAATGTCAAAACGCATATTTCGCCGTATATTTTTTTAACAAAATCATCCAAACAACATTCCAACATTCTCAAGAATATTGGAATGTTGTTTATCAAAATTTCCTTGTAAAATCAAAAAATCTTTGACCGTAAGGTGAAAGCGAATGCAGCACCCGGCGGCCTTGATATTTCTTATTTAAAAGCCCGGCCTGAACAAGTCTTCTGGTATGTTCAGAAATTGTTTTAAAATTGCAATTCAAATTTTCGGCAATTTTTTCTAAAGTTATGCCATCGCTTTTAGCGACCAAAAATAAAATGTCTAACCGCCGATGGTTAGCCGCGCCTTTAAAATACCTTTCTAATTGTTTCGCTGTTTTCACGTTCTTAAGTTTAAGATATTATTTTTTAATATTCCGACATTCTTGAGAATATTGGAATGTTATCATAAAGTCAATTACGAAATATTGACAGAAATAACCAAGCCGAACTAATCTTAAAATAGTTAAATTCACATTTTTTTAAATACAGGAGAAAAGCAATGAAAGAATTTCTATTATATTGCGCTGGCCCAATCACAGGCGTTTCATATGGCGAAAGCACCGATTGGCGTGAATATGTTGCAAGCAAACTCCCGCCGCATATCAAAGCAATTTCTCCGATGCGCGGTAAAAAATATCTTGCCACCGAAAAAAACATCAAAGATTCATATGAAGAATATCCGCTGAGTTGTCAAAAAGGAATTACCTGTCGCGACCGAATGGATGTCATGCGTTGCGATATGATTCTTGTTAATTTTCTCGGAACCAACAAAATTTCTATCGGTTCAGTTATGGAAATCGCATGGGCTGACGCTTGGCGAAAGCCGATTATTGTTGTTATGAAAAAAGACAATATTCATGACCATGCAATGATTCGAGAAGTTTCAGGCTTTATTGTTTCTAATCTTGACGAAGCAATTGCAGTTGCAATCGCCGTGCTCTCCCCAACTCTCTAAATTTTTAGGCCAAAAATAATTTTATTAGCTTAAAAAAGCATCCTATAAACCGGATGTTTTTTTATATAAAAAACATTCTCATATTCTTAAGAATGTGAGAATGTTAAAATATTTTAAAAAATCAAAATTCGCCGAATTGATTTTTTAATATTTCCTTAAATTTCGCTTTAAAATTTTCTTTTGAAAAACGTTGGGCGGTTTTGCTGATGCTGGCGCGGCGAAAACGGATCTTTGAAAATTTCAGAACAGATTCTATTATAGCTTCAGGCGTCTGGCGGTCGAAAAATATTCCGGTTTTGCCTTCCTGGATAATTTCTTTTGCCCCGCCGCCGCGATAAGCGATAACCGGCAAGCCACAGGCCTGGGCTTCAGCGGCGACCAAGCCAAAATCTTCAATTTGCGGGAAAATAAGCGCGCTGGCATTGCTGTATAAATCACGAAGTCTAGTTGCGCTGTCAACAAAAGAAATAAATTCAATAAATGGCGATTTTACCATTTTTTGAAGATTGAAAAACTCCGGTCCGGCGCCGATTATTTTAAGAGGCAATTTTAAATGATTAAAAGCCGCGATTCCCAAATCAAAACGTTTATAATGAAGAAACCGACCGGCCATCAGATAATAACCTTTGACCTTTGACTTCTGACCTTTGACCTTATAATAAAATTTTTTAGTGTCCACCGGAGGATAAAGAACATCGGCTTCCCTGTTGTAATAATTTTTAATCCGTTTTGCTATAAATTCTGAATTAGCCAAAAAAACATCAACTTTTCGGCTGGCTCTAAAATCCCACCAGCGAAGCGCTTGAAGCGCGGGCTTGGCTAAAATTTTCATCAAAGGATTTCCGAAACCGGAATAACCGTCAAGATAGTCCGGCTCCCAGGCATAACGAAGCGGGGTATGGCAATAAGAAATATGGCGGGTTTGGCCGCATCTTATGCCTTTCGCAAAACCCGCGCTTGAAGAAATCAGCAAATCAAAATTATTGCCTATATTCATCAACTCCTGCGCCAGAGGAAAAATCGGAATAAACCTGCGATGATGATTTCTTGCCGCTTCAAAACGATTCAAAAAACTCGGCCTGACATCATACTTCTGAAAACGCCCCAATGTCCTGGCTTCATCGTATAAAAGAGTGTAAACCGGCGCCTTGGGAAAAATTTCCATAATCGCTTCCAAAACCCGCTCGGCTCCGCCGTATTGGTTTAAATAATCGTGGGCAATCGCGACGCGCATCTCTCAATCATAAATTATCAGTTATCAGTTTTCAATTTTAAATTTTTTTACACCGCTGTCGGGTCAAAAAATAAAATTGCCAATGTTTTTAAAATAATTTTCATATCAAACCATATAGACTGATTTTTTAAATAATAATCGTCAAAAGCCAGTTCTTTTAAAAAGAGCAGACTTGATGCGCCGCTGACTTGCGACAAACCGGTTACTCCGGCTTTAGCCAGAAGAAGATGCTTGTATGGATGAGGATAATGAATAACTTCTTCCGGTTCATGCGGCCTTGGACCGACAAGAGCCAGTTCGCCTTTTAAAACATTAATGAGCTGGGGAAATTCATCCAAACGGAATTTTCTCAAAAATTTGCCAACTTTAGTTAAACGAGGATCATTTTTAATTTTAAAAAACGGCGAGTTAGCGCGCTCATTAAAAGATACCAGCATAGGCTTAAGATAACGGGCGCCGCGAACCATTGAACGGAATTTATAAACTTCAATAATCCGGCCGGAACTGACCCGCGCCAGCTTTACCAAAACCGGACCGGAACTTTCAATTTTTATAGCCAAAGCAATAAATGGAAAAAAAGGCGCGATTAACAATAATCCCAACCCAGAACCGATAATATCAAATAATCTTTTAATAACCGCATAAACCATCAAGTTTATTATATCACTAAATAAAAACCGCTGTTTTATTTACAGCGGCTTTTTAAATTCCGGATTTCAACTTATTAACTTGTTCCAATCTTCGGAAAAACGGATGATGCCGGCGTCTGTTAAATCATGAGCAATATTAAACGTTTTAACGCTTTTATTCAAATCAAGATTTTTATAAGCAATCCGGCTTAATTCCGATCGGTTATAAAAATAATTTTCTTGCGGCAAAGGAAATTTTTTGTCAGCCCATTCTTTAAGTATTTTAAACGGCGCGGTGATAATGTCAGAACCCAATTGAATGGCATAAAAAAAATGATCCAAATTTCTGGCGCTTGCCGTTAAAACCTCAACATGGCCATCGCTTTGCCTGTACATTTTTATAATATTTTTAATCAAATCCATTCCGTTTTCTCCACGATCATCAAGTCGCCCGATAAAAGGCGAAATAAAAACCTGGCCTTTGACCGCTCCCTTAGTACTAATATAAACAGCCGCGGCCTGCTCCTCGGAAAAACAAAGAGTCATATTAACTCTGATCTTTTCTTTAACAAGATAATTGGCCGCTATCAGTCCTTCGCTTGTAATCGGCAATTTTATATGCGCGTTCGGAATCCAGCCAAACATATTTTCAGCTTCCCTGACCATTGACTCCGTGGATGTTTCCTTATCGGCATACACTTCCACTGACACTGAACCACCGGGAATTAAACCTGAAATTTCTTTTGCCACTAAACGATAAAAATTATCAATATTGTTTTTATTAAGTTTCCCACCGGCGTTTAAATATCCTTTTACCGCCGGATTTTTAGCGATTAAAGTCGGGTTGGTTGTCTGACCGTCAAGAAATCCCAATAAAGCAACAGCTTCTCTTGTTTCTTCTGGATCAGCGCTATCCAAAAAAATCTTGCTTTTAAGGTTTGTCGGCCGCATGATTCCCTCCTTTTTAAATTTATATTAAATATTCTGTAAAAATCTTACTTCATCTTAAAGATTTTTGCAAAAAAATTAAAAAAGTTTCAAAATATCGCCGAGTTTTGCCGTGGCAACGGCTATAACTTTATCAGCCGCTCCGTAATAAAAAAACAGCTGGTCCTTTATAAGAATCGCGCCGCAAGGAAAAACCACATTATTAACTATGCCTTGTTTTTCATAATCGGTTTCCGGCTCAAAAATAGGGTCGCGGGTTCTGGCTAAAACAACAGCCGGATTTGAACGGTCAAGCAGAGCGGCCCGGACGCGATAATGACTGTCGGACCTGGAAATCCCATGATAAATCAAAAGCCATCCATTTTTTGTTTCTATCGGCGGAGCGGTAATTCCGACTTTAATGCTATCAGATTGGCCGGAACGCGGATTCATTAAAACCCTGCCTTTAATCCATTTGCTTTTACCGTCAAAATTCAAATTATCAACAAAATCTATCCAAATACTAAAACCAAGCCGGTGCAGAATCGCATACTTGCCTTTAATTTTTTTGGGAAAAATCGCCGCATCTTTATCATCTGTATCCGGAGGAGAAATAAGAACCGGCTTTGCCCAATTCCAACGCTTTGCCAAAAAATCGTTTATTAAAATAGAGCTTAATGCGACACGGGTCGGACCAACGCCGTTAAAAGCCGTGTAACATATATAAATTTTATTGCCGATTACGGTCAAACGAGGGTCTTCACAGCCGGAATTTCCTCCCGCTTGATTTTTTTTTTCAAAATCTTCCCGCGGAACATAAACAGGCTCCGCTAAACGATTATTAAAATGAAAACCATCCGGGCTTGAAGCATATCCCAATACCGAAGTATTGTCATTGGACATTGCGCGGTATAAAAGATGGATGCGGCCGCCAAGGTCAACGGCTCCGGGATTAAAAACAGCTTTGGCTTCCCAAGGATGTTCTCCCGCCGGTTTAATAATCGGATTATCGGAAAAACGTTTTACCAAAGCCGAACAGCTTGGAGATATAAGCTCATTAACAAACTCTTTTAATCCGACGCTTGCAACACAGCAGGAAGTATCGGCGGCTCCGTAATAAATCATCAGTTTATTATTTTTAACCAAAGCACCGGAAGGAAAAACAATATTGTGAACCCGGCCATGCTGTTCATAACCTTCTTCGGGAATTAAAAGAGGCTTATTGGTTCTTCCTATAATCTTTAAAGGATTTTTTAAATCAAGAAGAGCCGCTTCAATGCCGAAAACCGCCGGACCTGAAAAATAGTTTTTAATATAAGAATAGACCAGAAGCCAGCCTTTGTTGGTTTTGACAGGCGGCGCGCCAACTTCAATATGGTCGTTTGTTGACCTCTGTAAGACAATAACATGCTTATCAAGCGAACCATACCACCGTTCCCAATAATCTTCTGACCAGATATCTTCAATTTTATTAAAAAGCGCCAGACAGATTTTAGCCGGCGGCTGGTCCGTATTAACAGTCAAAACAGCCGCGATTTTCCCTTTTATTTTAACCGGAAAAAGCGCCATTGCTTTAGCGTTAAAAGGCGTTACCGGATGCTTTTCAATATGTTTAAAATCTTTAGTTACGGCAACTCCGATTTTTATCCCTTCGGCGGAAAAAGGAAATTTGGAAAGCGCGGTATAAAAAATAAAATATTTGCCGTTAAATTTCGTAACCCGCGGGTCTTCACAGCCGTATCTTTCCCAGTCGTATTCCGGCCTTATAAACTGCCAGCGGTCTTTAAAATGAATGCCATCCGAACCGACAGCCTGTCCGATTGAAGAAATTTGGATTGAAAAACCGTCATAGTTTTCAGAAGAGGCCGCGGCGCGATAAAAAAGATTTATTTTATTGCCGACAATAATAGGACACGGGTTAAAAACCGCGTCCGCTTCCCAAAAATGATTTCTATCCGGCAACAATATTGGATTTTCCGGAGAACGTTTAATCTGCAGCATATTATAATTGCCTTATTATTTTCCGCCGCAGTTTTGGCTTGACTTCTTTTCTTAAAGATTCCACAAATTCGTCAAAACCGGCGTAAGCAACGCAAACATAATTGTCAGAGGCACCGAAATAAAAAAAAAGCGTTTTGTTTTTGACAACGGCTCCGGAAGCGTAAATAACGCCGGATTTAAAACCGTTATTTTCATATGCTTCGTCGGGTTCCAAAATCGGTTCTTTTAAACGGCAGATAACTTTAGACGGGTCATACAAGTCCAACAGCATCGCCCCGATTTTATATTTCCCGGGGTCGCGCTCGTTTATAGCGTGATAAAAAATTAACCAGCCGTATTTGGTTTTAACCGGCGGCGGCCCGGCTCCCCTCATCCAACTATCCCAACAATTTTTCCTGTAAACTCCGTTATGGCTGCTTTTGATATATTGTCCCGGCTTAAATTTTAATTCGTTAAAATACGCAACTTGAATTTCAGGCGAAATGCTGTGCAAAATAGCATATTTGCCTTTTATCTTTTCCGGAAAAATCACCCAGTTCTTATGGGTTTCTCCGGGCGGCGAAAGCAATACAGGCGGAGACCATCTCCATTTCTTTTTCAAAAAATCATTGAGCTTAATTGAAGTTAAACCAACCCTTAAACCGGCGTCGC
>JACPKE010000002.1 GCA_016187205.1 Candidatus Brennerbacteria bacterium | reverse complement strand
TGGGCAAAGCTCAAAACCATCGTATTTTGCGCAGTTCAATGGGACGGATTAAATGCAAAAGGAGCAAAGTTATTAAGCGTCGCAAGTTTGGATTTTGCCGAAGATGACGATCTCATTAAAGAGATAAAAGCCGACTACGATTTTATCCGAGCAAAACTCATAAAAGATGGTTTTGAAGCTTTGACCGGAAAAGACGGAAAGTGGATACAAGCGCGAACAAAAGGAATTGGTGGCGTAAATCCGCGAACAGGTAAAAAACGGCCAATAACTCGGGCGTTTTATGCGAGAACAAGTTTAGTAAAAAAGATTTTTAAAACAGCATCGTAATTTTATGGAAGAAGAAATTGAAATAACATTTGAAGATTGGGAAAAATTTTATGAGAGTCAGGGCTCAAAATTTTTTCAATTAGAAAGTGAAATTTTAGGAGAGCATGGCGGTAATCAAAAGAAATTGCTTTACGAAGTTCTTACTTCTACAACGCAACTTATTCAAGTAATTGGTGTTGTGGCGGGATTTGGTTTTACTGGACTTGGTTATGTCAAAAATCTTCCGCTTTTTATTTTTGGAGAAGCGTTATTATTCTGTGCGATATTTATCGGTCTGTTATGGACTCAAAAAATTTACAGGTCAAATCTCAAAAGCACAGACAAAGAAGTTGAGCGAGTAAAATCTATCTTCAAAACTCGCTATGAAACTTTCAAAAAAATTTACGACAAAGCAGTTTCTTATATTCAGCAAGGTGAAAATATAAAAATTCCTCGTTCGCTAATGAGTGAACTTATTGAAAAGAATAATGATTTAATGGAACAATTTAAAATCAAAGAGATAAAAAAGGAAGAATGGGATCCGCTTAGCATTTTAATGATATTGTTTGTTGCTGGTGGTTTTAGTTTATTGATTTCGTTTGTTAATTTTTGTATTTTGAATTAGGCGGTGCGCCAGTTTCACTGGCACGAAATTCGGCGGCGGCGGAAAAGCCCGACTTCGCTAAAGCTACGACAGGCAAGTACGCGGGCTCGCCAGCCGTTTTGAATTCAGCATAAAGTTCGAGCCTACATTTTTGACAGGTTCTTTAGCAATTTGCCTTTCCACTCCGGTTTTTCAGTTTTTTTGAGTAAAGAACCTCACTTTTACAGGCGAGGCTTCTTATAATTCAAGCTTTGCTTATTCAGCACTATGACGCGTCATAGCGCTGAAGCTCTCACCTTCCGCCCTTACAGGCGGGGATTTTCTGCATTAGTTAAACTAAAATCATTTTTATTCTTTCCGCTTCTTTCTCCACTATTTCGCCGTCATATTCTCCATTATGAGCATGCGAGCCCTCATAGGAGGGTTTTTTCTGGTCAAGATGCAGATTAAGCATGCATTTTTCACCATCTTCAATTATATAAAGATGAAATCTGGGGTAATTACTCCCGTGAATCGGTCTTATAAAATTAAACTCATTTTCCTGCGATGTTTTTATGAGAAAGTATCCGATTTTTCTCCCGATACTTATTATATTTTCGCGGTTTTTATCAATAATAAACTGCATAATGAATTTTCATTAATTTATCTATTTCTATTATGTTATATTTTATAAAATAAAATGTCATTATCTTATATAGTACGCTTCGCTAAAAGTCACCAAGTTTGTCTGCCGGCAGGCGTTTTTCGTAAAGAACCCCCTCACAAGTGAGGCTTCTTATAGTTCAAGCTTCGCTTGTCCAGCACTATGACGCGTCATAGTGCTGGACATTGCTCTCATTTCCGCTCTTACAGATGGGGATTTCCCGCATTATTAAATTGGCGCTGTTCGGAAACCTTCAAAATAGTTTCAATTCAGGTCATCGCACGACTTTTAGGTCTTGCGATAACCTGATGTTGTATAGTTCAATTAGACTTGACATAAACTTATCCACAGCTATATACTTTAATAGTTGCTTAATTATTTAAGTAGTAATATACTAATAAATATATGTTGAACAGGAAACAAGTGGCAAATATCAAAGCCGAATTGGCCAATGAAGAAGCGGCTTTCCCCCTGGTGTTTCAAGCTCTTGGGGACCCCTGCCGGTTTAAGATTTTTAAGGCGCTTATGCAGTACCACGATATATGCGTTACCGACATTGCTAATATCTTCGGCATTACCCTATCCGCCGCATCCCAGCAACTGCGGGTTCTTGAGCGGCTAGGGCTTGTGCTCAAAATGAGAATGGGTCAAATGGTTTGCTATGAGATTAATGTTGAAAATCCCATCGCAAAACAATTATTCAAGTTATTTATGCCACAAGTGAAAAAGGGTCGAACAAATAATTAATAAAAAATTAACAAAAATACATTTATGTCTAAAGTTACTATCTACACAACTCCAACGTGCGTTTATTGCAAGATGAGTCTACTGCAAAATGACAAAAGCGTTCTTCAAAGAAAAAGGCGTCGCTTACGAAGAAAAGGATGTTTCAACAGATGCTACTGCTCGCGATGAAATGATCGCGAAGTCCAATCAAATGGGCGTGCCGGTTATTGATGTTGACGGCCAGCTGACCGTTGGCTTCGACAAGGAGCGGCTTTCCCAATTATTAAATATAAAACCCCGTTAGAAATCGCGGACGCGACAAGAATTAGAAAATTATGCAAAAAAAATGACTTACCCATCTTTCGCACAGATAACGATAAAAGAGTAAATAGTCCGCGTCATATTTCTAACGGGGTAAAATAACTTGAGAACCATGAGTAATAAACTTTTAATCGGCGGGGTTCTTCTTGTTGTAGCAGGTCTTTTGATATTCGGGAGATTTAACAGCAATAACACGCCTTTAGCCGGCACAGCATCCATCCAGAACAGCATATCCACCGGTTCTACTTATACTGTTCCTGACTTTACTCTCCAAAAGCTTGGCGGCGGAACTATTTTGCTTTCCGATTTCAAGGACAAAAAGCCGGTTGTGGTTGATTTCTGGGCTTCTTGGTGCCCGAATTGCCGGCGCGATATGCCAAATCTCAATCGGTTTTATGAAAAATATAAAGATAGGGTTGAGGTTATCGGAGTTAATTTACAGGAACGGGAATCAACCGTTGCAGATTTTATTAAATCGCGCGGCATAAATTTTCCGATTGCGCTTGATCCTTCTGGGCAAGCATCAAATGCTTTCGGAATTCAGTATACCAATACACATTTTTTAATAGATATAAACGGCAATCTTGTCCGCACCATCCCAGGCGATATTAGTGAGGATGATATTATATCGCTTATTCAATAATTATGGATTTTTCAAAGTTGACAATAATTATTATAGGCGTTATAGCAGTTGTGGTTTTAGGATATATTGTTTTGTCTCGCGTGTTGCTTCAAAAAGATTTTCCTTTGCCGCTGGGCGGAGAAACGAAAAAGGAAATAATCACTGTGAGTAATGATGAAGTGTCTAGTGTAAAAGAAATTATGATTACTGATGGCGTAAAACATAGCGTACTTCTCGATGAGATCATTGGCGGCGGGCCGCCAAAAGACGGAATTCCTTCCATTGATAATCCAAAATTTATTTCTGTTCAAGATGCAAGCAAGCAATTATCGGATAAAGACCCTGGGCTTGCGTTGGAAATTGATGGAACAGACCGTTTCTATCCTTTCCAAATTTTGGTATGGCACGAGATTGTGAACGATACAATAAACGGCAAGCGAGTCCTCATAACGTATTGCCCTCTTTGCCTTTCCGGTATCGTCTTTGATCCGCTGGTAAATGGCGAACGAGTGGAATTCGGCACTTCGGGCAAGCTTTGGAATTCCAATTTAGTTATGTATGACCGCAAAACTAATTCTTTATGGTCGCAAATTTTGGGAGAAGCGATTGTTGGAGAAAAAACCGGAACGCACCTTACCGTTTTGCAGTCCGATCAGATTCGATTTGGCGAGTGGAAAAAGTTGCATCCTAATGGTGAGGTGCTCTCGCGAGATACTGGAGCAACGCGATTCTATGGGCAAGATCCGTACGGCGATTACTACACGACTCCTGGCACTTATTTCCCCGTTGGTAAAAAAGATGATCGTTTAAGCGATAAAGATTTCGTGCTTGGTATTGTCATCAATGGAAAAGCAAAGGCGTATTGGCCGGAGGCAATAAAAAAATTGGGCGAGGTTGAAGATCGTTTTCAAGACAAAACGATTGTTGTCCGATACGAAAAAGATATTGACGCGGTGCGGCTTTTTGAGAAAAAAGCTGACGGAACGCTTGAGCGCATCAACCCATTCGGATCATTTTGGTTTTCGTGGGTAGCGGCTCATCCAGATACGGAATTGTTTCCGCCGAAGGCGGATCCGCCTCGGGCGGAAAAATAACCATGTCTACTATAAAAAAATATGATGTCTTAATAATCGGCGGCGGTGTAAGCGGTACCGCTCTCTTTTATATGTTGTCTAAATATACAAATATTTCTAAAATAGCTCTTGTTGAAAAATACAATAAAGTGGCGCAGGTTAATTCCCGGGGAAGAAACAACAGCCAGACTCT
>JACPKE010000030.1 GCA_016187205.1 Candidatus Brennerbacteria bacterium | reverse complement strand
CTGCAAAGGCATCCTGCCTTTGGCCAGCCATTCGCTGCGGGCGATTTCATTGCCGTCCAACCGTCCGGCCATTTTAATTTTAACGCCTTTAATGTCTTTGGATTGATGAATCAGGTCTATATAATGCTTCATTGTTCTTCTAAAAGGAAGGCGCTTCTCCAGATCCCAGGCGATATTTTGGGCAATAACCGAAGCGGATATTTCCGAACGCCGCAATTCTTCAACGTTGAGATTATATACATAAAAAGGCTTGCGCTGTTTTTTTAAATTTAATTTGATAACGCTTTTTTCTATTGATTTTTTCAAATCTTCTATGCCTTTGCCTCCGCGACCGATAACCAAGCCGGGCTTGGCGGCTTTAATATTAACGCGGGTAATATTTCCTTTTCTTTCAATCTCAACGGAATCAATGCCCGCCTGATTGATTTTTTCTTTTATAATATCGCGAATCAGCAAATCTTCCTCCAAGATTTCTTTTCGGTCTTTTTTAACAAACCAGCGGTTGCTCCAATTTTTAGTTATGCCGAGCCGGAACGAATCCGGCCTAATTTTGTGTCCCATGGCTTATATTGATTTTCTTCTGAAAATTTTCCGGAAAAAACCGGGCTTTGACGGCTGATATTCGCGCGTTCTCGGTTCCTGAACTGCCGGTTTTTCAACGGTTGATTTTTTCGCGGCTTTTTTGGTTGTTTTCTTTTCTTTTTTCGGAACAGCTATTTTAAATCTTGGTTTGAACTTTTCGGATTCTTCCAATACCAATGTTATATGACTGCTTTTTTTCTCTATCAAACTTGCCGAACCTCTGGCTCTCGGCATAAAACGTTTAAAACGCGGACCCTGGTTGACTTCTATTTTGACGATACCAAGCTGGTCAGTTTTCATTTGCTGATTTTTTGCGTTAGCCACGGCGGAACGAAGAAGTTTAAGAATTGGCTTAGCCGGCCGGCGGATTTGAAATAAAAGCTGGGCCTCGGCTTCGTTAACCGATAATCCTTTTAAAAGCGAAGCAACCAAGCGGACTTTTCTTGGTGAAATCCTTAAATGATTTAATTTGGCTATAGCTTGTTTGTTCATGCTAATGTGATTAAAATTTACGAGCTAATGTGAAGTAAATTTTACTATCACATTGAGCATCCCTCACCTTTTGTAGCAACGACTGAATGCTATAACCTTATCAGAGCCGAAAGGCGGCTTACGCCTCTGTCTTTCTTAATATTATGATCCTTGCCACAAAAGGTGAGGGATAAGGTTTGGTATTGAAAAATTCTACGCCTTTGGCTTGAATTTTTCAACCAAGCCCTTATTTCTTTTCTGCGGCCGCGGGTTTAACTTCGGCTTTTTTCTCAATTTCTTTCTGCATTTTTCCTCCATGCCTGACAAACTTCCTTGTCAAAGCGAACTCCCCAAGCCGATGGCCGACCATTTCTTCGGATATTCTGACTGAAATAAAATCTTTGCCGTTATGAACGCCGAAAGCAAAACCAACCATTTCCGGAGATATTTCAGAAGCCCTTGACCAGGTTTTAATAACGGTTTTATCGCCCGGCTTTAACTTAGCTATTTTCGCTAAAAGCTTTGCGTCAACGTACGGGCCTTTTTTAGAACTTCTGCTCATTGTTTAACTTCTTCTTTTAATAATTAAAACATTTGACCACTTCTTCTTTTTTCTGGTTTTATGGCCGCCAGTAATTTTACCCCATTTTGTCTTAGGCCGTCTAGTGCCGCGGACTGCCCGGCCTTCGCCGCCGCCATAAGGATGATCCCGCGGATTCATAGCTGAACCGCGGACAGTCGGCCGGATGCCAAGAGCACGATTGCGTCCGGCTTTTCCTATATTAACCAAATTATGTTCAGAATTGGAAACCTGGCCGATGGAAGCCCATCCGTCCCACAAAACTTTTCTGATTTCGCCGGATGAAAGCTTTAAATGAGTATAACCGTCTTCATGGGCAAGCACTTGGGCGTACGAACCGGCTGAACGCGCCAGCTGGCCGCCCCGGCCCTTTTGAATTTCAATATTATAAACTTGAAAACCCACCGGAATCCGCCGCAAAACAGTCCTGTTGCCGGATTTAAAAGGCGCTTCCAAAGAAGCGATAATGACATCGCCGACTTTAATTTCCTGCGGCGCGATAATATACCGGCGCTCACCGTCTTTATAAACAATAAGAGCGATAAAGGCCGATCTATAAGGGTCGTATTCCAAAGTTTCCACCCGTGCCGGAATATCAAATTTATCCTGCTTAAAATCAACAAGGCGGTAAACCCTTTTATTTCCTCCGCCTTGATGCCTGACAGTGATTCTGCCGGAAGAATTTCGGCCGGCTGAATCTTTTATTTTTTTCAAAAGCGGCTTAAAAGGCGAAACGCGGCTAAGCCGGCTGTAATCAACCGTTGTCATCTGCCTTCTTGATGGAGTTGTAGGATTATATTGTTTCATGCCCTTACTTAGGAACTATATCTATGGTCTGACCCTTAGCTAATTTGACAACGGCTTTTTTATGCCCTGGTTGAATGCCGACGCTTCTGCCAAGCCGTTTTTTCTTTGATTTTTTATTAATAATATTAATATTGACGACTTTAACGCCGTAAATTTTTTCAACAGCCTTCTTAACTTCATTTTTAGTCGCTTTCGGCGAAACAATAAAAGAATACTGGCCGAATTTGCTCAAGTCGGTTGATTTTTCGCTTATCCATGGTTTTTTAATTGTAAATGGAGATGCCGTCATAATATTATTGCTTCACTAGTTCTTTGACCGAAGCCTCGGAAAAAATAACGTAACGCTTTGCCAAAAGGTCGTAAACATTCAAGTTATCCGCGGAGGAAGCGAAAATTTTAGGCAGGTTCCGGCTTGCCGCATAAATATTTTTATTTTTACTTTCTGCGACCAAAAGGGCGCTGGAATTTTTAATAACGGATTTTACCAATAACTGCAAATTTTTCGTTTTATGATCGGGAATATTAAAATTATCAACAATTTTTATTTCATGATCGGCCAGTTTTTTGGAAAGAACGGAAGCAACCGCAATCCGTTTCATTTTTTTATTTATTTTTCTGGCAAAAATCTTTTCATTGCGCGGCCCGAAAGTTATACCGCCGCCCGACCATAAAGGAGAACGCCGCGACCCTTGCCTGGACCGGCCGGTGCCTTTCTGACGCCACGGTTTTTTACCGCCGCCTCTTACTTCACTGCGATCTTTGGTATGGGCTAAAGAATGGCGCTTATTGGCAACTTGAACGGATAAAACCTGATGAACCAAATCAGGGTTCCATTTGGCGTTAAATACCGATTCCGGCAAATCTATTTCTCCCACCTTTTTATTTTGCTGGTTTAAAATATCAGCTGTCATTTTATTTTGAAATCTTTACAGTTGAATTCCGATGCCCCGGCACCGCGCCTTTAACCATTAAAATTTTTTTAGTTTCGTCAAGAGCGACCAGTTCAAGATTTTTAACCGTTACCCGGACATTTCCCATATGGCCCGCCATTCTTCTGCCAAGAACCACTCTTTGCTTTGATGTATCGCCGATTGAACCAGGGGCCCGGTGCCTATTTTTCTGACCGTGAGTTTTTGGGCCTCCCTTAAATCCATGCCGTTTTACTCCGCCCTGAAAACCCCGTCCCTTGCTTGTTCCGCTGACTTTAACATACTGGCCGACCGGCCATTGGTCTTTTTCCACCGCAGATTCGTATTTAATGGAAGTCACCGGCACGACTTTATCGCCCTTGTAAACCTGGCTCATATTAAGTTTTTTTCCGGTAATAATTTCCATTAAATTTTTATAAAAAAATATCCAAGGTTCAGCCTTGGATATTTTTGAATTACGGCTACCTCAAGTTAGAATCTTATCCCATTTTTATTTCTATGTCCACCCCTGACGGAAGATTAAGAGCGGTTAGGGCTTCTATTATTTTCTGAGACGGATTCAAAATATCAATCAGTCTTTTATGAACCCTTAACTCAAACTGTTCTCTGGAATCTTTATGAACAAAAGTTGACCGGTTAACGGTATATCTTTTCATTTCGGTCGGCAAAGGAATTGGTCCGATAACTTTGGCGTCATAACGCTGGGCGGTTTCAATAATCTGACGCGCCGAATTATCAATAAGCTTATGGTCGTAAGCTTTGATCCTTAAGCGCAATTTGTTTTGAATCGCCTCTTCTTTTTTAACCATTTTTAATCATACAAAGAACTAATTTTGGATCGTTATTAACCTTACAGCTCTATTTGCTGATCTTGGTAACCACTCCGGCTCCCACTGTTTTGCCTCCTTCGCGGATGGCAAATCTCTGCTTTTCTTCCAAAGCAACCGGCGCAATAAGTTTAATGTTTAATTTTATCGTGTCGCCGGGCATAACCATTTCGGTTCCCTGGGGTAAAATAACTTCACCGGTAACGTCTGTGGTGCGGATATAAAATTGAGGCTTGTATCCGGCGAAAAACGGAGTGTGCCGGCCGCCTTCTTCCTTGCTTAAGATATAAACTTCAGCTTCAAATTCGGTATGAGGAGTAACCGAAGCGGGCTTGGCTATCACCTGCCCTCTTTCAACATCTTCCTTTTTAGTGCCCCGAAGCAGTAACCCGACATTGTCTCCGGCCCGGGCTTCATCAAGCAATTTATTGAACATTTCAACGCCGGTAACAACTGTTTTAGCAGTAGGCCGTAAACCTATAATTTCTATTTCCTCGTTAACTTTAATAATTCCTCTTTCGGCTCTTCCTGTGACAACCGTACCGCGGCCTTCAATAGAGAAGATATCTTCAATAGGCATCAAAAACGGCTTGTTGATATCGCGCACCGGCTCCGGAATATATTCATCCAAAGCTTTAACCAGTTCCAAAATCGGCTTAGCTTCCTCGCTGTCCGCTGATTTGCTTTCAAGAGCTTTTAAAGCGGAACCGCGGATAATCGGGGTCGCGTCTCCGGGAAATTCATATTTTTTCAAAAGTTCGCGGATTTCCGATTCAACTAAATCAACCAGTTCTTTATCCTCAACCATATCAACTTTATTAAGAAACACGACTATCGCCGGAACGCCGACTTGGCGGGCGAGCAAAATGTGTTCTCTTGTCTGGGGCATCGGGCCGTCAGTGGCGGCAACTACCAATACCGCTCCGTCCATCTGGGCAGCGCCGGTAATCATATTTTTGATGTAGTCGGCGTGTCCCGGAGCGTCAATGTGCGCGTAGTGGCGCTTTTCCGACTGGTACTCGCTATGATGAAGGGCAATGGTGATGCCGCGAGCTTTTTCTTCCGGAGCGTTATCAATCTGGTCAACGCTTTCTTCTTTTTCAATCAGGCCTTTCATTTTAAGGACATGCGTAATAGCCGCGGTTAAAGTTGTTTTGCCGTGGTCAACGTGCCCGATTGTTCCGACGTTTAAATGCGGTTTGTTCCGCTCAAATTTTTGTTTTTCAGCCATAATTTTAATTAGCTTTTAGAAAAAAATAATTTTAATAATTTAAAAAGACCTTTTATGTCAGCGCCCCACATTCTCGCTGAATTAATAATAAATAAAATGTTAGACTGGAATCTCATTTATGTCAAGCTCTTTGCGGTTTTTTAAATTATCCAAAAGATTATTCAGCTTTTCATATTCCTGCCAGGTCATCACAATATATTTCGGCTCTTCATCTTGAAGCACAACGCATTTCCCGCTGCCTTTGGCAAGAGTAATTTTTATTTTATCAAAAGTGTTCATGTTTAAAAAATCCCTAAATTCTATATTCTAAATACTAAATTCTTTTTTTTATTTCTTTCCTTCTATTATAAGCTGGCTGATATTTTGGGGCACAGTTTCATAACAGTCAAATTCCATGGTAAAAGAAGCGCGACCCTCGGTCATTGACCTTAGCTTTGTGGCATATCCGAACATTTCGCTTAACGGCACGGTAGCGTCAATCACGCTGATGCCGGCCCGTTCTCCCAAAGAAGAAATTTTCCCGCGTTTGGCGCTAAGGTCACCGGTGACATCGCCTAAAAATTGCGGCGGAGTTATGACCTGTATTTTCATAATCGGCTCCAAAATAACCGGCTTGGCTCTTTTGGCGGCTTCCTGAAAAGCAATTGAGCCGGCGATTTTAAAAGCGGCTTCCGAAGAATCAACTTCATGGAAAGAACCGTCATAAAGCGTTACCTGCAAATCTATAACCGGATAACCGGCAACAACTCCTTTTGTGGTGGCCTCTTTCACGCCTTTTTCAACCGCCGGAATAAATTCTTTCGGAATCGTGCCGCCTTTAATGGCATCAACGAACTCAAATCCTTTACCGCGCTCAAGCGGTTCAACTTCAAGCCAGACATGACCGTACTGGCCGCGGCCGCCGGACTGCCTGATATATTTTCCTTCAGCTTCGGCTTTGCCGAGAATCGTTTCTTTATAAGCCACCTGCGGGCGGCCGACATTAGCCTCAACGCTGAATTCCCGTTTCATCCGATCAACTATGATTTCAAGATGTAATTCGCCCATTCCGGAAATAATTGTTTCGCCTGTTTCCATATTCCCGCTGACGCGAAACGTCGGATCTTCATCAGCCAAACGGCGCAAAGCGATTCCCATTTTTTCCTGGTCTGCTTTTGTTTTCGGTTCAATTCTGATGCCGATAACCGGTTCCGGAAAAATTATTTTTTCAAGAATAACAGGATTTTCCGGAGCGCAAAGAGTATCTCCGGTGGTGGTATTTTTAAGAGCCACCAATGCGCCGAGGTCGCCGGCATACATTTCCTCAACTTCTTCGCGATGATTGGCGTGCATCCGCAAAATCCGGCCGACACGCTCCTGGTTATTTTTAACGGAATTTAAAATATAAGTCCCGCGTTTCAGCGTGCCCGAATAAACCCTGAAAAAAGTAAGCGAACCGACAAACGGGTCGGAAGCGATTTTAAAAGCAAGAGCGCTTAACGGTTCATCGTCTCCGGACTCCCTGCTTATTTCCGCGCCTGTTTTCGGTTCAATTCCTTTTACCGGAGGCAAATCAAGCGGGGAAGGCAAATAATCAATAACCGCGTCAAGCATAAACTGCACGCCCTTATTTTTAAGGGCCGAACCGGTCAGAACCGGAACAAGTTTTACGGCTAAAACGGCTTTACGCAAAGCGGCTTTTAATTCTTCAACGGTTATTTCCTTATTTTCCAGATATTTATGCATCAGCGCGTCTTCATGCTCAACTATCATCTCAATCATATTATGCCGTTCGGTTTTCGCTTTTTCTTTCAAATCTTCGGGTATCGGAATTTCAATTATTTTTTCTCCGTTATCGCCTTCAAATTCGTATGCTTTCATTGTTAAAAGGTCAATCAAGCCGCTGAAAGAGCTTTCACTGCCGATGGGAAGCTGAAGCGGCACAGCCCATGGAGTAAGCCGTTCTTTGATTGACTGCAGGCTTTTTTCAAAACTCGCGCCCATCCGGTCAAGTTTATTGATAAAACAAATGCGCGGAACTTTATATTCATCGGCGTAACGCCAGTTGGTTTCGGACTGCGGCTCCACTCCGGCAACGCCGTCAAAAACAACAACAGCTCCGTCAAGCACGCGAAGAGAACGTTTCACTTCAACGGTAAAATCAATATGGCCCGGAGTATCGATTATATTAATGCGATGCTCATATTGCTTTCTGATACCTGCAAGTTCCGATTCGGAAATGCCGAGCCGGCGATAAGCAGGCGTCCAAAAACAGGTGGTGGCCGCCGCGGTAATGGTAATTCCCCTTTCCCGTTCCTGTTCCATCCAGTCCATAACAGTATCCCCTTCGTGCACTTCGCAGATTTTATGGGAAATTCCGGTATAAAAAAGAACCCGCTCGGATACGGTTGTCTTGCCTGCGTCAATATGGGCGATAATCCCGATGTCTCGGTATTTTTCTAACGGGTATTGGCGCATAAAAATTATCTGGCAAAATGCGCGAAAGCGCGGTTAGCTTCGGCCATCCGATGAGTATCCTGTTTCTTTTTAATGGCAGCGCCTTCGTTTTTGGAAGCCGCCAGAAATTCTTCAGCCAGTTTAGCGGCCATCGGCTTGCCTTTTTTAGCTTTAGCCGCCTTGATTATCCATTGGCAGGCCAAAAAAAATTTCCGTTCCGGCCTGACTTCTTTAGGGACCTGATAATTGGCGCCGCCGATTCTTTTGGAAATAACCTGGATTAAAGGCGCGGCATTATCCAAGGCTTTTTCAAAAATTTCCAGCGGGTCTTTTTGAGTTTCTTTTTTAATATTTTCCAACGCCCCGTAAAAAACTTTTTCAGCCGCGGTTTTTTTGCCTTTTCTCATTAAATAATTAATAAACCGGCCGGCATTAACGCGGTTATGAATTATGTCGGGCTGGTAATGTTTTTTATAAACTCTTTTTTTTCTCATTTTCTCATTGCGGTCTTTTTGCCCCGTATTTTGACCTCTGCTGTTTCCTGCCCTCAACTCCGGTGGTGTCCAAAATTCCCCTTACTATATGGTAGCGGACTCCGGGCAAATCCTTTACCCTGCCGCCGCGGATCATAACCACGGAATGTTCCTGCAATTTATGGCCTTCTCCGGGAATGTAAGCCGTAATTTCCATGCCATTAGTTAGACGGACACGTGCCACTTTTCTCAAAGCGGAATTCGGCTTTTTCGGAGTGGTTGTAAAAACTTTCAAACAAACACCGCGTTTAAACGGCGATTCGGAATAAACCGGCTGATTTTTTATGTAATTGAAATAACGCCCCAAAGCCGGAGTTTTGTCTTTCTTAGCCGCTTTTGAACGGCCCCGTTTTACAAGCTGATGAAGCGTTGGCATTTTGTAATGTAAACCCCCACACCTAAGAAGGATCAATAAACTAAACTTTATTTCACACCTAAAAAATTAATTATTTTTTACCTGCGAATATTTACAAGAATATAAATTTTTAAAAACTTATCCTTCTTAGGTGTGGGGATAAATAAATAGTAGCAAAAAATCAGTTTGTGTCAAATAAAAAAACTCATCATTGACACCTTTAGTTAAAATTTGTATAAATATCGCAGATTCCCTGAAAATAAAAAATGGAGGGAGAAATGAAAATTTTAATCATACCTCTGATTTTGATAACATGTTTTGTTATATTAATTTCAATTTTTGTTATATTAGTTTCAACATCGTTTCCGGCTGAACCGCCTGCCATAAGTTCTATCGAACCACCCGACCCGCTTTTTCTTATTTACCAAAAATTAAAAATTGGAAATGAAAGACAGCGCGTATATGACATAGTTAATAAATATTATCCAGGCCATATGGCGGTAATCCATTATGAATCCGGTAATTATGAAACTTGGAATTGGAATTGGCCGCCGGAACAAAAAAATTCTCTGAAAACAGCGTACTTAGGAATTGAATTTTTTGATGATAAGGTGTCGGACGCGTTTTATAAATATGTCAGTCCGAAAAGAGTTGAAATAAAAAGATTATATAAAATAACAAAATAAAAGAACTGATTGAAAAAGGAGGCGAAAATGAGTTTTAAATTGCTGGTTGCTTTTGGAGTTTTAATTATTAGTTTAAAAATTTTTGATCAAATCAAAAAAAGCCGCAGAAAAAAAATTTTGATAATGCGCAGAAGATTTGAAAACATTTTTAATTTTGAAGCTCCCAAACCTTGTTTTAAAAAAAGAAACTTGATCCATCAGCTGATAAAAGACTTTATTGAAAGTGATTTAAGAACACTTGCCGATATTCTTCTGGACCAGCAAAGCGAAATGGGCAAACTAACGGACGTAATTAAACAAAAAGCGCTTTTAGGCGCTGATTATATCCAATATATAAAAGCAGAACTTGAATTGGAAACCGATGAAAACAGCGAACTGAAAGCCGAAATCAACGAGAAACTTTTACTTTGCGCTTTTTTCAAAATCCCAGTTCACAAAGATATCTGGGATTATTCCTGGGACAAAATTATTAAAAAAGTCCAGACTTGCCAAATCAGCAAACAAGACAGCCCTAATTTATAAAGGGCTGTTTTATTTTACCCTGTTGAATCCGCTAAAGGCGGTCGGCCAAAGGCCGAATTCAACAGGGTAAATTTTAATAATGCGAGACATCCTTGTCTGTAATGGCGGGGATGAGAGCAAAGTCTAGCACTATGACGCGTCATAGTGCTGGGTAAACGAAGATTGAACTATAAGAACCCCGTCTGTAAAGGCGGGGTTCTTCATAATAACAACTTACTAAAGTTAAATTAACGGCCGTTGGTTTAACTTTAGTAAATAAATTTCCACACCTTCCCACGAAGTATTAGACCCAGCGAGAAAAAGTTGAACTTCCATGGATTGGAAACTTCGCGCGCCTGTAAAGGCGGGGTTCTTCACATAAAAACTTTTTCTGTTTAAAACCAATTACTTCGTGGCATTATAGATGGCCTGAATTTGAGATGAGGATAAGGCGCGGTTGTAAATTAAAAAATCATCTATTTTACCTAGCCACATAGCAGATGTTTCATTGGGATTACTGCCTCCAATAAGAAATATTGTATAGTTGCCTGGATTTACATAATTAGCAGATCCTAAACGTATTCCGTCATAATAAAGAACTGTATTGCCAGGCTGCACTACTACAGTCCAATAATGAAACTTACCGTTTGAAGCGCTAGCAGGAATAGAGTTGGTAAAAGGATTATTATCACCATTCCAAGTATTCCAATCTATCATATTAGTATTAAGATGCACATAAAGATCTGGTCCAACACCAGTGGGACCAAGAACAAATGGCATTCCACTTTGTACGCCGGTCCAAGTTGCCCAAAATGAAAAGGTTGCAACAGAGCCCCTGGTTACAGTTGCGCTTACATAATCATCCACTCCGTCAAACCGGGCGCATTTGTTTGATATTGATTTGCAGGAAGAAGAGGTTAAATGAAGATCAGTCGCTGTTGTTGAAGAAAACATGGTGCCGTTATTTCCGAATCCCGAAGAATCATTGGCTGTTGTTCCGGTTTCGTTAAATTTCCAATATCCGACCAAACCATGGACAAACGGGGAAAGATTAAGGTCAGATCCGACTTCTAGAGAGGAGGGGTCTGCTCCTCCGTCATTAGTTGCTTTATCTGAATATTTCTCTGATTCCAGAGTAGCGGTAAGTTCATAGCTTCCTCCGGTGACATAGGTATAATATTGGCTGGTTGAAGTTTGGTTAATCGGGTCTATGGGAAGGTTTGATATCGGAGAACCGATGGAAAGAGCGGCGAAGTTTATAGGAATCCAGCCTGTGCCGTTGATGTTTCTATAATCAGTTGAATTGGAGCAGGAATATGACCAGCCTGATGGAAGACTGGGAAGGCCGAGATTGGCGCAGGTTGAGGTGGAATCTGGAATAGATATATATACTTTGTTTACCTGACCTTGAAATATGCTGGATGTGACGGCATATCCCATTAACTGGTTGATTGCCTTGTCTATTGAGGCCATATCCGACATTCTTTTCAGATCCCTTGATTCCTGGAGGAGTTTAGGAGGGTTAATGGCTATTATGACTATGGAGGATAATACCGCTACTATGGAGATTACTATGATAAGTTCTATGAGGGTGAACCCTAATCTATTGACGTCGGACGTCAATAGATTGTAACTCTCTCTCTCTCTCGGATTTGATGAAATGATTTAAACATTTAACATGTCGCATTTAACATTTAACTAATTTATTGTATCATTTTTAAAAATTCTTTATTACATAATCTTAGGAAACAATCTTAGGAAGTGGGACTTCCTAAGATTGTTTCCTAAGGGATTAGATTTAAAACCTCTGCCCTGTTATAATCTGAAAAACAAATTGCGCCAAAGGCGGCAAAAAATAAAAAGAAACCATTAAAGCCAGGAAAATGCCCGCAAAACCAAGAGAAACGATTTGCATCCGGTAACGCGGAAACAAATCTTCAAAAATTTTTGAGCCGTCAAGGGGCGGAAACGGCAAAAGATTAAATAACGCCAAAAAAATATTGATATAAACAATAAAACCGATAAGCTCAAAAAAAATCGGGGGAAAAACTCCGGCAAACATAGGATAATAAGCCGTAAATAAACGCAATAAAAACCCAAGCAAAACAGCCAACAGAATATTTGAAGCCGGTCCGGCTAGCCCGACTTTTAATGAACCATAACGTTTATCGCTAAGATTATATGGATTATAAGGCACCGGCTTTGCCCAGCCGATAAAAATTCCGGAAGTCAGCAATAAAAATAAAGGCAGGATAACCGTGCCGATAAGGTCTATATGAACCAGCGGATTAAGCGTCAAACGTCCGGCGTTTTTGGCGGTCGGATCCCCAAGCCTGTAAGCCATCCAGCCGTGGCTGTATTCATGAACCACTGATGAAAATATAATTACTAAATACAAAAAAATATTTAAAGAAAGCATTTTGGTATAATTAAAGTATGATAAGAACTATCATAGAAGATAAAATTACCTGGTACGATATTACAAAAACCGATGCCGGAGATTTGGAATTTCTAAAATCAAAATTTGATTTCCATCCGGTAATTCTTGACGAACTGTTGCACCCTTCGGCGCGTTCGCGCGTGGAAACTTACGACCATTATCTTTTCTTAGTTTATCACCTTCCTATTTATAATGCACTGGAAAAAACAGCCAGACAAACGGAAATAGATTTTTTGCTGACTAAAAACGTTCTAATCACGGTTCATTATGAAAAAATAGAGCCGCTGGCGCTTTTTGAAAAAACTTTAAAAAACAATATCCATCTTTACGATCGCATTCTGAAAAACACCACCGGCCATCTGCTTTATTACCTGCTGGAAGAAACAGTTGATTTTTCCCTGCGCCAGCTTAAACATATGGAAGAAAAAACCAAAGAGGTCGGCAGCGAACTGTTCAGCGGCAAAGAAAGGCACCTCCTGGAAAAAGTTTCTTATTTGAAACGGGATATGCTGGACTTCCGGATAATTGTCCGCTCCCAGCGGGGCTTGCTGGAATCTTTAATTATCGCGGCGCAATTTTTTTGGGGAGAACGGCTGAAAATTTATTTTTCCGATTTGCTGGGCGATTATCTTAAAATCACCCACTTGATTGAAAATCTGAAAGAAACCGTTGAATCTTTTGAAACCACCAACGCCCAGCTTTTAAACGCCAAAAGCAACCTGATTATGCAGAGGTTTACGGTGCTGGCTTTTTTGACTTTTCCTTTGATGCTGTTGGTGGCGCTTTTTGACATTGATGCCGTTTCGCGGCCGATCATCGGCAATCCTTATGATTTCTGGATAATCTTCGGTTCTGTTGTTTTTATAATTCTTATTATGATAGGTTATTTTAAGAAGAAAGATTGGCTGTAATAAGCTTGTTAGCTGTTAGCTTAATTAGAGCTTGTTAGCTTTTATAAAATTAGATAATACAGGAAATCCTCGCCCGTAAGAACGGGGATGAGAGTAAAATCGAGCACTATGACGCGTCATAGTGCTGGTCAAACAAAACTTGAATTATAAGGAGCTCCACCTGTAGGGCGAGTTTTCACAGAACTAATCTTATGGGTAAAAAAAAGAAGCGTAGATCAAAATTCATCTACGCTTTATTATAATCTTAAGCTTCTTTTAAGAATCAATCTTATCCGCGGCAAACCAGTTAAACCACCTGTTAGAATTATCACGAAATAACAAGTAAGGAAAACTCTCAAGATCGCTTAAAAGTCCCCACACTACCGTTAAAACCATAGCCGGGGCTATCCATTCTTCAATGAGCAAGGATATACTCATTACCATCATTGCCGCTAAAGTTCTCGGAAAGGCTCTAATGACAAAATAAACAATCACCATGAATAGCATACAAAGAACTGAATATCCAAAAACCAAAAAAAGCTTTGTAATAACACTTTCCATTTTTTCTCCATTTCTAAATTGTTAAAAATTATGCGATAATATAATAAAATCATCACGTCATTAACTTATTAAATAATATCAATTAATTTCTATTTTGTCAATGGCATTAAAAATTTACAACACTCTATCGGGAAAAAAGGAAACATTAAGAAAGCCCAAAAACAGGGCTTTAAAACTTTTTGTCTGCGGTCCTACGGTTTACGATTATTCGCATATCGGACACGCCAGGACTTATATTTTTTTTGATTTGTTTGTCCGCTGGTTGCGCCATCTTGATTTTAAAATTTTCTATCTCCAAAATATAACGAATATTGACGATAAAATAATCAACCGCGCCGAACGCGAGAAAAAAAATCCGTTCAAACTCGCTGATTTTTTTACAAAAGAATATCTCCATGATATGAAAAATCTTGGCGTTCAATCGGTTGACCGTTACGCCAAAGCCGGAGATTTTATAAAAGAAATTCACGGACAAATTAAAAAACTTTACGAAAACGGCTTTGTTTATCAAACAAAACGCGGAGTTTATTTTGAAATTAAAAAATTTAAAAAATTCGGAAAATTGTCCCGTCAAAATCTGAACGCTTTGCGGCCGGGCTGGCGTATTGAGCCCGACCCGGATAAAAAAGACCCGCTTGATTTCGCTTTATGGAAATTTTCAGACCAAGCACCTAACTGGCCAAGTCCATGGGGAAAAGGCAGGCCCGGCTGGCATATTGAAGACACGGCTATTACTGAAAAAATATTAGGCTCGCAATACGATCTGCATGGCGGAGGCAATGATTTGAAATTCCCCCATCATGAAGCGGAAATCGCTCAGGCTGAAAGTTCATCCGGCCAAAAACCATTTGTCAAAATCTGGATTCACACCGGCTTTCTTCTGGTAAACGGGGAAAAAATGTCAAAAAGTCTTGGCAATTTTATAACTATCAGGGATTTTCTTAAAAAATTTCCGCCGGAAGTTTTAAGAATGATTATTTTAAACCGGCACTACCGCTCCCCGCTTGATTACAATGAAACCATTGCCAAAAACGCCCAAAATACCATCGCGGCTGTTAAAGAATTCCTTGCAAAATTGGAGCTTATTGGAAAACAAAAAATGGAAAATGGAAAATGGAAAATACCAGTTAAAATAAAAAAATACGAAAAAGATTTCCAATCGGCGCTGGCTGATGATTTTAACACGCCTGAAGCAATTGCCGTTATATTCAAGCTAATAAACGATTCTTATAAAAATATTTGGCAATTAAACAAAAAACAAGCTTACGAAACAGAGAGTTTTATAAAAGAAAAACTGGAAATATTCGGATTTAAGCTTAAAAAAGAAAAAATTCCCCTGAAAATAGCGGCTTTGGCAAAAAAACGCGAAAAATTAAGAGAATGTAAACAGTTTATCCCTGCGGACCGCTTGCGTAAAACAATCCAAAAGCTAGGATATATGATAGAAGACACTCCTTATGGATCCAAAATTACCCCCACAAGATTTAGAAGCTGAACAGTCGGTTCTCGGAGCCCTGATGATTGATAAAAACGCCATTATAAAAGTGGCGGATTTTCTTTACGACGGAGATTTTTACAAACCAACGCATCAAAAAATTTACAACGCGATTTTAAAACTTTTTGAAAAAAACGAACCAATAGACCTTTTAAGCCTTACCAGCCAGCTGAAAAAAGACCAAAATCTGGAAGCTGTCGGCGGCTCAAGCTATCTGGCGGACCTTATAAATTCCGTGCCGTCCGCTTCCAATATAGAACATTATGCCAAAATAGTCAGACAAAAAAGAGTTCTCCGCGATTTGATAAACGTATCGGCCGAAGTAACGGAAAAAGCTTTCAGCGGCGGAGAATTTGAGCCTTTAATTGACGGCATTGAACAAAGGATTTTCGGCATCTCCCAGCATTCCAGAAAAAGAAGCTTCGTCCATTTAAAAGACGAATTGCAGGGAGCTTATGAAAGAATTGAAAAATTGCACCAGGGAGGAGGCGTATTACGCGGAGTCCCGACCGGATTCAATGATCTGGATAATTATCTTTCCGGACTGCAAAAATCCGATTTGGTTATTTTAGGGGCTCGGCCGTCATTCGGCAAAACCGCCTTGGTTCTTGATATCGCCCGCCAAGCCGCCGTCAAACATCGGCAGCCGGTCGGAATTTTTTCTTTGGAGATGTCGCGCGAGCAGGTCATAGACCGCCTGATTTCAGCCGAAGCCCAGGTGCCGTTATGGCGGCTTCGCACGGGAAAACTAAATGACGAAATGGATTTTGCTATGATCCAAAACGGTCTGGATAAACTTTCGCAAACTCCGATTTTCATAGATGACACCCCTTCTCCCGATATTTTTGAGCTCCGTTCCGCGGCTCGGCGGCTGCAAATTGAGCACGGCCTAAGCCTTTTAATCATAGATTATCTTCAACTAATCAGGCCGCGCAGAAACACCGAATCAATGGTCCAACAAATAACCGAAATCTCAAGAAGCTTGAAAGCGCTGGCTCGCGAACTGGATATTCCGGTGTTGGCGGTTTCCCAGCTGTCGCGCGCGGTTGACCAGCGGGAAATAAAAATACCGAAGCTTTCGGATTTGCGCGAATCAGGCAGTATTGAGCAGGATGCCGACGTAGTAATGTTTATTTACCGAAAGGACCGCGATAAAATTGATATTACGCCGGAAGAACAAAATTTAACTGAAATCATCATAGCAAAACACAGGAACGGGCCGACCGGAAGCGTTAAATTAAAATTTGACCCTGAAAAAGTTTGTTTTAGAAATATTGATAAGATACACTCTTAGTTTTTAGTGGATAGTGTTTAGTGGTTAGAAAAACCAACTAAAAACTAAAAACTAAAAACTAAAAACTAAATGTTGCCCATTCCCATAAAAAAATTTATAGAGCTTTTTTCCGAACTGCCGTCAATCGGGCCTCGTCAGGCAACACGGCTGGCTTTTCATTTGATTGCCAGCGGGAAAAACACCATTCAAGAAATAGAACGTTCGCTTTCCGATATTAAAAATCTTAAAAACTGCGAACAATGTTTTTTTATCGCGACAGCGCCATCAAATCTATGTTTTTTTTGCGCCGACTCCAAAAGACGCAAAGATTTAATCGCAATCGTAGAAAAGCCGACTGACCTCTTGTCATTGGAAAAAACCAGGACTTTTAACGGCCAATATTTTATTCTGGGCGACCTCGCTAAAGCCGGCGTTTTAGAAACAGCGCAACGTCTTAGAATCAAAAATCTGGCAAGCCGGATGGAAAAAGAATTCCCGGATAAAAATGCGGAAATAATAATAGCCATCAGTCCGACAACTTTCGGCGATTTCACGGCCCAGCTTATAACCCAGGAATTTAAGCCGCTGGTTAAAAAAATAACGCGGCTGGGAAGGGGCATTCCCACAGGCGGCGAAATTGAATTTGCCGATGAAGAAACTTTAAGAAACGCCTTAGAGAGAAGAAATTGACAATATAATTGCTTTAATTTTTAATATACCTCTCCGTCGCAAAGACTATTATCTTGGCTATGCTATTCATCGTTCTAGTTATGACCTTGGTACGCATACTGCTTGCTACAAAACATGGCAACGATTTTAGTTTCAAAGTAGCCAATCTGGCTGCTTTTTTTTACGCCTCATGACATTTTTTATTGCTTCCTGCGCAAACCGCGATGATTACTTAAATCTCCGCCATTCTGAACGTTTACCATTTCGCTTATTTTCAACCATTACTAATTCATCATAAATTCCGTCAAGCAATTGATGGTTTTTTGCTTCCTCTAAACTAACCCACGCATATTGGTCGGATTCATCGGGTTTTAAAATAATATCGCCGCCTGCATAATCAGCCATGCACGATATTACCAACGATGGACTTCCGTCAGCATGAACCGTTGCGAGACTTGTTACGTATTCAATATTATCTATATCAATTCCAACTTCTTCTTTTATCTCGCGACGCAGTGTTCGTTCCAGCACATTATACCAATAATGCTCCGTGTCTTTCGGTAATTGCAGATAATCATTCGTTTCCATCTTGCCGCCCGGCACTGTCCACATTCCAGGAAATCGCTTTTTATTCAGCGACCGCCTCGTAATTAAATATTTCCCGTCTTTTACTACAATACCCGTAATCGCTATCTCATGAAGATATTGATTGTTTGTTTCCATTATATTCATTTTAACATTTTTGTTGCTTTTTTCCTTGCCAGACCGGAAAAAGCTTGTTAACCTAAAAATAGCAAATTATAATTTTCTTTTAAAAGGAGAATGGATGCGGCGGAAAAAACTGGTTTTTTTATCCGTTTTTTGTTTTTTTGCGATTCAAGTCCAGGGATGCATTGCAATCTCAATAAAAACAAACCCTTATTTAACAGGATTAAAACAAACTGAAAATTCTTTTATTAAAGAAAAAACTCTGCCGGAATTTTTCAATATTCCCCGTTCTTTGCCGGATATTAAATTCAATGAATTGATTGACCAAGATAGAAAATTCTCCACCCAAAAATTTTCTTTTAAATCGTGGAAAAACACTGAATACCCTAAAAACGATACAATAACAGGAACGCTGTACCTGCCTAAAAAATCAGAAAATAGAGATTTGTTCATAATTATTCCCGGAACAGCGGAAGATAAATCAGCGGCATTTGTTTCCGAAGTACTTGCCGGTCTTGGATATCGCGCTATAAGGATTGATTCCGGTTTCAGGCCTTTGCCGAAAAAATTTATTGAAGTCCTGGCCGAATCAACAGACACAACTTCAGCTTTTAATAACGCGTCGGATTTTATGGTAAACGCCATGCAGCAGCGCATTATAGATTTAATGAGATTGAATGATTTCTGGGAAATATCAATGAACCCAACCGGATTAAAAGTTCACGTAATAGGAATCAGCCTGGGCGGAATAATCGGCAGTTTGTTAAGCGTGACTGACACGCGGGTTCAATCTTTAATGATGATAAATTCTTCAGCCGGAATAGCGAGAATCTTAATGGATTCCAAAATGAGCGGTTTTATGCCTTTTAGAAACAGCTTAATGAAAAAACTGGGACTTTCTTACCAGGAAGCTTACCTTTTAATAAAAGAAAAATTAAAAGAAATTGAACCAATTACTTACGCGAGCCGTTTTAACGGTAAAAAAATTCTGATTGTAAGCGGCGGTATTGATATGATTAGTTTTATTGATACGGCCATTCCATATTCTTCAACAAAAGAAACCTGGGAAGCGTTCGGCAAACAAGAATGGATAATAATGCCTTTTGCCGGACATGTCAGTTCATTCATTTCCCTCTTGCCTTTCTGGCTGGAATTTCCCAATCCCATAGATTTGATTTACACTTTTATAATTGATAATTCTTACGCGGCTCATTTGATAAAAAATCATTTTTTGCCAATGGCCTTAAAATAATAAATCCCCGCCTTTCGATCGAAAGGCGGGGATTATATTTCATGCAGCCGTTATATTTTAACTATTTCAACTTCAGTATAATGCTGCCTATGCCCTTTTTTCTTCCTATATCTGGTTTTAGAGTGATATTTAAAAACAATCTTTTTTCTTTCCCGCGCTTGTTTTATAACCTTAGCTTCAACTTGCGCTCCTTTTATATAAGGCGCGCCGATTTTAACATTCTCCTCACCATCACCAGTCCAAAGTAAAACTTTGTCAAAAACAAAACCACTGTCCGCTTCGGCTTTTAATTTCTCAATTTTTATTTTTTCCCCGAGAGCAACTTTGTATTGCTTGCCGCCGGTTTCTATAACTGCAAAAGAATTCATGGTATAGCTGATAGCTTTATAGTTTATAGCTTATAGCTTATAGTGTCAAATTTTTCTAATTAACCGAAATAATGACAGCTAAAACCGCTAATATTAAAAAAGAGAAAATTAGGCCGGCAATTCCAAGCAAATAAGATAAAATTCTTTCTTTTTCAAACAAAAAAATCGCCAAAAACAAATTAATAAAAACAGCCGTAAAACTGATAATAATAATTTTAAAAACATCCAAACTGGTTCCAAAAAAATCAATTCCCTGCTCGGGAGTAAAATGCAAAATCAAAAGCTGTTGACCACTGCTTAAACCTAAAAAACCCAGCGCCAAACCGAATAAAATCAGCAAAAAAGACGCGCCGAAAACACCGATTAAAAAATAATGATTAAAAAAAACAGGCAGTTTCATTTTTGCTTGATTATGATATATAATAATACAGTAACAATAATGATAATAATAGGACATAAAATTGAAGATTTTTCTTTTGAAGCCTTTCAAAATGGGGTCATAAAAAAGTTAAAATTATCCGGCTACCGCGGTAAATGGCTGGTTCTGCTTTTTTATCCGGCTGATTTCACTTTTATCTGCCCGACCGAACTGGCCGAAGCTGCCGATTATTATTCCGAATTCAAAAAACTCGGAACTGAAATAATAAGCGTCAGCGCCGACACGGTTTTTGTTCATAAAGCCTGGCATGATAATTCTCCGGCAATCAAGAAAATAAAATTTCCCATGGCCGCGGACCCGACCGGAAAATTATGCCGTTATTTCGGAACTTATATTGAAGAAGAAGGGTTATCATTCCGCGGAACTTTTATAATAAATCCGCAGGGCATTTTAAAAGCTTATGAAATACACGACAACAGCATCGGCCGGAGCATCAAAGAAATATTAAGAAAACTCCAGGCTGCTATTTTTGTCGGTAAAAATAAAGGATTGGTGTGTCCGGCCAGCTGGGAACCAGGTAAAAAAACTCTGAAACCCAGCTTAAACCTTGTAGGAAAAATTTAAAAGGCTTTGCATTACGCAAAGCCTTTTATTGCAATTATTTTAATCGTAAAAATGAATAACATTATTTTTTTAATTTCTCATCCCTCCTTTCTTTATATTCAAAAAAATAATTTCCCTTTTTTCATATCCGGATTACCGGCTATATCTTCAGTAATAATTTCATCAGGAATTTCACCAATCATCTCTATTATTTCTTTTCTCATTTCTGATTTATACGTCGCAGGATGAGGATAACTGTCAAGCCATTGCCGTTTTTCTTTCAAATCAGAATGCCATTTTGCCCCATTATTGGGACAAATTTGTTTAACGCCAAGCCATGAATCATTTATCCGTTCAACTAAATTAGTCAAAGAACCGCAAATACGACACTCAAAAACCTGAACAGTCCGGAAACGGCTATCCACCTTCTCACTTCTAGGATACTCATAATTCTCAACATTATAAAGTTTAACCTTAGCCATTCTGCACCTCCGATAAAATTTTAAAGCGATTCTAGCTGAAGATTATCATTATTTCTTTTAATTAGTCAATAAAAATATTGCTTACTTATTAAAATAGCTATAAAATTTAAAAAGAATTTTAAAACCTTAAAAGGAGCTTGGTAAAATGAAAAATTACCTATATTTTGCTGTTTTAACTATTTTCCTTTTAACTAATTTTTGTTTTTCAGAAGCCGACGATCGTATTATCAATATAAAAATTAACACTAAACAAGAAAAGCAAGAAAAAAATAATTTAATTAAAATTCTTTCCAAAACATTTCTAAAATCTCATTTAGAAAAAATATTCTATGATCCCAGATTAACTCTTGATAAAACAATAATAGGTATTTTCCCGCCAGAACAACAAAAGGAGCCAATTGATTATTTTGATGAAAGATTTGGATTATTGTCAATTGATTCGCTTGAAAACGGCATCGCATACTATCAACAACATTTGGAAATTTTTAATAAAATGCAGGCGGAATACGGCATTAATCCAGAAATAGTTCTCGGTATTTTCAGAATTGAAACTTATTTTGGAAAATTATTAGGCAAACGTCAGGTTATAAATAGTCTTTATAGCACCTACGTGCTGATCCCCCAACGACGCAACCGAACCATTAAAGAACTCATATCTTTCCTTAAAATTTATAAACTGGGAGAAGACGATGTTTTTGTTATTAATGGATCAATAGCCGGCGCTTTTGGAATTTCGCAATTTATGCCTTCGTCCTTTCATGCATTTGCCGTAGATGGAAATAATGACGGACAAATTAACTTATTTAACGATGCCGATGCCATAATAAGCGTAGCCAATTATTTACAGATTAATGGCTGGGACGATAAATACAAAAATCAACGAAAAGCCGTTTATGCCTATAATCACAGTAATTCTTACGTAAATGCGGTTTTAGTTTACACCCAAGCGATTAAAACATTTATTAAAAAATACCCGTTAAGTAATTAACGGGTATTGAAATTTCATACTCTCACGTGGAATCGTTCGCCAATTGGCGGGTCAGCGCTGACCTGCCCGCCGCACTTATGCCCTCACGGGGGATCGAACCCCGGTTACTAGGCTGAGAACCTAGTGTCCTAAGCCACTAGACCCCCACACCTATTTTGAATTATTTTTTTTAATCTGTGCTCTCATCGGGATTTGAACCCGAGTCTCCGCGCTGAGAACGCGATGTCCTAGACCAGACTAGACGATAAGAGCATATTATTTTAAAAGAGTTGTAGCTATAATATATCGCTGTCCGACCGCGATATATTGACGTCGGATAACTATACAGCGATATCATTAAAAAGCCTTTAACTCTTCAACGATTTTATCCAATTGCATAGCGCGCGAAGCTTTAATTAACATCAAATCGCCTTTTTTAATCAAATCCTGAAGTTTTTTACCCGCTAGTTCAACTTTGTCAAAAATAAAAATTTTTTCTTCGGAAAGTCCGGCAACTTTGGCTGATTCCGCTATAAATTTGGCGCGCGGCCCGACCGTTATTAAAATATCAGCTATGCCGGCCGCCAAATCGCCGATTGTCTCATGAGCTTCAATTGAATACTTCCCTATTTCCAGCATATCTCCAAGAACAGCTATTTTTCGCGTTGCTTTAATTTCTTTTAAAGTTTCAAGAGCCGCATGCATTGAAAGCGGCGAAGCGTTATAACTGTCGTCAATGACATAACTTCCTTTAATGCCGTCAATCAAATTCATCCTGCCGGGCAAAGATTTAAAATCAGCAAACGCCTCGGCTATTTTAACCAGATTAAGGCCGAAAATCAAACCAACGGATGCGGCGGCCGCAATACTGTAAGCCTGGGACCTGCCCAAAACGCCGTTAATCCTTATCGGTACAAAACTGCCTTTATATTCAATCTTAAAAGAAATACCAAAGGGCTTACTGTCAAATTGGATTTCAAAATTAGAAATGCGCACATCCGCTGACCTATCAAAACCGAAAGTCATCAAATGCGCTCTGGTATATTCTTTTAAACCAGCCACGGCTTTATCGTCAATATTTAAAACCGCGAATCCCAACGCGGACAACTGTTCCACAAGTCTGGCTTTTTCGCGAATTACCGATTCGGGTCCGGAATAAAATTCAACGTGCGCCGGAATATCACCGACAGCGGTAATAACGCCGATTTTAGGCCGGGCTATATTTAAAAGATATTTCAAATCCCCAGGCCGGTCAGCGGCATATTCCAAAATAAGAATTTCCGGATATTTCATCTTAAAAACCAGCCG
>JACPKE010000022.1 GCA_016187205.1 Candidatus Brennerbacteria bacterium | reverse complement strand
CCGCAGTCTTTGGGGCAAACGCCAAGCTGGGTTTCAACCGGACCACAGACACCATCTCCGCATTTGCCGGCTGGAACAGGAGAGGGTTGTCCGGAAGAACCTGTCCTTAAAGGCTGACCCATAACAGAAGACTGTTGAATGCTTGCTTTATTGCTTCCTAAAAGATAACCAACTACCCCCGCCAAAACAAGCATGAAGATGATAAAAACAGAAACAAAGAGAATAAGATAGGGTTTGAATTCAGGCATGGGTTAATTATAACACTAAATATATATATATTGGCTGTGGATAAGTTTTGGTTTTAAAACAATCTGTTCTATAACGCAAAAATCGGGTCCTCACAACCCGATTTTTGCAATAATTAAATTCCTCTCCGCTACTTTAAGGCGTAGAAGTCGCGGCTCCTCCGGAACCTCCCGGAAGCTGCTTGTTAATCCTGTTTTGCAATTCCTGTATTTTCTTCAAAATATCCGCGATTCTGCTCTGAAGATCATTTCTTAATTTAGCGACATCGGCTGATATTGTTCCGCTGGCCGCCTGGGGCATTTTCCTGATTTTTTTAACTACTATCTTTTCAGCGGTTAAAACGCCGTTTTCAATTCTGCCGCTAATTTCCACGCGGTCGTCAACAGCCAAATCTCCTAATGTTCTAAGGTCGGCTTTTCTGATTTTAGCGTCGGACGAGACATTTATAGCTAAACCGTTAACGCTTACTTGCGAACTGGAAACATTAACAGCGGAAATAACGCCCTTTAACTGAAACTTACCGATAGAAGGCGATAATTTTTCGCCGTCAATCTTATCAACATCGTCAACCGAATTCTGGTCACTGCTTCCCTGTTCGGCGCTGGCGTAATTATATGACCAAAAAATAAAACCAAAAGACAGAATTAAAGAAAAAGTTAAAATGCTTGCAATTAAAGATTTCTTATTGAACATGTTTAAAAAAACATCAATAAACTCGACCTTTTAAGTAGATAGTTTAAGACTATCATATTATATAAAGACGCGAAAACTGGCGTTTTTCAACAATTAATAATTATGTAATAGGCAAACTGAAACTGAATATTTACGCTATTTAGTTCTGATTTTCAAAAAGTTTGCTCCAGAATTTTTGGATTCTTTTCGGCAATATTAAGAATCAACTCGCCAAACAATGAATTTGCCCAGCCGAACCACGGACGCGTAAATTTTTTGGAATTATCAACATTCACGCTCTCATGTATAAAATAAGTTCCAGCGTGGGTTTGTTTTAGTGTTCGCAAACAAGAGATGACTTCATTTTCGTCCCCACTCGTCATTGCTTGCATTATTGTTGCCATCGGCCAAAACTGATTGAAAGTACCGGCATGAGGGCTCGTCAATCCCGACACTTTGCCATTTGCATAAAATGGATTTGCCTCGCTAAGAATAAATTTTCGCGTTGCAATATAAATTGGGTCATTAGCCGAACAATATTCAAGATATGGCAAACTCAATAAACTTGGTATATTGGGGTCATCCATTAAGCAGAATGACCCAAATCCATCAACTTCGTACGCGAAAATTTTTCCAAATGTTTCTTGAGTAATAACACCATATTTCTTTATTCCCTCGTCAATTTCTCCCGCAAGTTTGTTACAATCATTAGCTAATGTTTGTTGCGAAATATTTTGTAGAATTTTCGATACGTTACGCAGAGTTACAACCGCCATTGCGTTTGCCGGTATAAGATACGGAAAGACTGCTTCGTCGTCCGATGGTCGGAAAACATTTCGGCTCAGGCCGACATTCCTTGCCGGATATCCGTATCCTTGAACTCGAACCGATGCAAATGGTTTTCCGTTTGGAGCGACAAATTTGAAAGCTGTTTTTAAGGTTTCTTTCGATAACGTTTCTTGTTCTGCTTTGATTACTCTAATTGCGACACTAACCGCTTTAATCCACTTTTTATTAAATGGCGTTATATCTTTTGTTTTCTCCCAGTATCCGGCTGAAAGACGAAAGAAGGCGCATAAACCATCAAGCTCATATTTTCGTTCCCATACGCCCTTTTTCCACGCTTTACCTTTCGGCCACCACGGATTGCGAGGTGGTCGCTTTAATGTCGTATCCACAAATCCATTAGCGTATGGGTCCGTAAGAACGCATATAACTTGACGATTAATCAAACCAATAAAAAGTTTTTTCAATTTGTCATCTTGGCTGATAAATCGTAAATACGGCCAAACTTGATTTGTAGAATCTCGCAACCACATGGCGGGTATATCGCCTGTTGCGACGAATGTATCCGGGTTGCCTCTCTTGTCCTCGCGATAGTGAACAGTAGTATCAAGCGTATTTGGTAAACATTGTTCAAACATTCGTCGCAAATCAACATCACTAATTTTTGCGGATATATCCACGATTATTTTCTCGATAATCTCGCTACGAAAAAGTCTGTCTTTCTGTGAAGGTCGAGATTTTAGATTTGCGAAGTTGCGGAATTTTTTTGCCATATCAATTTATTATTTAAACGCTTTAGCAATATCACGTTCGGTTGATTTTCTACGACGCGTCTGCAAAGAATCTTTTTGTTTTGCTCGCTCGTAGTTTTCAAAAAATCCTGACAACTGAACATGGGAGCGCAAAATACTTAATTGCACGATTGCTTTCCCAATTTCTTCTTGTCCTTTCACGTGATATTTTTTGACAAGTTCATCATCAAGTCCGTTTCTGAATTTTTCGTTACTCCATGAACGCGCTCTTAAATTTCCAAAATCGAGAATCATTGCAATCGCCTTGTTTTTGAAGATGCCAACCCATTCTAAATCCAAAAGCTCGACATCTCCGGAATTAAAAACGTAGAGATTATTCGGAGCCATGTCGCCATGCACTATCGATGGAACGCGATTCTGTTTTGAATTAATAATTGATTCTAATCGCGTCAATAGTTCTTTGGTTTTATTTTTTATTTCGGATATTTCAAGTCGGCGTTCCAAAACTTTGTGAAATGGTTCTGCCTTGCCTTTTCCATCCAAAGGTTTCACTTTTTTATTGAGATAGCGAAAAACCTCACGCCGAAAACCTTTATAATCGCCAGGGTAGATTTTCAAGATTTTTGTGAGACGGGCAGGCAAAGATTTAATTGAAATAGAATGGAATTTGAAAAGCTGGTCAATAGTGTGTTTTGCTTCACGGACGTCAAGGAGTTCAACTCCTTTGTCGCTCTCAATAAAACCAATTTTAGATTGACGCGCAGGAAATGTTTCCATAACGACAAATGGTATCCCTTTTTTCGGGTCAAAATTTGATGCCACAACTCCTCTCGTGTTTATGATTCGATGAGCCTTGATATATTTTGCGATTTCTATTTGCCGTTGGAATGGTAAAAGTAGTTTTTTCCTATTGTTCTCTGGTATTTTTATAAAACGCTCGACGGTCTTTTTTACCTCAACACGTTTCGCGACCATGAAAAAATAACGGCGTCCATTTGCGGTGCGTTTTTGGATAATTTTTCTTTCAGTATCTCCAATAATAAACTTTTGTTCGGTTAAAACATCGTAAACCCTCTTTTGATATTTTATTTGCCGATTCATAAATTCATTATAAATCTTATAGTCAAAAAACCAAAAATAATTCAATAACTTTTAAAAATCAAATTAAAAATGGTGTAACTCAAGAAATAGCTATCGGCAAGCTGAAACTGAAAGTTGAACCCTTTCCCTCTTCCGATTCAACCCAAATTTTGCCGTTCATTTTTTCAATAATTTGCTTAACTATGAAAAGCCCGAGCCCGGTGCCGGTGATATCGCGGGTTTTTTCCGTTTGAACGCGGTAAAATTTCTCAAAAAGCTTTTTTTGGGCTTCGGTTGAAATACCGATGCCGGAATCTTTAATATGCGTTATAAGATTTTGAGCTTTAACTTCATGGCTAATAGCAATCTCCCCTGAACCAATAGTGTACTTAATGGCATTGCCAATTAAATTAACCAATACTTCTTTCAATCTGACGCTGTCGGCCATAACACCTGGAACATCCGCCGACTGATAAATTATTTTTATATTTTTTTCATTGCTAAGCGGAGTCAATTCGGAAACTACGGTTTTAACCTGCTCGCGGATATCAAGAGAAACAACATCAATAGTCAAACGACCGGCGTCTGAACGCGCCACCTGAAGCAAATCATTAACCAACTGGATAAGCCGCTGGTTGGCAACAAGCACCTCTTCAATAAATTTCCTGGCCCCCTGGCTGACAGGTCCAACGGTTCCGTCAAGAACCATTGATAAATATCCTTTAATAGCTGAAACAGGCGTCCTAAGTTCATGAGCCGCGATAAAAACAAATTCTTCTTTTAATTCTTCAAGCCGTTTCAAACCGGCTGTCATTTTATTAAACGCCTCTCCTAAATCTTCAATTTCATCGCCTGTTTTAATCTCAACCAACTGATCAAATTTCCCCTGACTGACCCTTTTAGTTCCCGACTCCAAAATTTTAATCGGCTTGACAATCCTGTCGGCAAGAAACACGCTTGCAAAAACCGCCGCGATAAAAACTATCAAAGAAAATAAAATAATCTGATTGCGAACCGTGCTGACTATCAAATCGGCGTCATTTGCCGGCCATTCGGCTATAATCGCCCATCCGAATTTTGAAATATAATCGCCCGCTCCCACCACCGGTTCTCCCCAAACGCTTTGATAACGGGCTTGGCCGCCAATGCCAAGTTTTTTTTCTCCTTTCAACAAATCGCTTGCAAAAAACTGGCTTTTAAAGCTGGTTTTAATGGCTTTACTGGCCTGACTGTGGGCAATTAAAAAACCATCATAATCAAGCAGATAAAGATATCCGGAATTTCCAAGCCGGCTGTTTTGTATAATTTTTTGAACACCGGAAAGATTAATTTCTCCGGTCAAAACATTAATAACCGCGTTATTAGCGTTTAACACGGGAGAGGCAATGCTAATCATCGGGCCTTTTAAAGTGTAATAAACCGGACCTGAATAAATCTTTCCCGTGGCGGCCTGCTGAAAAGACTCAAGTTTACTTTTATTAATAAAAACATCGTCCGACGCGCCGTTCGGATAAGTTTTTGAATACTTGGCTGTTTCTTTACCGACAGCTATTCGTTCTCCATTGATTTCTTCACTAATCGTATTCACAAAAGCCGCTTCTTCTAAAGCCGGATTACTTTTTAAAAGTTCATTCAAAATAAAATTCTGACTGGAAGAAGCGATTGGCGACGATAATTCGTAATCAACGCGTAATTCAAAAACACCTATGATGTTATTAATGAATCCGCTGACTTCTTCTGTTTTCTGGTTTATTAAATTGTCCTCAATGCCGGCGATATCAAAACGATGAAAAAGATTCAAACTGTAAAAAGCCAAAAAACCTAAAATAATTAAGGGACCAACCGAAACAAAAACTGTCATGAAAAAAATCTTGTTCCGCAAACGTCCGCTTAATTTAAAAAAATCAAAATTATAAATCATAAGTTGTTAAATGTTAAATGTTAATTGTCAAATGTCAGTTCATCGCTCCCAATTCCTTTAAAATATCGCTGCTGATAAAATTTGATTCAAGAGAACGCCAACGCCCGGCACCCATTATATCGTCAGAAAAAGCAAGTCCGGTTTCATGGTCATAATAATCCTGAACCCCGAAAGTATGGGCGAATTCGTGGTATAAAAAAGATTGCCCGTAAAATTCAAATTCCGGCTCCGAAAGATAACCGCGCGACAGCAGAAAAAAGCCATTTGCCGATTCAACCGAAGTTTTAAAAATTACGGATTCCGGCAAATTTTTCAATTTCGCAAATTCCTGTTCCGATTCCAAACCGCTCTCTTCAATAACGCCGCCGATTGCTCCGAATCCTTCATAAATTATGCCTAAAACCGGATAATCGCCGCGCGGCGAAACGGCAAAATTTTCAAGATATAAATCCCCGTTTTTTTTGAATGCCCGTTTTTCCAGCTCTTCGGCAACCAGCTTTAAAGCTTTGGCATTCCCGTTATTATTGGAGTCATAAAAAGAACCGCTGTTTTCAAGAATAACCGGCTTTGGATAAATTTCATAATCAATTTCCGAACCGCCATGAAACTGAAGTTTGTGAAAGTCTGAAATTTTTTCCAACGGTTTTTTCATAATCTCGCGCCACTTGCCATAAATAAGGCCGCTCCTGTCGCCGGGAACGGCGTAAAAAACCATGAGTTTGATTTTTTCTATACTGACATCGTTATTGCCGTATAAATGCGTCGGTTTATAAACCGATTGCCGATTAACAATATCAACAGAACGGCCGGAAAACCAAAAATAAACTCCTGCCGCAACAACTAAAACGGCAAAAATAAAAAGCGGCTTAACAAATTTATTATTTGCCACTGATGATTGTATTGAGCTTAGCCCTGGTGGCGCTCCCGATAAAACCGGTGCCTTTTGCCAAATCCAAAGGCTTTAAAATTTCTTCAGAATATTTTTCCTGAAATCTGACAACAGCCGCCTTGGTCAAAGAACCGAAGTACCCGGTCACCAATTTTTCCGGATAAACATTTTGATCAATCAAAGTTTGCTGAAGCAAGCTTACATCGTTGCCGCGGCTGCCAAACTTCATATTTCTCGCAAATGAAGAAATTTTAGCTCCAACGGCAGACGCGATAGCCGAAACCTGATTGGTATTAGTTGATTCATTGCCGGCTGGGTCAACTGCCCGAACAGTGTAATAATAAGTTGTTCCGGCAGTAAGCCCGCGGTCGCGGCGTTCGGAAACAACCACATCGTTAAAAACAACTTGTCCGATAACGGCTTTCTGTATTGAACGATAAATTTTAACATGGTGAAAATCGCTTGCCGGATTAGTCCAGCTGATAACAATTTCACCGGTGATGTCCGAAACAGCGGCAGTATTAGCCGGTCCGGCCGGAGGAATAATATCCGCGGCCGCGACAATGGCAAACCTTGTCAAATGGCTTACCCTGATAACTACCAGATTTTTTTCTTTATCAACGGTATAATCGTCAACTTTAACCCAAGCGCCGGTTGTTTCGTCAAAATAACTGGGAACAAACGAATCTTCGGTAACGCCCTGAGCTTTTAATTGCGCCTCTGTATAAGGCAAAATAATTTCCATCTTCTCTTTTAATTGAGTGATGCGATTGCCTGATTGATCTTTAATGACAATATCGTAAACAGTCCCGACCACTTTTGAGGCCGCCTGCGATGGCGCTTCAATAGTTGGCGTAACTTCAACGCTGACATTGCCGGAAGAACCGGCGGCTTGCGCCGGAACAGTCACTTTGGCGCCGTCGGCAGTCCGAGCGATTATTTGCTGGGTAGCGGCCTGCTGAACCGCAATAGAAGAAGCGAGCGGCTTATCGCTTAATTTAGTCAATATTAAATCCGCGGTTACAGGATAATCTTTCACATCAACAAGAATCTGGGTTGATTTATAAGGAAAACCATCCATTTCTTTACCGGCGCCGATTGACCAGCGGTCATTATACGGAACCAAAATACTGTATTCGCCTTTTAAATTGGCGCGGGTCTCAACCGAACGGCCTGATTGCGACCAGGCCCAGACAATCGCATCAACCGGACGGCCGTCATCAAGCCTGGCAACTCCGCTGATTGAAACACTGTTGATTAAAACCGGCTTCCTAAAAACTAAAGTAAAAGTTTTTTCTTCTCCGGCGCCGATATCAACCGGCTGTTCCTGAGGATCAATAAAGCCTGATCCGTTCGGCAAAAACGCCCTAAGATAATACCTTCCGGCTGACGCCGTAAATTTTACCTGGCCGGCCGCGTCTGATTTTTGGGTTTCCGGCGGCATATAAACGCCGGTGGAAGACTGTATAGCGCCTGCCGTATCCAGCACCACGCCTGCGCCGGAAATCAAATTACTTGCTTCGTCAACGGTCCTGACAATAATAACTGAACTGGCCGGAATAACGGTAAAATCAGCTTGTTTGATTTCACTGTCTGTATTATCGCCGAAAATAATTTCTTTTTTCAAATCCGGAGTCCAGCGCCATTGAGCAGCCGAAGAACTTAAAGGATGAATGCCGACTATCCATTTACCGGCTCCGGCTTTAAGCGAAAAATTACCGCTTGCGTCAACAATCGTTCTGATAGATTGTCCGGTATTGCTATTATAAGCGCCTGCTTCCGCATCCGTAACCGGACGGCCGTTTAAAAAACGAACCGTACCGTTAATCGTCTTGGTAAAACCGGAGAATTTCGCCGTAATATTCCTGGTTTCCCCGCCTACAACCGTTAAAAGCGCGGGCGCCGGCCTTGCCAAATCATTTCTCCCAAAAGGCGGAGAGATTTCAAAATAATAATCGCCTGCCGGCGCCTCAATACTGAATGAACCGCCGGCATCAGCCATTCTGCTGAAATTAACGGAAAAATCTTTATTAAAAACATAAATATTGGCGCCAGCCACAGGAAAATCCGCCACGTCTAAAATAACTCCTTTAATTAAAGCGTTGGCTGACGTCATTGAAGTTGTGGTTGTAGCGGCAACTGCGGACTCTGCGGAAACAACATCCGCATAAACCGTGTCGCTGGCAGAACCGTAAGCGTTGGAACAGGTAAGAGTATAAGTTTTGAGGCCGGTAACGCTAACACCGTTGAACGACCAGTATCCGAAAGGAACGGATTTGGTTCCTGAATCAGCCCAGGTTCCAGAGGGATCGCAGGATGTCGGACTGCCGGTGGTGGTCCAGGCAAGCGTGTAATTTGCTGGACTGGCCAGGCTGGCGGTGCCGTCAATGTTATTGATTTTTAAATCAATGGTCGGCGCGAAGCCGGCAGTGGTAGTAGTGGTAGTGGTAGTGGTAGTAGCCGTAGTGGTTGAACCGCTTACACTTACAGCCGCGGTATTGGAATCAGCGGAACAGCCGTAAGAATTGCAGGCATTGACATGATATTCATAAGAGCCGGGCGAAACCGCGGTTTCCGTAAAGGAGGTTACATTTATTCCAAGAGAAGCGATAAAATCCCAAACGGTTGCCCCGGAAACGCGCCGCCAGATTTTAAACTCGCTTTCATTGGAAGAATTATCAGTCCATGACAGAGTTACATAACCGGACTGCGGCGATGACGCATATAAACCAGACGGAGAAGACGGCGTAGTCATAACGTAAGCGCCGCTGTCAACGCTTGCCCCGGAAGTAAAATGGTTTTCCGAAGAAATCGCCGTATTGCCGGCCGCGTCCGAAGATTTAACTTTATAATAATAAACAGTGTTTGGCGAAAGGCTCGTCAAATTAACGCAATGGTCGCTGATCATATTGCCCGCATCGCAGCGAAAATCAGCGAAATAAGGGAAATTGCCGGAGACAATGCCGTATATTATCTTTGAATCGGAAGGTTCATCGGTGCTCCATTTAATTTGCGCTCCCGGACCGATTATATTTTCCGGCCTGATATTAAAAATAACCGGCGGCGTTGTATCCAGGCTTTGCGCTAAAACCTGGACTGCCTGGCCGGCAAAACTGAAGATTAAAAAAAATATTATAAAAAGCGCTTTCTTCGCCATAACTAAATCTGAAGAATTGATTTAATTTTCCCAAGCAAAACCGGAAAATCAATATCTTTATTAACAAAATCAACCGCGCCTGACTCTTTGGCGAATTTTATGCTTTCCGGCCTGTCATCAAGAGCTGTTAAAAATATCACGTGAATATCCTTTATTTCAGCGTCATTTTTCATTTCAATAAGCATCTTCGCTCCATCCATAATCGGCATCATTACATCAAGCAAAATAAGATCTGGTTTTTCCTGTTTGGCAAGCTTTAATCCTTCTTCCCCGTTTCTCGCCTGCAAAACCTGAAATCCCGCGTCTTTAAGACGGGTTGAAAAAATTTCCTGAATCTGGACATCGTCGTCAACCAATAAAATTAATGGCTGTGTTTGCATTTATATATTATAGCAAATTATAAATTAAAAAATGGCTTAAAATTTCCCGCGCCCGATTTTAAATACAATACCAATAACATAGTCATGCTTGGGGGCAGCTACCTACATAAATCACCTAAAAAAGAAAAAGTTGGGCTTATAGCTAAGCCGAATCTTAATCTTTAATTTTGATTTACTAAAGTTAAAACTACGGCCGTTAATTTAACTTTAGTAAGTTGTTATTATGAAGAACTCCGTCTTTACAGGCGAGGCTTCTTATAATTCAAGCTTTGCTTGACCAGCACTATGACGCGTCATAGTGCTGTTATTGCTCTCATTCTCACCCTTACAGGCGTGGACTTCCCGCATTATTAAAAACGGCGATAAAATCTATCGCCGTTTAATTCTAAATAATTATTTCCATTTAACAGCCGCTCGGATAAAAGCTTTGAATAAAGGATGCGGCTGCAAAGGCCTTGATTTAAATTCCGGATGAAATTGAGAACCAAGGAAAAAAGGGTGAGTGTTTTTCGGCAATTCCGCTATTTCCATCAGCCGTTTGTCCGGGGAAAAACCCGAAAAAATAAGGCCTTTCTTGCTTAGTTTTTCTATATACTGCGGATTAACTTCATAGCGATGCCGGTGACGTTCGGAAATCAAATGCTGTTTATAAGCGCTGTAGGCAATGGTGTTTTTTTCAAGAACAGCCGGATACGCGCCAAGACGCATTGTGGCGCCATAATTTTTCTCTGCGAGATTCTTTTTCTGGTCAGACAAAATATCAATAACAGGGTAAGAAGTTTTAGAATCTATTTCGGTTGTATGGGCTTTTTTCATTCCGCAAACAGAACGGCTAAATTCCACAACCAACAATTGCATTCCGTAGCAAAGCCCGAAAAAAGGTATTTTCTTTTCTCTGCAATATTTAATAACGGAAATTTTCCCTTCCACTCCCCTGTCGCCGAAACCGCCCGGAACAATAATGCCGTCATAACCGGAAAGTTCTTCAAGCGACGCGGGGTTTTTCTGAAACTTTTCCGCGTTCAGCCATTCAATAACCGGCTTGCATCCAAAAGAATAAGCCGCATGCTTAACCGCTTCTATCACTGAAATATAAGCGTCGCTTAAAATAAAATGTCCGGTTGAAAAATACTTGCCGACAATGCCTATTTTAACGGGTTTTCTGGCCCGCTTGATTGACTGGGACAGCCGGCGCCACTTATTCAAATCCCGACTGCGGCTCCTTAATTTCAGCTTGCCGCAAATAACGTCGCTAAGACTGTCTTTTTCAAAATTAACCGGAATCTCGTAAATACTTTCAACATCCGGCGCGGAAATAATATCCGCCTCGCTCATATTGCAGTTAAAAGCCAGCTTCTCTTTCCGTTTCTTGTCAAGCGGCAAAACAGCTCTGGCGATTATGATATCCGGCTGAAGTCCGGCGGAATTAAGGGTCTTAACCGCGTATTGGGTCGGTTTTGTTTTTAATTCCGTTCCGTCGCCCTGATGAGGCAGATAGCTGACCAATAATAAAAGAACATCGCCGGGTTTTTTCAGCCTTAAAATCCTGATAGCCTCCAGAAACAAAACATTCTGGTATTCACCGGCCGTACCCCCGATTTCAACCACCGCGATATCCGCCTGATTTTTTGAAATGGCTTTGTCTATTTTCGCCAGAACTTCAAGCGGAATATGCGGCACAACTTCAACGCACTTTCCTCCGTATCCGAGATTGCGCTCGCGGTTAATGACCGACTGGTAAACACTGCCGGTAGTCATGTAATTAGCGCCGGAGAGGTCGCGGTCCAAAAAACGCTCGTAATTGCCCATATCCTGGTCGCATTCCATTCCGTCATCCAAAACAAAAACTTCTCCGTGCTCGGTCGGATTCATAGTGCCGGCGTCTACATTAACATAAGGGTCTATTTTAATAGCCGTCATTTCAAAACCGCGAGATTGCAGTATCCTGCCTATGGAAGCCGCGGCCACGCCTTTGCCAACTCCGGACATTACCCCGCCGACAATAAAAATATATTTAGGTTTTTTATTCAATCGCGCCATAAGTTTCTCCTTTTCATTATAATCTATTTTTTTAAAATACCGCGAATCAGTATAAAACGATTTTTGCAAAAGCGCTAATGTTGCATTCATGCATTATACGATTGTAAAATTTAGCCATGAAAAACGTCTTTAATAATAAGCCTAAAATGGATGAAGCTGTTTCAATTGATGCTAAAACCCAAAAAGCCTTTTTAAAGGCGTTTGATGAACTAGCGCCCAAACTTTACAGGTTTTGCCTGTTTAAAGTCGGCTCAAAACAAACAGCCGAAGACCTGGTTTCCCAAACATTTTTGAAAACTTTTGAATATCTTAAAAATAATAATGAAATAAAAACTTATTCTGTTTTTCTCTACCAGGTTTTAAAAAATCTTATTACCGACCATTGGCGCGGGAAATACCGACATAATATCTCGCTGGAAGAATTTCCCGATGATATTTTTCCAGACCCACGACAATCGCCTGAAAAAATAATCAACAAAATAGAATTTAAAAGAGTCATGGACGGCTTAAGCCAACTGCCCCAAGACCAGCAGGAAATAATCCATTGGCGTTTTGTTGACGAACTTTCAATTAAAGAAATAGCCAAACTTTCCGGTAAAAAAAACGGGGCTGTTTACGTCTCTATATATAGGGGAGTTCAGAGATTAAAAAAAATTTTTGACAATGTTTAAATTTTTCCAAACAATCAAAACAATTAAAAAACTTAGAGAGATAAATCCTGATAAAAGATGGCTAAAAAACCAGCGGCTTTATTTCGCCAGAATGGCGCAAGCTGAAGAACCCGGGGCATCGGCAAAATGGATATTTTTAAAATCAAAGCTGGTTATTTCTTTGACGGCAATTTTAATTGTCTTAAGCCTTGGCGGCGGCGCAATCAATTCCGCCAAAGCGGCTTTGCCTTCGGACGTTCTTTTTCCGGTCAAGCTTTTTACCGAAAAAATACAGGGATTGCTGATAATCGGAAATGAAAATAAAATTGATTTCACTTTAAAGCTGGCGGAAAAACGGCTTGAAGAGATTGAACAGCGAATTGAAAAAAATAACGGCGAATCCCCAAATAACAAAGATATCACGGCTGAAGCAATCAGGCTGGCTAAAAATAATCTGGAAAAAGCCGGAACGCTGATGGCGCAAACCGTTGATTCAAAAAACAACGGCGAAAAAAACTTAAAACAAATAGAAAGGGTTTTTGAAAAACTGGAAAAAGTTGCCGAGCGTAAAAACCAGCTGGCTAAAAAATTAACGGCTGAAAATCCGGATTTAACCGCCACTTTTAACTCCCTTGACCTCGCCTCAATTAAAATTGAAGAAGAAATTAATACAAAAATAAACGTAACCGGACAGGGAGAAGATGCGGCGAAAATCATTAAAAATCAGGCTAAAAAATCAATGGAACGCGCGGAAAATAAAATCAGAAATATCGGAAGAAAACTTTTAAATACCGATTTGGATCAAAATGGAGAAAATGAAAAATCGGAAAAAGAACAGGAAGAAACGCTGAAAAAACTGGAAAAACTGGCAAATAAGCTTGAAAAATCAGCTGAAAAAATGGAATCCGCCGCTGAAAATCTGAAGAATGCCAAAAAAGAATTCAACTCGGGAAAATTTAACGAAGCTATCCGTAAAGCCAACGAAGGATTTAAAGATTCCGCTGAAGCGGAATGAAGCTCCGCGTAGCAGAGCTGCGCGGTATCAAGCGGAATTCTTCCGTAGCCGAATACCCTCCTTCGTCCCGCTTAGCGGGACTACGGAAGGGTTATTCTCCTCGCCTTCATCCTCACAGTCCAGCCTTCGCAGCCGAAACGGCTGCTTCGGTGGAGTAGACCAAGCTACGGAGTATTCGGCGAAGGAGAATAAAAAAAACCGCGCCTCTTGATGACGCGGTTAAACTCCTTAATAATTCTTCTTGGTAAATAAAGAAACGTATTTCAACATTTCTTTAGTTGTCGCTTTAATCAAATCTTCCAAATCCGGAGAGCCGTCGGATAACTGCTTATCCGCGTAAATTCCAGCTGTATTAAAAATCACATACCTCGCTTTGCCTTTTTCAGCCAAAGCCCTGAATCTTTCTGTTTCAAATTGATTATTTGGAGCCAAAAGATAGGGATTGTACCAGGACTCGCAGGCAAGAGTATTCCATTTGCTCTGGTCATCGGTCACGCCCGGACCGATCATATATTCGCCTTTTGATAATACTTTTATAGCATCATCAACGTTCAATTCTTCCTTATAAGGACTGACTGAATCCCGCCTCAATAAAACAACCAATTTTATAGGTGTTTTAAACGCCAACGGCGTTAACAAAGCCGGATTAATCATTGCCCTGGAATTGGCAATTCTCTCATAAATTCTCATGCCATTTACAATCGGCACATTTTCCGCCGGACTTTTTTCAAATATCTCAAACTGCCGACGCATTACGGGATTAGCCATTACCGCTTCACGGCTATGGCCTTTTAACGGATCGTCCTGAACCGCGTTGGAACGGACATAAATATTCCGTTCTGAAGGATAAGCGAAAAATTCTCCGTTTTCTTCTTTTATATAAACCCAATCATCGGAATTTATAAATCCGTATGTCGCCAGCTGGTTGGTATAAGTGGACTTGCCTGTTCCGGTAGGGGCGATAATTAAAATCCCGACTCCGTCTATTTCAACGCAAGCGCCGTGAACGGAATGAATCCTAAAATCAGATAAACCGACTCCGGCGGCTCCCAAAGCCCAAGACTTGCACTGGCCGTAATAATCAGTATTAATAAAAACAATTTGCCTGTTTTCCGGACAAAAATAAGCTCCAATAGGCAATAAATCTCCGTTTTCATCTTTAATGCCAAAAGCCGCGCGAATAGTTATCAGAGAAGAACCAAGCCGTTTCTCCGCTTCCATAAAATCCCCTAAATACCAATTAAGATGCCAAAAATTATAAAGATGAGGCGAATTGGTTTTAAGTTTTACGGGCAAACCGGAAATAAGCGCGATAATTTCAAAAACAAAATTTTTGTCATGATTTTTTTCATATTTCAACGATTCAAAATAATTTTCACAAAGAACTATTAAATTATTCATTGCCGCTAAAGACACATTTTTATCGCAAACAGGCGAACGGCTGCGAATAGCGGTAAACCAGCTATAATGCCGCGGATTAATCCTAATCCACGCATCGGTTGGGTCGTAAGGCCAAATAGGAAATTTATCTGAATCTGAATAAAGCCGAAAAGGTCCTTTTTTATCAGATAAAACATCGGGAACTTTATATTCCCCTACAATCGGTCTATTTTTCATTGTAATCTCCCTTCCCATTTAATGGCAATTCAAGTCCAATTCTCAAAAAACTGCTTTTAATTTATAATCTTTTTATTGATTTAGCAATACAAAAAGGGCGCATAATGCGCCCCTTTTTTGCTTTAATTCTCTTTTATAACCCACCAACCCTTAGAATCCCTGACTAATTCAACGCCCGGATAAGTCCAATTTTTTTTAATAACAGCTATTATATCAACGGCTAATGTTAAATCTCTAAATAGAATCCACCACCATTCAATTTTATGAGTTATCAAACCTATATCCACTTCTCCATTTAAATCAACCGACTCTTGAATTTTTTCAATTGCTTCTTCGGGAAAAAGAACGCCGAAAACCCAATGCCAAACATTATGCTCAACCATACTATCTTTATGAATTTCAAACTTATTCGTTCCTTTTAATCTGCGGCTTGTCGGATACACATGATGCCAATTTCCATGCGTAAGCGTAAAATTAAAACGTCTTGTTTTTTTATTCCCATTCTTATGTTTCCCGTTCCTATGTTTTCTTTTCACTTATTGCCTCCATTTTTATTTTTAAAGGCATTCTGAAGTTTTTTGCTGATTTTAATTTATCACTTTTATTCTCCTTCGCCAACTACTCCGCAACTTGGCCTACCCAGCCGAAACAGCCTCTTCGGATGCGAAGGCTGGATTGTGAGGATAAAGGCGAGGAGAATAACCCTTCCGTAGTCCCGCTAAGCGGGACGAAGGAGGGTTGGCTACGGAAGAATTCCGCTTGATACCGCGCAGCTTGCTGCGCGGAGCTTCATTATTAATGTTCAAATGGTTATAGATAATCCAAAATACGATCATAATTTATAAACTGGAATATTTGGTAACCGTAGGCGATCAAAATACCAATTTTACCCATAACCAAAAGTATGCCGAGAAAAATAAGAAATAAACCGCCAATGATTGAAATAATATTAAGATATTTGGAAATATTTTGGACGTAGCGTGAAGCCGATCCTATTCCTATGGCAATCAGCAAAAATGGCACGGCAAGGCCCGCCGAGAAAACAGCAAGCAATAACGCTCCCTGAAATGCTGTGGTGGAAGTAGATGCTAAAAGCAGGATCGAACCCAATATCGGGCCGACGCAAGGAGTCCAGCCAAAAGCGAATGCCGAACCGAAAATAAAAGAATTAATTAGATTTCCACGTTTAAAAAACGCCGGAATTTTTAACTGTTTTTCACGCATTAAAAAAGGAATTTTCAAAATATTCAGCATTAAAAGTCCGAAGATAATAACAAAAATTCCTCCTATTCTTCCCGACCATAATCTATAAGGAACAAGAAGCGTGGCGCCGATAAATCCCACCAACGTTCCCATAATAATAAAGACCGCGCTAAAGCCGAGCATAAAAAAAAGTCCGTTCAAAAAAATCTTCCAGCGGGCGCGTTTTGCTTTTTCTTGGTCTTTTAGGTCCTCTAAAGAGGCTCCACTGATAAATCCAAGATAGCCCGGCACTAAAGGAAGCGTGCATGGCGCCAAAAAAGTAAGAACACCGGCGATAAAGGCTGAAATGATAAGTGAAATATCCATAATTATTTTTGAAAACTTCCTCCCGAGGCGGATCCGCTTTTGACGGAAAAATTTCTTAGCGCTTCCCGTTGCGCCTCTTCCAAGTGCATGGATGGGCGCTTTAATTTAATAAACGCCTCGGCTTCTTCCGGATTTTTACCTTTCTTCACTAAATAAGCAGCCACCAATGTTGGGGCTCGGCCATGTCCGTTCTTGCAATGCACATAAACTTTTTTACTCATCGAGATTAACCTTTCCAAAACCAAAACACCAAATTCTAACTGATCTGGTTTTGGCGCAGCGCGATTTTTTACCGGCATCCACACATAGAAATTCACTCCGAACGGCGCATCAAGCCGATCTTCCTCTAAAGAAATATCCGCCGTTATGCCTTCCTTTTTCAACTCTTCGTCAAAATGTGTCTGACAGCACTGATTGGTGCCGATATAAATGCCGTCAGCAATGTAATTAAAATCCAATTTATTTTGAGAATGCGCTTCCATTTTTTGATTATATATTATAGTATAGCGAGATTAATTTTTTGATTTTTTCACGTATCTCATTTATATCCATCGGCCCGCGCTTATGGTCAACAATAAAGCCGTTTTTATCTACAAAGATCGTTTCCGGCATTGAAAATCCGCCAATGGATTGATAAAACGAATCAGAAGGATCAAGCAGAAAAATCAGATTATTTGTAGTTCCTTGCTGATCGGTATATCCTTTGGCAACTTCCAATGATTCTGCCCGGTCAATGGCAATAATTACCGCTTTATCTCCGAACTCTTTTTGCGTCGACGCAAAATCGACTAATTCTTTACGGCAAAACGGGCACCACGCAGCCCAGGAATTTATCACGAGCGGCTTGCCGTCAAAATCTGAAAAATTTACCGTTTCCCCATTGTAATCTTGGAGATGAAAATCCGGCGCCTTCTCAAATTTTGCAGCAGAATCTGTTTGTATTTGAGCAATTGTATTGTTGCTTGCATTCATGTTTTGGCGCTGTCCGGTATTTGAGATCAGCAACCATCCCACAACAACTAAGCCCAGAACACTAATAATAATTAAAGGTGTTTTCATTTTTAATGATATTAAGTTGGTAGTTGCGGAACCGATGGCTTTTTAAAAAGGTATTTATTGTAGATTACCGCTCCAACGATAAGTAATGCGCCGGGTCCCCAAACTTGCCACGCGCCCCAGATGCTTAAAAATACATACCGGCCAACATAAAGAAGGATCGCGCCAAGAGAAAGAAGCGTAAGCGGATAAGGATTTCTATGAAACCTGTAGTCAAGGATAAAACCTACCGCACCCAAAGCAATTAATCCGAAAGCAATCCAGCGCCACACTGGGATGAGAGCTCCTAAACCAAGATAGGTAAGAAGCGACGCGGAGCCAATCCAGCAAAGCGGACAGACCCCAATTGCTCCCGCGCCTAGAATAGGTGTTAACCTTGTGAGTAATTTTTTAAGAAATTTCTTCATAGTGGGGATATTATTTACAACGCAATCGCGGAACACGCCCGCTTTATTTGTGGGTATGTTCTTTATGTTCATCGCACGGACAACTGCATGCCGTGCATACGCCTACATCTTTCTTTTCTTCTCGCTCCCCGCCGCAGCACATACCAGCCTTTTCTTGCGACTCCGAATCGCAACTCTTGCAGACAAACTTTTTTTGATCGTTTTGATTATCCATTTTTTTATTGATTAATTAATGATTATTAATTTCAACCTTTGCTATTTGTTTTCTCTAATTAATTTTGCCAAGCGAACCGGCATCATAAAGAGCAGCAACCCTATTGCAAACAAGACCGAGAAGATTCCCGTCAATATTTTCCCAACCCCCACCAGTTTCAATCGTAAAAGTTCGGACGGATAGTTTTGAATTTGAACCAGTTTTTGATTCAACTCTGATCCTGTTGCCGCCGCTTCTCGCTCTACTTTACTGATTATGAAATAATCCTGCTGAAGCGCGTGGAATTTTGCTTCTTCAACCGACACTTGATTGTGCATGCCGATTCCTTGCCACACGAACGCCAAAGAAGCAATCACAAGAGTCATAAGAACAAGCATGGGCGCCATCATTGATTTCATATTTTGCATAATGCTTTTTAATTGGTTAATAATTTGTTTTGGGCAGTTCGACTTTATTTTACGCCTGCCCAGTTTCTCAATTCTTCATAAGGAGCTTCGCCGCATATGACAGCGTCGGTATCCGTATTAATGAAAAACGGAACGCCGCCGCACCGGCCCTTGTCGTATTCTTCCATCTTTTTTGCGTTTTCCTCGCTGTGCCACACCTCGTACTTTTCAACCTTCAAACCAGCTTCTTTTTCAAGTTTTTCCACAAGCGGCATCATCCTAATGCAATGCGGGCACTCTTTTCCGTAAAAATCTATAAGCATAGTAAAAAAATTATTTAGTTTCTACTTTTGGCGGCATCGCATGAAACGGACAAAGTTCGCCATGAACCTTGTGGTCGTTGTATGCCGAGGTTGCCGCAACCGAACCCATGGCGGCCGCGGTAATGTCTTGCTTGAACGAGCCAAAATGATTCACCGCGTCGCCGGCGGCAAAGATGCCGTCAATATTTGTTTTCATCATATTATCGACCTTTATATAACCGCGCTCGTCAAGTTCCACTCCGAGGGATTTTGCAAGTTCCACATTGGGAATCGCGCCGATTTCAACAAAAAGAGCGTCAACCACTAATTCATCAGAGCCTTTGAATAGCTTAGAGAGAAGCAGTTTCTCCAATTTTTGCTTGCCGACAATTTCCTTTACTTCGGTTTCAAGCAATACTTCAATTTTATCGCCAAGCTTTTTCATTCGTTCCAGATTGATCGGCTCCGCCGCGACTTCTTTGCCGCGCACGATAAGAAATAATTTATTGACATATTCTGCGGCCAAAACCGCTCCCTTTACCGATGCATCGCCGCCGCCCGCCATGGCAATGGTCTTGCCGCTATAAACAGGCCCGTCGCAGGTAACGCAATAGTGCACTCCGCGGCCGGTCAATTCTTTTTCATTCGGCAAACCGAGACGGCGCCGTTCGGCCCCCACGGCAAAAATGATCTCATGCGTTTGATAAGTTGCGTTATTCGCCTTCACTTCAAAACAATGTTCATCTCTCGCGATCTCGGTTACCTCGGCATCCAGGGTTTCAACCTTAAGATTTTCCGCCTGTTTTTTCATCGTATCCATCAATTCAAACCCGTCAATCGACAAAAAGCCGGGATAGTTTTCAATACTGCCGGCCTTTGCGGTTTCTCCGCCGAACTCCTTGCCAATCACAAGAACCTTCATGCGGTATCTGCCGCCATAAATTGCGGCTCCAAAACCTGCCGCGCCCGAACCTATGATGATGAGATCGTAAATCATAATTTATTTTTTCTTTACCCCCACACCTATTTTACCAAAACCGCTTGTAATAGCAGCGTTAATTTTTTTGCCAGAGCTCTTCATGAACAAGAATTGCTTTTTCATAAATAGGTGTGGGGGTTTAAAATTGCCTCTTCCAGCATTTCTTTTGGAGGACCCTCATGCAGTTTGTCTTTCCATATATAGAACCTGCAGCCCGACTCATGATAGTTCGTAACTTTTTGAGCCATAAGGTCAATATCCTCCCCATCTATGAGCACTTGTGGCGAACCGGCAAAATGACGTTCTTTTGCCTCCACATCATTAGCTACTACGATTTCTTCGATCTCTGCCGAAAGGCCTTTTTCTTTCAAGATGGTTTCAATGACCCCTTTGGTAGTCTGCCAGATATTACATGTTTTATTATGAAGTATAGTAATTTTCATGAATTCGATTTTACTCACCATGACCCTGAGTTTATAGAATGGGTCATGGATTCGATTTTCTCACCATGACCCTAAGTTTATCGAATGGGTCATATTTTTATTGGATTCCAATCGCTCCGCCGCCATTTATTAAAAGAAGGATGCTGGCGGCCAAAAGAATCAGATCAAATTCCCACCCCGTCTTGTCCATTGCCCCGAAAGGAACGTGCCATTTTGCTGTCTTAAAATAGATAGCTCCGACCATTACCATCGCCAACAGCAAAGCGGCAAGCCGGGTATAAAACCCGACAATCAACCCAAACGGAGCAACAATCTCAATTATTCCAAGCATAAAAACCATACCTGCCGGCATGCCAACCATCTGCGCCATGCCTTTTGCATTTTTTAATTTAGGCATTGCGTGATAAATAAAGATTGCCGCCACCGCCAAACGTAAAATTAGAAGCCCTATGTCGTTGTATTGTGTTAGTTGTTCAAACATAAATGTATATTTTTAGTTAATTATTAATTACATAATTTTAATTTATCGCTGAAAGCGATCGACCAACCACTTTCAATGTCTGGTTTTCGTTAAATAATAACATCTTTCGTTTATTTCTTATGAAGAATAAAAGTTCGCTGAAATCTCTTTGTTTGTCTCGCATGGATACCCTCCGGCACACTCGTTCTCCATTGCGTGTTTATCAAACGTATATCTGTTATCAAAAAAATTCATTATCTTTTCGGCATCTCTTACGGCGTTGAAGAGACAAACCGAAGCGCCCGGAGACGGCGTCATATTAAAAATAATATTATCTCCGATAATCCTTCCTTCCCCGAGCTGAAGTTCATGGGTTTCCGTATCCACTCTTTGAAGTCTCATACCGCCGAAACCCTTGGCTTTTTCAAGGTCTCGGGCTTTAACAGACGGAACTATTTTCCTAATGTTTGGCAAAAATAAAATCTTGCCTACTAAGGGAAGGTCGTAAAAAGCGTTTTTTATTAAATATTTAAGCCTTGTATAATCGCTCAAAATTTTTATAAAACTTTTTACCGTACGATACCTAAAAAGTCCTGCCGATTTAAAATAATCTAATGAGGTTGAAAGTTTACCGCTTTCCAGCACCGGAAAAAATTTAGCGGTTGGACCCCATCTTGTTTTATCGGGAATTTGCACATCGGGATCGCCATGAACCGCCGCGAATGGCAATTTTTTGTCCTGCATGGTATAGACCTTTCCGTTTAGAAGTTTATCCGAAAAATAAAAATTACCGGCAACCGGAATAAACGAAAACTTCTTTCCATATCCAAGTAATTTAGCAAAAAGCAAACTATACGCATCGGCATTGACGACGATAACGCTGGCTTCAAACACCATGTCGTTGGTGATTGCTTCGTATCTTTTTTCAATTCTTCTTATTTTTTTAACTTTCTGTCCTAAAAATAAATCCGACCTGTTGTTTGTTTTTATGACAGCCTCTTTTATAAAAGAAGCCGCCAACATTTCATAATCAACCGCATATCCATTTAACGTATATAGCGCCAGCAGTTCTTCGTTTTCTTTTCTTCCTTTTATTATGTTTGGCTCTGCACTCTCAATTTCTTTTCTGTCCAGTTTTTGCAAATCCGGATATAATTCTTTAATTTCTTCATATCTTTTTTGCAACTCAACGACTTCATT
>JACPKE010000001.1 GCA_016187205.1 Candidatus Brennerbacteria bacterium | reverse complement strand
GAATTAACTAAAGAACAAATTAAAAAAGTTAGAGAAGAAATGGATAAGGAGATAAACAAGAAAAAAAGAGAGCAATCTTTTGAATATGTTAAAAGCGTAGCAGAAGATATGAAAAAAATCGAAGCGTCGGGAAAACGTCCTGATATGAAAGTGGTTTTATCGGATGGCTCTATTGTCGAAGGTGTTTTTATTAAATTAACTGGAAACATTTTAACTATTTTAAAGCACGGAGTTCCAGATGAACCATTGAAACCTGAACACCATAAGGAGCTTGGTAGTGATTATTCGTATTACTATTATCAAGTTTTAAAACCTGAGTGGGATGAAGAACGCAAAAAATTTATTGTAGATATCCTCGCAGAAGATGTTAAGGATGTTTATTTTACAGGCATGTCACTTATGTATTAAAAGTAGGAAAAAAATATGCTTTACGGATTTTGATTTTAAAAAAATTTGCGGGATATATGTTCCGCAAGTTTTTTTGTTTTTAATCTCAAACGCTTATATCTTAAACTCAACCACATCGCCGTCTTTGACCAGATATTTTTTCCCCTCTGTCCGCACTGTTCCGTTTTGTTTCGCGGCTTTATAAGATCCCGCTTTTATTAAATCTTCCCAATAAATTATCTCTGCTTTGATAAATTTTTCTTCAAAATCAGAATGAATCGCTTTGCCTGCTTGAGGCGCAGTAGAGCCGTTTTTAATTGTCCATGCGCGAGTTTCGTCTTCGCCGGTAGTTAAAAAGGTAATTAAATTTAAAGCTAGATAGCTTAAATTAATCAATTTTTCAAGACTCTGATCTTTATTAAGACGGCTTTCATTTCTTAATTCTAAAATGTCGTTTTCGGGCAGGCCGTTTACTTCCAATTCAAAATTGGCATCTAAAATAACAAACTCATATTTATTAGTATTTAAAAATTTTTGAGGAACAAAAAATTTTCAAAAATCTGAAATTATGATATATTTTAAACATTAAATTGTCAAGGATTTTTTAACATCTGTCTTGCTACGTTTCGCTGCTAATTATTTTTAAATCAGTATAATGGAACTTCACGAAGATAAAATAAAATATCTGGAAGAAACCGCTAATCGCATTCGCCAGCTTATTATAGAAACTTTAGTTGAAGCCGGTTCAGGGCATTCGGCCGGACCGCTTGGCATGGCGGATATTTTTACGGCGCTTTATTTTCATGTTTTAAGGCATGATCCGAAAAATCCGGAATGGCCGGATCGCGACCGCCTGTTGCTTTCCAACGGCCATATTTGTCCGGTTCGTTACGCGGCAATGGCTTATGCCGGATATTTTCCGATTGAAGAATTAAAGACTTTAAGAAAAATAAATTCCCGTTTGCAGGGCCATCCGCATAGGACAGCTCTTCCCGGTGTTGAAACCACTTCCGGCCATCTTGGTTCCGGATTAAGCCAGGCTTGTGGCGCGGCATTGGCTAGTCGTCTTGATAACAGAAAAAACCGGATTTATTGCTTGATGTCAGATGGCGAGCAGGATTGCGGTAATACTTGGGAAGCGGCGATGTTTGCGGCCAAATACAAATTAAGCAACATCACCGCAGTCATTGACCGCAATAATATTCAGATTGACGGTTTTACGGAAAACATAATGCCTCTTGAACCTCTGCGCCAAAAGTATGAATCGTTCAACTGGCATGTTCTGGAAATTAACGGCCATAATTTTTACCAGATAATAGACGCTTTTAACGAAGCCAAAGTTATCCATGAAATGCCGACTTTGATTATAGCCCATATTACGCCGGGCAAGGGAGTAAGTTTTATGGAGAACGATTACGCCTGGCATGGAAAACCGCCAAGCAAAGAAGAAGCCGGGCAAGCGTTGAAAGAATTAAAGTCGCGGGAACGGGAAATAAGAAATAGCCATAATAAATAAGGGCTTGCTCTACCCCTACCTTTTCGCGCTTGCGCAAAAGGCGGGGGGGTAGTAAGCAAACCTTACCCCCTCCTTTTAGACGGTCTGGAATACATAAAAAACATGAAAAAATCAAAAAACATAAACAATCTTAAAATTCAAATGTTATATCTTATTAAGGCCGCTCAAAAGGAGGGGGTGCTCAATGTTATAGTGAAATTTACTTCACTCGGCATAGAGCCTCGCCCCGTTAGAAATCAGACAGACATTATATTGCTTAGAATGATGTTTTTCCTAAATAGTTTTATCTCTGATAAAGTTAGATGGTCTCTGATTTCGTACGGGGCTCGTTCGTAAATTTAAATAACATTGGCATGCAAAAATATACATGGATCAGAAAAGTTTATTTATACACTTTCGCTTTGGTTGGTTTGGTTTTGATTGTAATCGGAGCGGTTCGGCTTATCGGCCTTGCGTTAAAGACTTACATTTTTACCAAAGCTGATATTTATTATCAGTATCCGGCTACCAGGCCAGTTAAAGCTCCGCCGCCTGATGCGATTGTAAACAGCGAAAAAACCGAATTTCAGGAGCCATCAAAGGAAGAAATTGAAGTATATGAAAGCAATCAGCGTTCTTCCCAACGGCAAAGGGAAGCCGCTGAAGCTTTGGCGTTTATCATAGTCGGCGCGCCTTTGTATTGGTATCACTGGCGGATAGTTAAAAAAGATAAAGAGGAAAACAATGCTTAACAAAGAATTAAAATTATCGGATAAAATTTTTCAGGACGATATAGAGCAAAAACCCACGCGCGACGGTTACGGCCAGGGGCTTTTGATTGCGGGAGAAGAAAATTCCAATGTGGTGGTTTTGTGCGCCGATTTGACGGAGTCCACCCGTTCCGAGGGTTTTGCCAAAAAATGGCCGGAGCGGTTTTTTGAAATCGGAGTGGCGGAGCAGAATCTGGCTACGGTCGCAGCTGGTTTGGGCATTTCCGGTAAAATCCCATTTATTTCTTCTTACGCTGTTTTTTCTCCGGGCCGTAACTGGGAACAGATTCGGACTACTATCGCTTATAATGATTCCAATGTTAAAATCGCCGGAGCGCATGCCGGAATTTCCGTTGGTCCGGACGGAGCCACTCATCAGGCGATTGAAGACATCGCGACAATGCGGGTTATCGCCAATATGAAAGTTTTTATTCCTTGCGATAGCGTTGAAGCTAAAAAAGCCACTGTTGCGGCGGCGAAGATTTACGGCCCGGTTTATTTGAGATTTGGCCGCGAGAAAACTCCGGTTTTTACTTCGGAAGAAACCGCTTTTATTCCCGGCAAAGCGGAAATTCTTTGGGAATCGCGAAAACCCCAGACGGTTATAATCGGTTGCGGTTCGCTTTTATACAATGCTTTGCTTGCGGCTAAAGATCTGGAAAATGACGGCATAGGGACTATTGTTTTAAATAGCCATACCATAAAGCCGCTTGATGAGAAAAAAATAGTTGAAATTGCGAAAAAATGCGGAGCGGTCGTCAGTGTTGAAGAGCATCAGGTCATAGGCGGTCTGGGCGGAGCAATTGCCGAAGTTTTGGCGAAAAATTATCCGGCGCCGATGGAATTTATCGGAATGCAAAATGTTTTCGGCGAATCCGGCCAGCCCGATGAGCTTATTGAAAAATATGGAATGGGAGTAAAAGATATAAAAGCGGCGGTTAAAAAAGTTATTAAAAGGAAAAAGTAGTTTTTTATGTTCTATGTATAAATACGATTTCATCGCTATCGGCGATACGGTAACTGACGCTTTTATTCGTCTCAAGGAAGCGTCGGTTCATTGCAATATAAATAAGGAAAAATGCGAAATCTGCCTTCGTTTCGCCGATAAAATTCCCTATGAAGAAGTTTATATAGTGCCGGCGGTCGGCAACAGCGCCAATGCGGCTGTCAGCGCCAGCCGCTTGGGTTTAAAATCGGGGATTGTTTCCAATATCGGCGGCGATTATTTCGGCAAAGAGTGTCTTAATGTTTTGAAAGCCGAAAAAGTCGGTATTCAGTACGTAAAAATCCATAAAAACAGCAAAACGAATTATCATTATGTTTTGTGGTATGAAGATGATAGGACGATTTTGATTAAGCACGAGGAATATCCTTATCAGTTGCCGGATATCGGCAGCCCGAAGTGGGTTTATCTTTCTTCGCTTGGCGGTAATTCCGAAAAATTTCACGCTTTGGTTGAAAAATATTTTTATAGCCATCCGGAAATCAAAGTTGCTTTCCAGCCGGGAACTTTCCAGATTAAGATGGGCAAAGAAAAATTAAAGGGAATTTACCGGCGCGCGGAAGTTTTTTTCTGCAATAAAGAAGAAGCGCAAAGAATTCTCGGCACATCAGCGGAAAATATTAAAACCTTACTCAAAGGCATTTGTGGCCTTGGTCCCAGAATCGGTGTGATTACCGACGGCCCTAAAGGAGCTTATGTTTACGAAGGCAAAAATTTCTGGTTTATGCCGGCTTATCCGGACCCAAAGCCGCCTTATGAGCGCACCGGCGCGGGCGACGCTTTTTCTTCAACTTTTACCGCGGCTTTGGCTTTGGGATTATCCGTTGAAGAAGCTTTAAAATGGGGTCCGGTCAATTCAATGTCAGTGGTTCAATATGTCGGCGCGCGGGAAGGCTTGTTAAACCGCAAAAAAATCGCGGAATATCTTAAAAAAGCGCCGAAGAATTATAAACCGGAAATTATTTAACAAATGAAGCCGTTAAAAAAAATAATCAAGGAAGCTCTAGATAAAAAAATCGCCATCGGGCATTTTAATATCGCGTCTTTGGAAATGCTTAAAGCTATTTCCCGCGCCGCCGTTAAATTAAACTCGCCGGTTATTATCGGCGTTTCCGAAGGCGAAAGGGAATATTTGGGCGATCATCATGTCAGGGATTTAATAGAAAGCTATCGCCGCGAGCACAACATTCCTATTTATTTAAACGCCGATCATACCCATTCTTTGGAAAAATGCGAACAAGCTGCGCGGCTGGGTTTTGACGCAATTTTATTTGACGCCGGAAAATTGCCACTGGAAGAAAATATAAAAGAAACCAAAAAAGCGGTTGAAATCGTAAAATCAATTAACCCCGATATTTTGGTTGAAGGGGAGCTTGGTTATATAGGCAGTTCATCAATGATCAGAAAAGATATTCCCGCGGGCGCGGCAATTAATCCCGGTGATTTGACCAAACCGGAAGACGCAGCGCGGTTTGTTAAAGAAACCGGCGTTGATCTTCTTGGTCCTGCAGTGGGTAATATTCACGGAATGTTTGCCGATGCCCCGGAACCGGCGTTGGATATTCCGATAATTAAGGCTATAGCCGATATCGTTAAAATCCCGCTAGTACTTCATGGCGGTTCAGGCAATACTGATGACGATTTTCGGGCCGCTATTAAGGCAGGTGTTTCTATTATTCATATAAACACCGAGATAAGATTGGCATGGCGCAAGTCTTTGGATAAGGTTTTGAAAGATAACCCCGACGAAATCGCGCCTTATAAAATTTATCCGCAAGTCATAGCTGTTATGCAGGCGAAAATTGAAGAAAAAATTAAAGTTTTCGGAGCGGCAGGCAAAAGTTAAAAGATTGACGTTTTAATTATTATTGGTTAGTATCTAAAAAGTGGTTAATCGCCACTTTTTTATTATATTTATGGAACTCGCAGTTCAAAAACGGGAAAAATTCGGAAAAATCGTTAAAAACCTCAGAAAAGACGGCTTTATTCCGGCCGAGTTTTACGGCCATGGCATTCAAAATGAGCATTTAACCGTTCCAGCCAAGGATTTCGCCAAAGTTTTTAAATCAGCCGGAGAAAATACGATTATCAATATTTTAATTAACGGCCAGTCAAAGCCGGTTTTGATTTATGATGTCCAGACAAACCCTTTAAGCGGAGAGTTTGCGAGTGTTGATTTTTATGCCGTTAAAATGGATGAGAAAATACAGACAGAGGTGCCGTTTGTTTTTACAGGCGAAGCTCCAGCCATCAAAGCTTTTAACGCGATTTTGGTAAAAGTTATGCAGGAGATAGAGGTTTTGGCGTTGCCCGCGAATTTGCCTAAACAAATAGAAATTAGTTTGAATGGTTTAGACGCGATCGGCAAAAGTATTTATGCGCGCGACCTTAAAATAATTGAAGGAGTAAAGTTGTTGGCGGATTCCGCCGCTGTTATAGCAACAATAAAAGAACAAGCTAAAGAAGAAGAAAAACAGGCGGAAACAGCTCCAGCTGCGGCTCAAACGCAGGTTGAACCGGCGGCTTCCGGAACAACGGTAAAAACCGCGACTGCTCAAACCATATCAAAAGAGCAGAAGTAATTAGTATAATAAACTTATGAGTACGCGGCCCAAACCTCGCCTGGTTTTGGATGTTAAATCCAAAAAAAAATCTTTTACCTCCAGGCTTTCCATTATTAATCTTTCTTATCATAAGCCTTTGATTCGTATTCCTGTTTTTCAATGGCTGAAGGCCATAAGTATTTTTCTGATTCTAAGTTTTTCGCTTTTTGGATTTAGGGGTTTTGCGCCAAGTCATGAGTGGTCATTTTTTAGAAATATTGAAAGTCTGGCCGCGGGCAGCCAGCATGAAGAGCGGGAGGCCCTGGAAAACCGTTTGTCTGATTTGGAAGGTCAAATTGACGATTACGAATCGGCCATTAAGCAATACCAGCGGCAGGGTAAAACTCTTAAAAACGAAATCAAGCAATTTAGCGCTAAAATTGCCAAGCTGAATCTTCAGTTGCAGGCGGTTAATATTACCCTGGATAAGCTGGATAAAGAGATTGAAACTACTGAAAGCAATATTAATAACACCGAGAGCACGATTGAATTCAATAAATCCGCTCTTAGCGACGGCGTCAGGCAGCTTTACGAGAATGAAAGCATCAGCTTGGTGGAAGTATTATTGATGCATGAGCGGCTTTCGGATTTTTTCGGCAATCTCAATAGTTTAACATCGGTTCAGGATAATCTGCGGCTGGCTATTCAAAAAATTTCCAGTTTGCGGGATATTCTACTTGATCAAAAAGACCAGCTGGGCGTTGAACGCGCCGATGCCGCTGAATTGCAAGTTTTTAGGGTTTCGCAAAAAAGCAGCCTGGAAAATGCCAAGCAGGAAAAAAATAACTTACTTGATTCAACTAAAGGCCAGGAATCGCGGTTTCAGGATCTTTTAAAAGAAACTCGGAAAACCGCGGCGCAAATTCGCAGCCGCATCTTTGAGCTTTTAGGCGGCGGCGAGCTTTCTTTTAATCAGGCATATGAATTTGCCAGGTTTGCGGAAAAGGCGACCGGGGTCAGAGCAGCTTTAATTTTGTCGGTTTTGGACAAGGAATCCGCTTTAGGGCAGAACGTAGGACGGTGCAAGTATAATGAAATCAATTCAAGAACCGGCAAGCCGGTAATGAACCCTACTCGCGACCGGTCTTTATTTTTGGAAATAACAGCCAGTCTTGGGATCAATCCCGAAAGCATTTTGGTTTCCTGTCCGAATCGTGACGGAACTTATGGTGGAGCTATGGGTCCGGCCCAGTTCATTCCTTCAACCTGGTCTATTTATAAAGACAGAGTGGCGGAAATGACCGGCAATAATCCGCCTTCTCCATGGCGGCATGGAGACGCTTTTCTGGCTACGGCTTTGTATCTTAAAGACGCGGGCGCGGCTAACGCTTCTTTGGCCCAGGAACGCAAAGCTGCGGCTAAGTATTATGCGGGCAAACGTTGGCAGAATTATCTTTGGACTTACGGTGAAAGGGTTGTCAGTAAAGCCGAGGCGTTACAGAAAGACATAGACATACTACTTAGTATCTAGAATCTAATATCTAGTATCTAGAATTTAGAATCTATTATTGAGAATTAAAAGATTAATATGGCGACAAAATCTTTTAAAGAATTAATAGTCTGGCAAAAATCCAGAGATTTGGCGGTAGAAATTTATAAATTAACCGAAGATTTTCCTAGATCAGAATTATATGGATTATCAATTCAAATGCGGCGAGCCGCGATTTCGATTTCGTCTAATATCGCAGAAAGCTATAATCGGTTTCACAGCAAAGAAAAGAGGCAATTTATAAGTATAGCTTATGGATCTGGCTCAGAATTAGAAAGCCAAATAGAAATTTCTAAACTTTTATTTTCAAAACTTAATTATCAAAGCAGCGAAGTATTGCTTAAAGAAATAATGAAACTTTTAAATAAATTTCTTCATTATTAGTTTCTAGCTATTAAATATTAGATTTTAATTTTGAACGCTTTCACGATCGGCTCAATATTGCCTTCCATTATAGATTCAATATTGTGCCATTTTTTTCCGATACGGTGGTCGGTAATGCGATCCTGCGGAAAATTATAAGTTCTGATTTTTTCTGATCTGTCGGCGGAACCGATTTGTTCCCGTCTGATTCCTTTTAACTTGGCTTCTTCTTCAAGTTTTTGATGTTCAAAAAGCTTTGAGCGCAGAAGCGACATTGCCTGTTCGCGGTTGGCGCTTTGGGATCGTCCGGCTTGCGAAGCCACGACCAGGCCGCTTGGTTTGTGGAGAATGCGGACCGCGGTTTCCACTTTATTGACGTTTTGGCCGCCCGGACCGGAAGATCGGAAAAAAGAAATTTCTAAGTCGCTTGGATTGATATTTAATTCTTTCGGTTCAATTTCCGGCAGAACCGCTACCGATGCCGTTGATGTGTGGATTCTACCTGATTTTTCGGTATTGGGAACGCGCTGGACCCGGTGTACTCCGGATTCATTCTTTAATTCATCATAAGAATTCTGGCCGTTGATTTCAGCGATAAAAGTTTTATAGCCTTTAAGCGATGTTTCGCTAAAATCCAAAATATCAAACCGCCAGGAGCGTTTAGCCGCGTATTTCTGGTACATTCTTGCGAGATCCGCGGCAAAAATTCCGGCCTCATCCCCGCCGGCACCGGCCCTTATTTCAATTATTATTTTTGACGGATTTTGATTTTCCATTTGCTTGAAGATTTTATGTTCAATATTGTATCATATAAAAGATGAGAGAACCACCGTTAATTTTGGCCGTTGACGACGAAGAAAGTTTTTTGGAAATTATTTCTACCAAACTTAAAAGCGCGGGTTTTCAGGTTGCTTTGGCCCATAATGAAAGCGAGGCCATCCGGGAATCGGCGCGTTTGATGCCTGATTTGATTTTAATGGATATTCACCTTGGCGGGCCAAGCGGAACCGACGCGGCTTTGGCGATAAAACAAAACTCAAAAACTAAAGATTTAAAAATCGCTTTTTTGTCTAATTTGCAAGAACCTTGGCCTGGCATCAACAGTGATAAGGTGGGGGTCGCTAAAACCATCGGCATGGAAGATTTTCTGGACAAGACTGAAGATTTGAATGTTTTGGTTGAAAAAATAAAAGGGATTTTAAGGAGATAGTTGTGAGTTTTTAATATGGTTTCTAATCAATCGCAATTAAGCGCTGAAAAAATACTGCGATTAATAAAAAATAAAAATAGCGATTTCTGGGTTCATTTAAAAGAACGGCAAGTATTGCGGCTTTTTCATTTAGCGGCGGTTAAGGTGCCGGCTTACGGAGATTTTTTGAAAAAAAACAGAATTCAGCCGGATAAAATAAAAACATTTCAGGATTTTCAATCCGTTCCTTTTACCAGTAAAAATAACTATTTGCGAAAATATCTCCTTGAAAAACTGACCTGGGACGGTTCATTAAAAAGGCCGCAGGTTTTTACCGCGACCTCCGGTTCAACAAGCGAGCCGTTTTATTTTTCAAGGGATAATCGCCTTGATTGGGAATCTTCTATTGCTCATGAATTATTTTTGCGAAATGATCCTGATGCCGGCAAAGAGCCGACCCTGGTGATAGTCGCTTTTGGAATGGGGGTATGGATAGGAGGCCTTATTACTTATAAAGCTTTTGAACTCGCGAGTTATAGGGGATATCCGCTTTCAATTCTCACTCCCGGTATTAATAAAATTGAAATTTTTAACGCGCTTAAAAAATTAGCGCCGCATTTTAAAAAAGTTATTCTGGCCGGTTATCCGCCGTTTTTAAAAGATATTCTTGATGAGGCCGCCAATAACGGCGTTAATCTTAAGAAATTTAATTTGCGTTTGATTTTCGCCGCTGAATCTTTTACCGAGAAATTCCGCGATTATGTCATAAATAAAGCTGGGATTAAAAATTTTTATTTAGATACCATGAATATTTACGGAACCGCCGATATCGGGACAATGGCTTATGAAACGCCCGCTGCGATTTTAATTAGGAGATTGATCGTGCCAAAGAAAAATCTTTTCAGAAGTTTTTTTTCAGATGCCGGTAAAACGCCGACTTTATGCCAGTACAATCCGTTTTTTATAAATTTTGAAGCACCTAACGGCGATATTATTCTTACGGGCAATAATACCGTTCCTTTAATTCGTTATTCTATCGGCGACCGCGGCGGAGTTTTTAATTTTGACGAAGCAATGGAAAAGTTTAAGCAAAACGGAGTTAATTTTAAAAAAGAAGCCGTTGCCGCTAGTCTAACCAGGCATATTTATCGACTGCCGTTTGTTTATGTTTACGAAAGAAGCGATTTTTCAACAACTTTATATGGCTTGCAGATTTTTCCGGAAATTATAAAAGAGACGCTGCTTGATAAAAAATTAGCCGAATTTTTAACCGGCAAATTTACACTACTCACTAAATATGACAGTCATCAGAATCAATATTTGGAAATCAATCTGGAGTTCAGGAAAAATAAAGAAGTCGGCATTTATTTAAAAAAATACGCGTTAAGTAAAATTATTGCCAACCTTCGGATTAAAAGTTCCGAGTTCCGGGAGCTTCATAATTATCTTAAAAATCGCGCTGTCCCGCGTCTGGTTTTTTGGCCTTATGAATATGATGTTTATTTTAAGCCGGGCATCAAACAAAAGTGGGTTAAAAAAATATAAGTGAGTTATTTTATGCCAACCATAAGAGATATTCACATTGATAATTTTTTTGAGATTGTTTTATTGGAGGATAAAATCAAATTTCTTTTGCGATACGCGGTTTTAGCGCCATCAACACATAATAGTCAGCCGTGGCTTTTTAAAATTGAAAATAATTCCTGTAAAATTTATGGCGATACTGTGGTTTATACTATTGAAGAAGCCGATCCGTTAGGCCGCGATTTTTACATCAGCCTGGGGTGTTGTATTGAAAATTTAATAATCGCCGCCAAGTTTTTTAATGTTTATGATAAAGTTGTTTATCGTTTAGGCGAAAATAAAGATTTAATTGCTGAAGTTTTATTTAAAGATAATGCTGATAGGGAAAATATTGATAAGAATTTCGAAAAAAATCTTTATGCGATTCTTAAAAGATTTAACGCTCGCGGCGAATTTAAGAAAGAAAAAATCAGCGATAGTGTTTATCAAAAATTAAGCGGATTAAACGATTTTGATGATTTAAAAATTGATTTTGTTATTGATGAGGGAAAAATTGAAAAAATAGCGGAACTTACCGCCGCCGGCTTAAGAATCGCTTATGCTAATCCGGATTTCAGAAAAGAAATGTCCGGCTGGATTAATAATAATTTTTCAAAAAAGAAAAAAGGAATCCCGGGCTATTCTTTAAGAATGCCGGCTTTCATTTCTTTTATTTTTCCGGCATTAATCCGTTTTTTTAATATAGGGAAAAAACTTGGCTGGTTAAATTATAAAAGCCTGATTTCGGCTCCGTTAATTTGCTTAATCAGCTCTAAAGAAAATTCGCCTTTATTATGGTTAAAAACCGGAAGATTGGCGGAACGGCTGATGCTGGAATTTTATTCTTTTAATATCAAAACATCGGTTTTTGTCGCGGCTCTTGAAATGGGAGAATTATATAAAGAAGTTCAAAAAGTTATCGGTATAGATTACGTTCCGCAATTTTTGTTTGCCGCCGGATATATGGATTTTAGCCCTAAAAAAATGACTCCGCGAGTCTCGGCTGAGAGTAAGATTATATTTTAAAATGCCGGAAACTTATTTAAAGAAAAAAATTAAAAATGCGATTATCGGAAACGATTCAGCTTCGCTTTATAAGCCGGTGATTTTTGATTTGAAAAAGAAAAAAGATGAAGCGGCTTTATCGATTTTATTAAAGAAGAATAAAATTTTTCAGGTTATTGATGATTGGGAAAATCAGGAAAAAGAACTGAAAGCGGTTAAAAATCCGCGAATTATAAGCCATGATTTTTTATTTGGCGGCAAGGAGAAAAAAGAAGAAATTAATTTTCAAAAAGGCGTTTGGGTTTATTATCCCTGGCGGTATTCGTTGATTCATATTTTAAATAAGAATGATTATCATAAAGTAAGGATTTCCAGGAATTTTAATTTAATTTTGCCGGTTGAACAGAAAAAATTTGAAAATTTTAGAATCGGTTTTGCCGGTTTGAATGTCGGCAATCCGGCCGCTATTTGTCTTGCTCTGGAAGGAGCCGGCTGGAATATGAAATTCGCTGATTTTGACGGTCTATCGCTTTCAAATTTAAATCGTTTTCGGGCCGGAGTTTGCGATTTAGGCCTTAACAAGGCGATTCTTTCGGCAAGGCAGGCTTATGAAATAAATCCGTTTCTTGATATAGAAATGCTTGAACACGGAATCAGGCCGGAAGATATTGAGCGATTTTTATTAAAACCAAAAATTGATGTTTTGATTGAAGAAACCGACAATTTAAAATTAAAAATAGCGATTAGGGAAAAAGCCAGGGAGCATCGCATTCCGGTTTTAATGGTAACCGGCAACGGTGAAAATATAATTATAGATATAGAAAGATACGATCAAAATCAACGTTTACCTCTGCTTAACGGTTATTTAAAACAAGGAATTATTGATAAAATTAAAGAAATTCAGCCCGGGAAAGGAACTTTAAAAGAGAGGATTTTTTTAGCCAGGGATTTTATGGGTATGAAATATTTAACCAAAAGATTGCGGGAATCTTTTCTTTTGGTTGGTTCGCGGCTGGCTGGAATTCCTCAATTAGCTGAATCCTCATTTTTGCGCGGAGCCGCGCTTTCATATTTAGTAAGGCAGATTACCATTGGCAAAAAAGTTCCTTCCGGGAGGTATTATTTAAAACTTGATAATGTTTTAAAATGAAATATCGCGCCACAAAGCAGTGCGGCTCGCTTTTTTATTTAAACACGCAGTTTTCATCCGCTACGTTATGAGCCTTTTTGTAATCTTCCCATAGACCAAGATATGCCCTTGTAATACGTGGCCTGCTTGAAAGACCAAATTCATCAAGATATTTATTTATTATCTCTGGCTCTCCCTCAAACTCAACAAAAAAACCAAAAGGAAGCTCATCAAAAGAAATAACCATATCATCTTTTAAAACATTTTTTCGCTTCTTTTCAAAGTTCAAAAAAATGAGCGTTATCTTTTGTTTTTCTTTTTACGGTCAAAATAATCTCTTTGTTTTGGCCTTTCACATATTTTATTCTCGGGAAAATTCCTTCTTTAATGTTTGAAAAATCTTCCTTAAAATAACCAAAAGTTCTCTCAAAATGAAAATCATTAAAACTCCTAGTAAGGGCATTAAATTCTTCCGGTGTTAATTCAATTTTAATTTCTATTTCTTTTTTCATATTCCTCTTCTTTTTCGTGATCATAATACGTGGGATATTTTTTAGACATTGGAAATTTGTATTTTGTCGGGTCTTTCACGCTCGCCTCTTTATATCCTCTTCGTCTGTCCCAGCACGTAGGACAATCGCCACATTCAGCATTAAATGATTTAACACAGGTTCTCGCTTTGTGTAGTGGTACGCCGTTTTGGTAGGCCCATTTTATAAAAACATCTTTGTCGTAATGATTATTAAATTCTGTTTCTATTGGTAGTGATATAAATTGCCAAGACCAATCGTTTAATATTTGGCAAAATAGTATGTTCATTAACCTGACCCATGTTTGGGAGCAATGATATGAAAAATCAGAACTCATATTAGAAGCAAATATGGTTTTTACTTCAATATTTTTTGCTTGCAAGGAGTAACCGTATTCCATTCCAGTCAAAAATACTATTGGTCCTCTTGCGGGATAAGATATGTTGTGCCTTAAAGGAATATCATCAACCATTCTTTTTGTTTTTCTTAATAAATCTTTATATTCTACTCCCGGAGTATTCACGATTATTTCTAAATAATCGTGATAAAGTTTGGGAAACCTTTTTTTATAAAACGCATTGAAGTAATCAACGGCCTCTTTTTCATATTTATAATTTGATTGACTACGATTGATGAAAAATGGATATACGTTAAGACCAAATTCTTTTAATAAAATTCCTATATTAGCGACGGAATCCTGACCGCCTGATAAACAGGCAACAACCGATTCGCCTTTAACTGGCATTTTAACCACATACTCTCTTTTAGCTTTTAGGGTGTCGTTAAAATTCTTTAGCAGATTAATATCCTCATTTACTTTATCGTCAATTTTTATTTTCCCTTGATTATTCAATATTTTGCTCATAGTGTTTATATGATCTGATTGTTTCTTCGGCCTCTTTAATAGTTTCATTGTAAATATGGGCATCTGTTAAGAAGCCGTCCAAAGGACCAGGCCAAATATTTATCTTAAGTTTTTCAATCAAGCGATTAGAGACCTCTTTTGAAAGAAGAGAGATTGCCGCAAAGTTGCCTCCCGCTTTTTGATAAGCGTCAATTGACCGCGCATTAAATAGCGTGTTCATATGATATCCTTTTTCACTATTGATTTTAATTAACCGAAATTGAACTGTGGTAATACATGGCAAATAATCGTCTTTTGGTTTCTTCAGCACTCTTTGATAATCTTCTTGCCTGATAAAACTCATAACTGCTTTTTTGGATTCTGGAATTTCAGCTAATCTCGCGACAACAAAATCCAGCATTTCCCAATCTTTTAATCTCGCATAATAACTTTTACCACCGGGGCTAAATAATTTTATCCTTAAAATTATAATTTAAGTATATGTTGTTCTGTAATTTTTGTAAATTTTTTTATTTGCTTTGAGTGAGCAAAATTTTGGAAAATTTAAGGGGGAATTTTTGCCCGCGAGCCGTTTGAAAAGTCCGTCGTCCGCGCGGAGTCTAGCAGAAAAATTGCCTTTACATTTTTTGATTTTGCGCGCGCCGTTTTTTAGAAAGAAAAGGTAATTTTTTTGCTAGGCGGTGTCGTTTGGCGGCTCGGCGGCGGGACTGAACGATTGCATTATGCGTGTCGGGCTATTCAGGAGATGAAATTAAAGAAAACTGAAAATCTTGCAGAACCGCGCACCTTATGAGAAAATAATAAAATGATATGAGAGAAAACTGGAATTATTTATCTATCTTATCTATCATTTTGCTAATATGACTAATTTTGGGAAAAACGTGGTGAAACTTAACATGCTATGATTATTACTATTTTTCCTTTTATTCTTAAAGATATTAAATTTAATTTTCTAACGGGATGAATGCAGAAAATAGTTTAATTCAATTAATTGGTCATGATTTAAAGTTAAAGCAAATCAGAATAGACGATTTTTTGATTAACTATGTTGAGATTGGAACTGGACCAAATTTATTATTATTACATGGGGCGAATATGGGATGGGGTCAGTGGTACCCAAACCTCAAAAAACTTTCTGAGTATTTTAATATTTTTGCGCTTGACTTGCCTGGCGCTGGCAGTTCTAGTTGGATTCATCCGCGTAATTTAGAGCCTCAAAAGCATTGGGTTGATATTGTTGAGAAATTTATCAAGCTAAAATTAAAAAAGGGCGCTTCGATAAATATTGTAGCGCATTCTATTGGAGGTTGGATTGCTTTAAAATTAGCCTTAAAGGAGCAATCTTTCATTAATAAGCTTGTTCTTGTTAGTCCTTTGGGTTTTAGTGAATATACACCCAAGAAATATAGATTTATAGGTTTATATATTTTTGCTCAATTGCTTTCTATGACATTTATGAGACCAACACGGAAAAATATAAAGCGATTTATTCAAGATGTTTTTTATGATGTTTCTAGTTTAAAAGAGGAATTTATTGATTATTATTATGAATCTTTAAAAAAAAATAAATTTAGTCATCCCTTTTTATTGCTTAATCGCATTGCCGGTTTTTGGAAAGTTAGGAATGTTTTTGTTCTTTTAAGCGAGTTGTCAAAAATTAAGATTCCTACCCTTATAATTGTTGGAGATAAAGATCCTATTTTGCCTTTAAATAGTCTTTATTTAAAAGCTTTTCGGCTGATTGTTGGAGCGCGTTTAGAAATATTTTTAAATTGTGGTCATGTCCCGTCAACTGAAAAAAGTAATAAATTTAATGAATTAGTCATTAATTTTTTAAAGTTTTAATTACGAATTTTATGGAAATTATTTCTTCATTAGGCTTTGTTATTTTAATGATTGTTGTTTTTACTAATTTTTTATTAGCTATTTTTGTATACAAAAATAATCCTACAAGCGCTACTAATAAACTTTTTGCCCTATTGAATATTTCTGTATCGCTTTGGTTATTTGCAATGTATATTTCTTTTCAGCAGGATTCACCGAATAGCCTTTTTTGGATCAAGCTTACTTTGTTTTTAGCAACGCCGATGAATCTGTTATTTTTTTTAGTTTCTCATACTTTACCAAATTATAAATTAAGACTGAACAATAAAATATTATTTATATTTATTTCATTGGTTTTTTTAATAATGATGATAGCTATTTCGCCTTATTCATTTACTGGCTTAGAAGTCGTTAATAATAGGCCAAATCCAATAGCTGGCATTGGTTTAATTCCTTTCGGTATTTTTTCTATATTTATGAATGCGGCCGCTGTTTATATTTTATTTAAAAGAATAAGACTTTCTTTTGGCGTTGAAAGACAACAGTTGCGTTTTATAATGTTCGGGATTTTATTAATGTTTTTTTTGATCATCACAACGATTTTTTTACCGGTGGCTTTATTGCATAGTAATATGTTTGTGCCTTTTTTCCCTTTATATCCGTTAATATTTATAATATTAACGGCTTATTCTATTGTTAAGCATCATTTATTTAATCTTAAAGTTATCGCAACTGAAGTATTAACAATTGGTATATGGTTAGCGCTTTTATCAAAAGTTGCGTTAGCAACATCTGCTGTTGCAATGGCTGTTGATATATTTATTTTTTTAGCCACTGTGATTTTTGGTATTTTTCTTATAAAAAGCGTTCTTAAAGAAGTTCAGCAGCGTGAGAAATTGCAGGAATTGACTATAAAACTTGAAGCCGCCAACACACAGCTTGTTGATTTAAGCCGTTTTAAAACAGAATTATTATCGTTGGCTTCTCATCAGGTTAAGTCGCCGCTGGCCGTAATCAAAGGCTACGCGTCAATTTTGCTGGACGGTTTATACGGAAAAATGAACGGTAAAATAAAAGAGACTGTTTTTAAAATGAAAGAATCAACCGAGGGACTGATTGTTTTGGTGAATAACCTGCTTGATTTTAGAAAAATAGAAGAAGGGAAAATGGAATATCAATTTCAGCCGTTAAAGTTAAAAGAATTGATTGTGGGAGTTATAAGCGAACTTAAGCCGTTGGCTGATAGTCAGAATCTGGAATTAACTTTTGAATCACGATCCGATAAGTCCGTTAACGCGGATCCCGTTAAATTAAAACAAGTTGTTCAGAATCTTGTTGATAACGCCATTAAATATACGCCCAATGGCTTTGTGAAAGTTGAGTTAAAAGAAGACGGAGAGTCGTTGGTTTTTTCTGTTAAGGATTCAGGTTTAGGAATGTCCGCCGGACTTCTGCCGCAGGTCTTTGAAGAGTTTGTTAGGGATGAGCGGGTGAAAAAAGAAATCCGGGGTACGGGCCTCGGACTTTATATTGCCAAAAAAATTATTCAAGCTCATAACGGCGAAATTTGGACCGAATCGGAAGGAGAGGGGAAGGGCAGCGTATTTTCTTTTAAATTAAAAATTATTGATTAATTTTTAATTTTGGCGGTTTTTTTGACAGTTCTTATTTTTTTCTTTTTTACGTGCGGTTTGGCTGTAATAATATTTTGGCGGGCTTTGAATTTTTCCACTCGGCCGGCCGTATCAAGAAATTTCTTTTTGCCCGTATAAACAGGATGGCAGGCGTTGCAGATTTCAAGCTTGATTTCCTGTTTTGTTGAACCGACGGTAAAGCTGTTGCCGCAGGCGCAATGGGCTTTAGCTTCAGGGTAATATTGCGGATGTATATTTTGTTTCATAGCTATTAAGTTTAAACAGGTTTTACACACTTGACAAGGGTTTGTGTCTTTCTATAATGAAATTCGGGCTTTGAACCAATCTCAAAAATCCATTTCTACTGCAATGATCAATTTTCAGCTGCAAACCGTTCACCGCTCGTCAAAATAGCTACTGCTATTCTTCCTCGCGTTTTACGGTTTTCGCTTGAAAATTTATCATTTCGCTACGAAAGCGATTTTTGAGATTGGTTCTAGATGCCGAACAGCTAATAGGTTACAATTAATAATTTTAGATTCAGACATTCGTCCCGCCCTTTTAATCGATTATGGATAAAAGAGCGGGACGGATGTTTTGTTTGTAAGAGATTGTTTCGGAAAGCAGATTTAAAATTTAATAATGAAAACAAAATTAAAAATTTTTTTAGTTGTCCCAATTATTTCTAGTTTTAAGTTTATAGTTTTTAGTTTTTAGCGTTTTGCTAACAGCTAATAATTAAAATTTTAAAACTTATTTTTGAGGATTTGATCCTGGTCCAGGATGAACGCTGGCGGCGTGGATAAGGCATGCAAGTCGAACGGTGCGCATCTCACTAAGGCGAGATGCTTGAAATGTAAAATGTAAATATCAAAATGCAAAATGACAATGTAAAATGTTAAAAATTTTAATTTAAAACATTTTATAATTTTAATCTGTCATTTTAATCTTTGAT
>JACPKE010000021.1 GCA_016187205.1 Candidatus Brennerbacteria bacterium | reverse complement strand
TTCCCTGGGCTTGTGAACCAAACAAAAAAATGCCGGCAATGCCAAGTTCTTCCATTTTTTCTTTTTGAAATTTAAATTTCATAAACATAATATACCATAGTAATTATTACCAGTTCAACTTTAATTTACCGCCAATCCCGCTCGCCTGCGTGGCTAAAGCCACTCTCGCCTCGCCGAAGCCTACGGCGTAGCGCGGGTCGGCGAGGCGAAGGCCCGCCTTCATTACATTACGGCCCGCTTCGCCTAAGCTCCAGCGAGGCGAGCGAGGCCAGTCGGCACGGCGGGCGGCGGGGTGGTGTCGAGGGAAAATTATTCCAATTCCAAAAGCCATCTCCATGCCGGAATGATTTTGATTGTTTTGCCTTTAATTTTTCTTTCTTCCTTTTGATTATCGGTTATGATCAACCCTTCTTTCATATTGAACTTTTCCATTACCTCTAATAGTCCGCCCATTTCCCTTTTTTCGTTATTATTATCCAATATTTTCGTTACTTGCGCGGCCTCTGTTATTTTTCTACCCTCTTTAACAACAAAATCGCACTCATATTTCCCGAGATGGTAATAAATTTCTTTTCCAGTTCCCAATAACCCGAGAAAGACCGTATTTTCAAGAAAATGTCCATAATTCTCGCTAAAAGAAAAAGAGACAGCGCCAATAAAGCCGTTGTCTATCGCATAGACTTTTTTGGGATAATTTTCCTGTTTTTTAACAGAGTATTGATAATTTGATAGTTCAAACAAAAGAAAAGATTTTTCAAAAAACCCAATGTATTCTTTAACGGTTTTATCGTTCATTTTCAAAAATTTTGCCAACGAATTATAGCTGTACCTTTGTCCGATATTGGAAAAAAGATACAGCAAAAGATTTTCAATCTCTTTAGTTTTTTTTATTTCAAAACGCGGAACAATATCTTGATACAAAATATTTTTGTAATAATTGGCGAGGATTTCTTTCTTGATTTCTTTTTTCTTTTCTAAAAATATTTCCGGGAAACCGCCGTCTTTCAAGTATTCTCCAAAAACTTTCTTTAGTCTTCTTTCATTTCTGATTATTTCTATCCGATCTTTAATTTCAATCTTTCTGACGCCCGCCATCTCCCTAAAATTAAATGGGTATATGCTTTTAGCAATAGATCTTCCCGAGAGCAATGTTGCCATTTCCGCCGAAAGAAGCCGGGAGTTTGAACCGGTAATAAAAAACTTTACTCCCCCTCTTTCATACAGACTTTTGACAAAAACTTGCCAATCTGAAAAAAACTGCGCTTCATCCAAAAAAATAAATATTTTCCCTTTCGGTTCAACAAGATCCAAATATTCATCAAATATCTTCTGCAGATTTCCCGGATCGCTTTTGAATTGGTTCAGCAATGGAGACTCCAAATTAAGAAATAAAATGTTCTTCGGATTGACTCCTTTTTCTTTTATTAAAAATTTGACTAATTGTCTGGCAATCGTGGATTTGCCGCTTCTTCTGACACCGATCAAAGCCACAATTTGTTTGATGTCCAAGTATTTGACGATGTCTGCCATAACAACTCTGGAAAATCCAGTGTCTATAGGCTCTTCTTTCCAATGCTTATTTTGTTCAACAATAAATTTTTCAAACATAATATTTGAATACGAATTATCTTTATTTTATTCGTATTATATTCCGAATAAATATATATGTCAAATGGCATCATGTGAAGCTGAACCCCACTTTCATTACATTACGGCCCGCTTCGCCTAAGCTCCAGCGAGGCGAGCGAGGCCAGTCGGCGCCGCGGACGGGCTTGCCTGTCCGAAACCCCGCTTTGCGGGGCGAAGGCGGGATGTCCCGATTCAAAGAATTGAGGATCCTCGATTTTATTTAAATTTTAATTTATAAAATCGGGAGTGTCGGGGGTTGTTAACTAATTCGCACTCTTGTTTCACTAAGTATTACTAAATAGCTTCCTCGTCTTTTAAGGATTTTAACCTGATTTTTTAAAAATCTTCCCAGAATTGAATGTACTGCTTCTATTCGCTGATCATCAAGCCGCAAGACAAGAATGTTTGTTTTTCTTTTCGAAGAGAAATAATACAATTCTCCAAAGTCAAGGTCAAAGGTGATAATAATCCGTTTTTCTTTTTGAGCAATTTTTAATACCTCTTCATCTTTGATGCCACCAAGATCTTCTTCGATGAGACTTTTAACATCAAAATTAAAAAGCCGCAGAAAGAACGCGGTCTCCGGCGACAAATTAGCGTCTAAAAGAAATTTTAATTTCTTCATTATCTTCTCGCTAATTCAAGCGGCACAATAAATTCTTTTTTGAGCCGCGCTTCAGAATAACGGATTGCCGCAAATACATCAATTCTTTTTAAATTAGGGTAAACTTCGAGAATGCGTTCTACAGTATATCCCTTGGCCAGTAAATTTAAAATCAAAGTGACCGGAATACGGGTTCCTTTAATTATTGGCTTTCCCACTAAAATCTTTGGATTTATTTCTATTCGTTCTATCATATAACTCTATGTTAGCAGTTTTTATGCAGGTAAGTCAAATTTTAATTTACCGCCAATCCCACCCGCCTTCATTACATTACGGCCCGCTTCGCCTAAGCTCCAGCGAGGCAAGCGAGGCCAGCCCGCCTTCAATTAATTTACGGCGAGGCCAGTCGGCGTGGAAGGCGGGGTGGTATCGGGAGAAGATGTTGTTCCATAAATTTCCGGCGGGATGGGATTACCGAGGTATTCCCAGATATATTGGGTTAAGGTTTTATTGGTTGTGCACCACTTGGGAGCGCTTGTTCCAGTTCTTCCTATGGAATTGAGAAAATTAGTATCACACATATCTTCCTTTATCCAGTTCTCATAAGGCCAGGGCCAGAGAGACTGGGTGGTCAAAATACCATCAATATATCTGTATACGATATTTGCGCCGATATCCGCTCCCGATTCTCCGGCGCCTTTATAGGGAGAAGTTGATTCGATTCTAGTGGGGAATAAGAGTCCCGGATTTGCCGTACTGCATCCCGTGCAGGACGAGGAAATCCCATTATACTGACTCCCTCCCCCGTTGTTGCCAAACGCACCGTTAAAAGTGGCGGTCATGCCTCCCATATTATTGATTCCCACTCCGGTGTTCGCGTATTCCGCGTTATTCTTCGCGATGGTCCCGGTCACGCTGCCGCCGTTATAGATACCATAGGCGTAATTTCTGCCAAAGGTATTACTGATCAGAGATGTCCCGGAAGTCGTAACACCCCCCAGCACGATGCCGTTTAACGCGTTGAGGACGACGTTATTAATGAAGGCATTATTGACCGCGCCCTGGGAGGATGCCGGATCAAGAGAAAACCCGCGCGCGCCGTATTGCGCGCCAGAGACCGTGTTGGGCAGGTTGAGCGCGATGTTGGCGTAAAAACCGTTCGCGTCGCTGTGGGCGATGTTGGCGGGCAGATAAAATCCGCTGTGATCCGGTTGAACATTCTGCGCGTTATGATCAAGGGTGATGCTGTTTTCAATAATATTATTGGATGAATTATATATTGAGACACCCGCGTTGGGTTGCCCGGCGTACGCCCCACTGTCCCACCGCGTCACCACGCGCCGCAAAGTGATATTGTTTGATGAAAATACCAATACGCTGTACCGTCCGCGTCCAAACGCCCAGACATCTTCAAGTAAAATATTACTGCTCCCTCCGCTTATATTGACGGGCGTGTCATGCTGGTAGGTGCCCGCCTGCCAACAGCCGATAACCCTGAGGATGATATCGCTGCTGTTTTCTATTGCGCAGACATGATTTGTCGCTGAACTGCCGTGGACCCTTAATCCCCTAATCTCAATATAAGATTTATTGGCGATATACAGCAAAGCCTGCCATCCCGATGACGGCAATATCCCTTGTCCGTCGACCTCAACTTGATGGTCGTTCAAGGCATAAATCTTGGTATAATTTCCGGCAGTCCCCGATGGCATCCCCGTTATTTGCTGGTTGTATACCCCGTCCATGAGGTATAACGTATCTCCTCCAGCCATTACAGTAAAAGCTTTCGCGAAGGTGGCCCAGGGAGCAGAATTGGTTCCCGTGTTTGCATCGCTTCCTGTAGGAGATGGCGCGATATAATATGTTGCCGCAAAAGCAAAAACTGGCGTTAAAGCAAAAAATATTATTGTGATAAGTGATATAAAAAAGGTTGAAATATATATTTTTGATCTTATCGTCATTGAAGAATGTTACTTGGAAGATTCCAAATAAAAAGCTTTCAAGTGATATTTCTATATATCTTCGGCTATTTTCAAAAAATCCTGAATATCTTGTAAGTTATCATGAAGCGCGTTATAAATAATATCATAATTTAATTTATCGTAATCATGCGCGATAATATTTCGAAAACCTGTCATTTTAATCATTTTTTCTTTTAATTCAAGTGGAATTATATTATTCTCGTTTAAAATATAAAAAGTATCGCTTAATGTTGTTGGTTTGCGCAACTTTTTATAAGCGATGATTGCTTCAGCTAAATCAATAACTGATTGCGTTGTTAGATATAAATATCTTTCTAGGGCGCCTTTAATATCAATGTCATTTAGAATTTCTTCTTTAGAATATTTTTTATACCTTTCTAAAATTTTCAGATATTTTCTCGTGTCGCTTATTTTATTTTCAATAACAATTTTACTGCTCATATTTTAATTTTAAATTTTTGTTAAATTATACTTTTTTAAAAAATAATGAAAATCAAAGTATTCATTTAAAATTTTTGGTTCTACCAAAACTTGAAATGGCTCTTTTTCATAAATTAATTTGCCGTTTTTAATAATTTCGTATTTGAATTCCGGCGATTCCGTCAGGTTTAAAATAACAACATCAATTTTATCAGTATTTAAAACGCGGCTTAATTGATCCATTAAATTAAATTTAATTTCAAACATTTTTTCTCTGTCCTTTTCTAAATCTGGTCGTAAATCAAAATAAACAGCAAAATCGTAATCGCTTATCGGACCGGCTGTTTCATTTGCCGATGAACCAAAAAAATAAACCAGTTTAATTTTTGAAAAAATATCAAATATCAATTTTATTCTTTTAATATCAATTTTTATCATAATAATAATAATAACATTATTATTATGATAAAAACAATAAAAATATCTTGTTGTTTATGTTTATGGCAGAAATAAAATAAATAAAAGCTTCCAAGTAAAGCTTAAATTATAATTTCTTTATTGCATCGCCAACCCCGTCGGCGCGGAAGAAGGACATCTTTTGATTACCTGTGATAAGGGAGCCAGGTATTACTATAAAGTAATATGTTTTATTGGGCGTTAAATTTTAAAGGTATTAAAATAAACAAACCGCAAAACAAAAATCCCGTTTTAACCAAAGGATTGGTAAAACGGGATTTTAAAAACTATTTCGCTTTTACTTTCTTTTTCTTCCCCGGCCTGCCGTTAATTTTCCCGGCTTTTGATTTCTTCATTTTCATTTCATTTATTCCCGCTTTTCCGGAATGGCGCGAGCAAGCCCAGTTAATTCAAAAAAAAACAAACTTCTTTTAAGAAGAAATAGATTTTAGCTTATAACAAGAGCTTTGATTTATCGGAAAGCTTTTACTTTTGAATTACTGGGCAAGTTTCACACATAATAAATATGAAATTATTTTAAACTGACCTTTATTAAAAATTTTTAATTTTTGGCACCGAAGCAAGGCTGATATTTGGAAATTCAATGTTAGTAGCTAAAGCTTCAGAATCAAACTTAATAACATATAAAGAAAAATTATCTGGAATTGCGGAAAGAAGAAAACAAGCCATACGATTACCGTTATTATCAACCTTGAAACTATCGGGAAAAATAGGAAATTTATCATTATCCTCAATTACAATATTGTAAACTTCTTGGATATCCCTGTTCTTATAAAGCAAAGCGCATAATTGCCGTTGCTTTAAATTAATCGTTAAATTAATTTTATAAACAACGCTGTCTTTTTTTTGGAAAAGCGTTAAAGCGTTTTCAGCGGGACGGGCTATTTTCTGCAAAATTAAAGTTAAAATCAATAAACATAAAATAGTCAGTATTACGCGTAAAAATAAGAAAAACCTGATTTTCATAATTCCTCCTCTTCATATTCATATTATTTATATCAAAATCCTTATTAAATAATAAGTAAAAAATAAATCTTTGGCAATTCAGTCAGCTAGCTGAATATCCCGGCTGAAGGCTTAACTGATATTATCGGTTTTGCGGAAAAGTATTCACAGCCAATCTCGTAGGCAAAGTAAGGCGATGGCCTTACTCAGCAGTTTATTGAAGGCGCGAACGAAGTAATAAAAAAAATATTGGAATATTGGCCAAATGATCCGAAAATCTAGAAAATGATTAAAAAATAAGGTAGCTCTATTATATTATATTTAATAAATAGAGCTACTTAATCTCCTTTCCTCCTTTATTTATTTTTATTTATGTAGATATTTTCAAAGTGGCTTAATTTTAAATAATTTAAAATTAAGCCACTTTTGTTTTAACTAAATTTTTTTGCTTATTAACGTTAAAAAAAGTTATTTTAAACGTTAGCTAAATTTACAGTCTTTTTTGGTTTTTATATAATTTTCTGTAAAGAACTTCGCCCTATATAACGGGCGAGAATTTTTTGTATTATTAAAAATATTTATATTAATCCTATTTTTTAATAGATTTTTTATCATTTTTTTAAAATTTTAGAAGCTTAAAATTTTAATATTTTTTAATATTTATCCACACTAATTAAACCGCGCAGAGTGTTACTATTATATTAGTATTCATTTTGTATATTAAGATGCGTCAAAATATACGCTCTGCGTTTATCATTATAATTTGCATTTATCTTGCTTTTGGCAATTTTTATTTGCCATTTTTTAGTTTTTATAATTTTACTTCCCAAAAAGCTGAAGCAGCGGTTCCTTCGATATTGAATTATCAGGGCCGTCTTCAAAACGCCAGTGGTTCCCTTTTAGGCGGTTCATCGGGAACAAATTTTAATTTTCGTTTTTCAATTTGGAACACATTAACGCCTCCAGGTGGTATTCAGCTTTGGCCTTCAAGCACACCGGCGACAACAACATTTCTTGTCAGGCAGGGTCTTTTTGACGCGCGCATAGGAGATTCGGAACAGGGGTTCGCGGCTTTGGATTTTAATTTTAACACTTCAAGCAAGGTTTATCTTCAGGTTGATGTTTACAATACGAGTACCGCGTCTTATGAAACAATGTCTCCGCGTCAGCCGATAGTTTCATCGGGTTTCGCGATTAATGCCGACACGGTTGACGGGTTTCATGCAGGCACCAGTTCTAATAATGTTTTAACTTTGGATTCCGGCGGTAATATTAATTTGCCGGGCGGACAAATCAGGACTATTAATTCTTCCGATTGCACTATTTTATCGGCGCTCGGCGGCGGAGCAATTTGCTATGGCACCAACACTAATCAACTTTATGTTTTTAACAGTGCTTCTTCTTCATGGGTTTCGCTTGGCGGCAGTTCCAGCACCGCGTCAACTCTTCAGCAAACTTACGAAGCGGGAAATATTATTAATACTACTAATGCGCGCGATTTACAATTTAATCTTGTTGATACGGCTACCGATTCTAATTTCGTAATTAATTTAGCTACTTCAACAACAGGAGCTTTTATTGTCCGTGATAACGGCATTAATGAATTTGTAGTTAACTCTTCTTCGGTTACTGTCAGTTCGCCTGTTTCTATGCAGGGATTCACCTTCACCAACGCCACCGGCACAGGAAATCTCCAGACAGCAACCTTGAATACCACAGGCTTGGCAACCTTGAATTCTTTGACAGTCACCAACAACGCCACAGTCTCCGGAATCACCTCTCTTCAGGGAACAACCTTCACCAACGCCACCGGCACAGGAAATCTTCAGACAGCGACTCTTAATACAACGGGAAATGTCACCATCGCTGGCACTGGTTCTTTCCAAGGATTCACTTTTACCAACGCCACCGGAACAGGCAATCTCCAGGCC
>JACPKE010000023.1 GCA_016187205.1 Candidatus Brennerbacteria bacterium | reverse complement strand
TGAGGCGACCGGTAATTTTGAAAAATACGATATAGGGGCCGCGGCCAAATCAATAGCGGCTTTGGCGGAAGATCTTTCACGCTGGTATATCAGGCGGTCGAGGCGGAGGTTCCAGCATTCGGAAAGCAAAAAAGATTTTGAAAATGCCTCCGCTGTTTTCGGTTTTCTGCTTTTTGAAATCAGCAAGCTCATTGCCCCTTTAACTCCATTTTTCAGCGAAGCATTATATAAGTCATTAGTTGTCAGTCATAAGTCGTCAGTTCACTTTGAGAATTGGCCTAAAGCGGATAAGAAGATGATTGACAATGAATTGCTGGATTTAATGAAAGAAATACGACGGTTAGCCAGTTTGGCTTTGGCTAAAAGAGCGGAAGCCGGTATTAAAGTCAGGCAACCGCTTCAAAAGTTAAAAGTAAAAAGTCAAAAGTTTAAAGTTAGTAAGGAATTATTAAAAATTTTAAGCGATGAAATTAATGTTAAAAAAATAATTTTTGATTCTGAAATAAAAGATGAAATTGAACTTGATGTTAATATTACGCCAGAATTAAAAGCTGAAGGGATTGTGCGGGAAACAATCAGGATGATCCAGGATTTGCGCCAGGATGCCGGACTGAAGCAGAAAGACCGGATCATTTTAATGGTTCAGGCGCCGGATATTTTGGAAAAAATTTTAATGAACGTTGATTTATCGCTTAAGCAAGGGGTAGGCGCCAGGACAGTTGAATTTAAAAAAACAGGCAAATTCTCCGCTGAAATAAATTCCAGAATTGACGATTGGCCGGTTTGGTTTGGAATAAGGAAGGTTTGACATATGATACACTTTTGATACATTTATAATATGCCTACAATTAAAACAAGAATTAATATTAGTTTGTCGGATAATATAAAAGAAAAACTTGCCAGGTTGGCTCGCCGCGATCGCATTCCTCAGGCGACAAAAGCGGCGCGTCTTCTTGAAATAGCTCTTGAAATAGAAGAAGAGCAGGTATGGGACGTTATCGCTGGGGAGCGGGATACCAAGAACGCGCGTTATCTTTCGCATAAAAAAGCTTGGGACTAATGTTTGATGTTGTCTATCATTATCGTGTTGTTCGCGATGATATTCCCAAGCTTTCCGGTGAATGGAAAGAAAGAGTTCGTCTTTTGATTGAAAGCCGTTTGATGGTTCGACCTGATTTATATGGCAAGCCGTTGAGGCGTTCGCTTAAAGGATACCGCAAATTTCGCGCAGGTGATTATCGCATTATTTATAAAATTGATAAAAATATAGTAAAAATTCTTATTATTCAACATCGAGCAACGGTTTATGCTCAAATCAAGAAACGCATTTGAGATTATAAAAATGAATAACCGCACCACAGAGTGGTGCGGTATCCAAAACCGCTCTGTGGTCTTGCGGTTATTCACCCCCGCTTTTTGATCAAAAAGCGGGGGGTTTATTATTCACATACCGCAATTCATCCCGCCCGCAAGCGGGCGGGTATTCTTGCAGGTGAATAATAAATTCTCCGCTGAAATAAATTTATTTTGGTTTAATTAAATAATGTCCAGTAGTGAAAACTTGATTCCTCCGACAAAGTCGGAGAGAGTTTAAAGAAAAAACACTTCTGGTTTAATAAAAAATGATTAATCAAAGGTTGATGAATAATAATTAAAATTATCGAGTTTCTACTACTGGGAATGTTCACAGAACCGTTTAGGATTAAAACCATTGAACCGATAGTTTTTTTAACCCGCAGGCAGCGGCTGAAAGTTTTAGCCGAGGCCGGTTATAATATTTTTAAAGTGCCCGGAGATAAAATCGCGTTTGATTTTTTAACTGATTCCGGCACCGGCGCTTTAAGCAAATATCAGCTGGCGGCTTCCGGAATGGGCGACGAGGCTTACAGTGAATCAGAAAGCTGGCTCCGTTTTAAAAAAGCGATTCAAAAATTAAGCGGTAAAAAAGAAATTATTCCGGTTCATCAGGCAAGAGGCGCGGAAAAACTGCTGGCTGAAGTTCTGGTAAGCTCGCCCGGAGATTTTATTTTATCCAATACTCTTTACGACACTACGCGCGGCAATTTTGAATCAGCCGGCGCCAATTGCCTTGATTTTTTAGTTCAGGGAGAACTTTCTTCCTGGAAAAAATTTAAAGGGAATCTTGATTTGAAAAAAGCCGAAAAATTTTTACGGCAAAATAATTCATCTGTTAAAGCCATTGTGCTTACTTTGACAAATAATACCAACGGCGGCCAGCCGGTTTCTTACGAAAATGTTTTTGCGGCTTCCAAATTGGCGGCTAGCCGCAATATTCCGTTGATTCTTGATGCTTGCCGCATATCGGAAAATGGTTTTTTTATAAAGAAATTGGAAAAAGGATTTGAACGTTTCAGTGTTCAGGAGATCATTAAAAAACTTTGCGGTTTGGCCGATGTGGTTTATATGAGCGCGAAAAAAGACGGACTTTCGGATGCCGGCGGATTTTTGTCAACCAATAATAAAAGTATCGCGGCTAATTTAAGAAGGCTGGCTAATTTTTACGAAGGTTATCCGACTTCCGGCGGCATGTCCGGCAAAACCATGGAATCGGCGATTCGGGGTTTTGAAGAAACAGCCCATGAAGATTATTTGGATTATCGCGTTTCGCAGGTAGCTTATCTTCACAGCGGGTTGGCAAAAATCGGTTTTTCATTGGTTAATCCTCCGGGCGGGCACGCGGTTTATATTGACGCGGCGAAAACCTTGGCGCATGTTAAAAAAAATAATTTTCCGGCCCAAACTTTAATTGTAGCTTTTTATGCCGAAGCCGGAATGAGGTGTTCGGAGATGGCCGGCAGTCTGACCAGGGGAATGAACGAGCCTTTAGAACTGGTGCGTTTGGCAATTCCCCGCCGAGTTTATACAAAATCCCATATAGAATCCGTTCTGGAAGCCGGTTTGAGAATTTGGAAACAAAGAAAAAATCTGCGCGGCTTTACAATTGTTCAAGCGCCGAAACATTTGCGCCAATTTTCGGCTGTTTTAAAACCGCTTACACCGTCGTTGTTTTATAATTAAAAATTAATTTAAATTTTATTTGCCATGTCATTTTCAAAAATAATCGTCGGACTTATAATCTTTATCCTTGTCGCAAGCCTTGCGTTTAATTTGTTCAGTTATTAAAAAGTCCCGCAAGCGAGGCTTTTTAAAATCAGGTCATTGGGTTATACTGAAATCGTTGTCAAAACCTTATCCCCAGAAAAAAATCGTTGTTATCGGCGGCGGCACCGGCGTTTTTACCGTTTTAACCGGACTTCGCAAGTATTTTAGCGATTTAACCGCCGTGGTTACGATGTCCGATGACGGCGGTTCAACCGGAATTTTACGCGAGGAATTCGGCATTTTGCCGCCGGGCGATGTTAGGCGTTCGCTTGTTGCTTTGGCGCGCACCGACAATGAGATTTTAGCCCGCCTTTTTAATTATCGGTTTGAAGAAGGAGCCGGGCTTAACGGCCACAGTTTCGGAAATTTAATGCTTACGGCTTTGGAGCGGCTAACCGGCAGTTTTGATCTGGCGGTTAAAGAAGCGGGCAGAATTCTTGCCGTGCAGGGACAGGTGCTTCCGGTAACTTTGAAAAACGCGAGGCTGTACGCTGAACTGGATAACGGCAAAATAGTCCGGGGAGAAACAAATATTGACATTCCAAAATATGATATCGGTTCCAGTATTAAAAAAATCTGGTTAAAACCGCAGGCTGTTATAAACCCCGAAGTGTCCGCCGCTATTTTAAAAGCCGATGCGGTTTTAATCGGGCCCGGAGATCTTTACACCAGTTTAATTCCTAATTTTTTGGTCAAAGGAATGAACGAAATTTTGAAAAAGAGCCGCGCCAAAAAAATTTATTTCGTTAATGTGATGACTAAATATGGTGAAACTCATGGTTTTAGCGCTTCTGATTTTTTAAAAACTTTGGAGCGGTATTTAGGGAAGGGAATTTTGGATTTCGTAGTAATAAATAATAAAAAACCCGGCTGGAGCCGGATGAAAAATTATGTGCAGGAAAAAGCCGAACTGGTTCAGTTTGACAGGGAGAATTTTGCGAACCGGCCGACTGTTATTACAGCCGACCTTTTGCGGTCAAAAGGCATGATCAGGCATGATCCGGACAAAATAGCAAATATTGTTAAAATGGTTTTGTAAGTTTCGTCGCAATCCATTTTTATTAAATTTTAGTTTTAGTCAACTACGCGCGATCGCGTATAGTTGACTAAAACTTTACTAAATTAGAAATATTTTTGATAAGCAACGCGGTATATATCTTTGGGGGTAAAAATAAAAAACCGCCGTTCGTTTTTGTTAGGCGGCTATAAATTGAAATACGCAATACTTCCTATAAGAATTAATAAGTAGCCCCAAATCGTAATTTTGTAGCACATTTCCACTTTTTGCCGGCTTGTTAAATTGAATTTTAAAATTGTTTCAAAAATAGAAATCGCAACTATTGTTAAAAGAATTTTAGAAAGAGCAAGGCCGGTTAATCCCCAACGTTCAAAAAAATAAGCTAATATCGGATTTCTTTCTTTTCCATACCCAAAATGTATTGCAAATATTGTTCCGATTAAATCAAGCAAACAGATGCTCGTTAATATAATTCCCAGTTTGCTCAAGGCGGCCCTCCTTATTTTTGCGACACTTTTTAATTTTAAATATCTTAAATAACTATATAAATTATTTTGTTTATGGTCAAAAATTTGGCATTGATATTGAATTTTTTTTAAGCTCTTGGTTAACAGGAGCTTTTTTGTTATTTTAAATATGACCGATGCAAATCTACAAATGAATCCGAATCTACGAATATATCCGAATAAATTCGGATTGATTGGAAATATTTTGATGAAATTCGTTGTTTCGTATTTGTTAAAATATGCCCAGTAGTGAAAACTCGATTCCTCCGACAAAGTCGGAGAGAGTTTAAAGAATGAACATTGCTGGTTCAATAAACAATGATTAACCAAGGGTCAACGAATTATAATTAATCAATCGAGTTTCTACTACTGGGTATGTTTAAGTTTTTAAAAAAATCTGACCCTTTGCTTTGCCGTTTAATAACGGCTGAAATAAAACGTCAGCAGGAAACTATTGATTTGATTCCTTCGGAAAATATTATTTCTCCGCAGCTTCTTGAAGCGCTTGGCTCGCCACTCGCAAATAAATACTCCGAAGGTTATCCTGGGAAACGTTATTATCCTGGCAATAAGTATTATGACGCTATAGAAAATCTGGCCAAAGAGCGGGCGCTTAAAGCTTTTAAATTGAACCCTAAAAAATGGCATGTTAATGTTCAGCCGTATTCCGGTTCTCCGGCTAATCTTGAAATTTATTCGGCTTTAATGAAGCCCGGCGAAGTTTTGATGGGAATGTCGCTTTTCGGCGGCGGGCATTTGACTCACGGCCATAATGTTAATTTTTCCGGCCGGATCTATAAAAGCATTCAATACGGGATTAATCAGGCGACCGGGCTGATTAATTACCGTGAAATTGAACGTTTGGCAAAAAAGCACAAGCCAAGAATAATTATTTCCGGCTTCACTTCTTATCCGCGTAAAGTTGATTTTAAAAAAATAGGGATAATCGCTAAAAAAGTCCAGGCTTACCATATTGCTGATATTTCTCATATTGCCGGTTTGGTGGCGGCCGGGCTTCAGCAATCGCCGTTTTCTTACAGCGACGCGGTAATGGCCACGACTCATAAGACTTTGCGCGGTCCAAGGGGAGCGATTATTTTTTGCAAAAAAGAACTGGCTGAATTGATTGATAAGGCTGTTTTTCCCGGAATGCAGGGCGGGCCTCATAACCATACTATCGCGGCTATCGCGGGAATGTTTAATGAGGCTTTAAAGCCGGAATTTAAAAAATATCAAGAACAAATAATTAAAAATAGCCAATCGTTGTCAAGAGCTTTAATTGAGCGGGGTTTTGATTTAATAACAGGCGGAACCGATAATCATTTAATGGTGATTGATTTAAAAAACGTTGGGGTTGACGGAATGACCGCGGAAAAACGGTTGGAAACTATCGGTATTTTAGCCAATCGCAATGTTGTGCCTGAAGATAAATCGCCTTTTAAGCCGAGCGGGCTTCGTTTGGGAACTCCTTCGGTGACAAGCCGGGGAATGAAAGAGCGTGAAATGGTTGATATAGCGCAACTGGTTTATTTCGCTGTTTTGCAGAAAGAACAAGTTGCGGTATTGGCGAAAAAAATCAGCTTATTGGCAAAAAAATTTCCTTTACGTTATTAATTTTACAGGTTTTTATTCAAGGTAAGTTTAAAATAAAATCTGCACGCTTGCATAGGTTTAATATTATAAATTAGTATGTTAAACAAAAATTAAAAAAATAATGTCAGAAGAGCGTAACAAAATCGCGTAGTTGATAAATTAAAAAAGTCAGAGTTTCAGTTTTTTGTAAAATTGTTATTTTTTCTTTTATTTATTATGCTTATACTATATGGAAAATGAAAAAATACGGGAAAAAATTCATGAACAACTTCCTTTGATTAAAGCAAAATATCATGTTAAAAAAATCGGGATTTTCGGTTCTTTTGTTCGCGGCGAGCAGAAGATAGGAAGCGATTTGGATATTCTGGTGGAATTTGAAATCCCCATCGGCTTTTTTGATTTTATTCGGTTGGAAAATTTATTGAGCCGCGTTTTACGGAAAAAAGTGGATTTAATTTCCAAGAAAGCTATCAAATCAGCAGTTAAAAAAGAAATTCTTAAAGAAGTGCAATATGTCTAAAAGAGGAATAAAACTTTATTTGGAAGATATTAAAGATTCTATCAGAAAAATAGAGAAATATACGCGTGGCGTTAATTTTGAAAAATTTTCCAAAAATGAACAAATAATTGATGCGGTTATTAGGAATCTTTCAGTTATTGGTGAAGCGGTAAAAAATATTCCCGAAGGAATAAAAGCCAAAAATTCAAATGTGGCCTGGAACGAAATTAAAAGCATGAGGAATAAAGTAATTCATGAATATTTTGGCATTGATGAAGAAATATTATGGAAAACCATTCAAGACGACTTACCGGTCTTTAAAAAGCAGATAGTTAAAATTTTAAGTGATATTAAAGTAAAAAAATCGGTAATTATTGAAAATAATTAAGTTTTTTGCCGTTATACTGCATTCGTAAATTTTAATATGCTATAATAACAATATTATGAGCAAAAGTGAAAATGCCATTTCTATTTTTATATTAATAGCAATTATTGCGGCTACGGCAGCTGTTTATTTTTGGCGTCAGGAATTTTTTAATTTATTTTTTTCTTATGCTCCGGTTCCTGTTTCGGTTCAGCCAAAAGCGTCTATAGCAAAACCAGCCGAAGGTTTAGGTTCTGATATTGTTTCCCAGGTTGAAAATCCGGTTGCAGGGAAATTACCGGAAGCCAATCCTTTTTCCGCCCCTTTGAATCCTTTTGAAAGTGTTTATAAAAATCCATTTTCACAATAACAATTAATTATGATGAAAACTCATAAAATTTTAGGAATTTTATCTTTAAGCTTCGCCGCTTTGTTAAGCGCTTATATTGTTTTTGCGGCCAATCCTTTTGATATTACTTTTCCGGTTGAAGAGCTGGGTAATTGTGTTAACCAAAGCCAGTGTAAAGCGTATTGTGACCGAACAGAAAATTTTAAAGCTTGTTCGGAGTTTGCCGCCAAGCATGGTTTTACCGTAAAAATTGACCAGAGCGCAGTTGAGAATCGGATTGATAAATTAACCGGAATTTTGGAATCCGGCGGCGGACCCGGCGGATGCAAAACAGAATCCGAATGCCGGGCTTACTGCGAAGATATTGCTAATATTCAAACCTGCCTTAAATTTGCCGAAGCTAATAATTTGTTGCCTTCCGATGAAATCGGTGAAGCGAAAAAAGTAGCCAAAGCTTTGCGTTCCGGCGCAAAACTTCCGGGGAACTGCCGCAACCGTCAAGCTTGCGAATCTTATTGTTCGCAGTCAAACCATGCCGATGAATGCTTGGCTTTTGCCGAACAATCCGGAGTTTTGCCTAAAGAAGAAATCGGCATTGCTAAAAAAGCGCATGAGTTAATGTCTAAAGGAGAATCTCCTGGGGGTTGCCAGTCCCGCGAAGCCTGTGAGGCTTATTGTTCCGATTCAAGCCATCAGCAGGAATGTTTTGATTTCGGGGTTAAGGCCGGATTTATTAAAGCCGATCAAGCCAATGAATTCCGCCGTTTTATGCAGGAAGGCGGTCCTGGCGGCTGTAAAACAAAAGACGCGTGCGAAGCTTTTTGCAATGACCAGGCAAACCAGGAAACTTGTTTTAATTTTGCGAAAGAGCATGGGTTTATAAAAGAAGAAGATGCCCAGCGGATGAAAGAAAGTATGGGGCATATGAGAATAGGCCTGGAAAACGCTCCGCCGGAAGTCGCGGAATGTTTAAAAGCTAACCTTGGAGAAAATATTATTGAAGACATCAAGGCCGGGCGTTTGACCCCTGGTCCGGATATTGGCAATAGAATGCGTTCATGTTTTGAAACTCATATGGGACGCGTTGCCGCGCCTAAAGAAGCTTTTGAGCATATGCCGCCGGAAATGCTGGCATGTATGCAGGAAAAGCTTGGAGCTGATTTTGAAAAAATCCGTTCAGGCGAAGCCGTGCCTTCTCCGGAAATCGGCGAAAAAATGCGCGCCTGTTTTGAAAGTATGCCGAAGCCGGCAATGCCTAAGCTGGAAGAAATTTTAAAGAATGCACCGCCGGAAGCGCAGGCTTGTTTAAAAGACGCACTAGGAAGCGATTTTGAAAATTTATCTGAAGGCAAAGGGGAGATTAATTTTGATATTAAGGATAAAATGCGTTCTTGTTTTGAAAAAATAATGCCTTTTCAAGGTGAAAGAAGAGAAGGTTTTATGCCAATGGAAGGCCGAGAAAATGGTTTTAGGCAAGGAATGATGAGCAGTGGAACAATGCCGGGAAGCGGAATGCCCCGTTTTGGAGGGCCGGGCGGCTGTCGCACTCCGGAAGAATGCATGAATTATTGCGCTAGTCATGGTGAGGAATGTATGCGATTTGACGGTCAGCAAGGTATGCGCCCAGGCGGAATGATGCAGCAGGGTGGAATGATGCAGCAGGGTGGAATGATGGGCGGATCTTTTGGTTCAAGTTCAGGTTATGGCGGACCATTAGAATGTCCCATAGATGAGTGCCAAAAAGAGCCGGGTAGCGCGGTTTGCGAGCAGAAAGTTAAAGAATTAGTGGCTGGGAATCCCGGAGAGCGTTTTAAATATGCCGGATGTTTCCGCGGAAATATTGGTAATAATATGATGCCGCCGCAGCCATTGCCGATTAAAACCGGAATGTGCCCGAAAATGCCGACAGTTGATTCCTGTCCCGAAGGGCAGATTAAATACCAAGTATTTAATTCACCGGAATGCGGCGTTTATTACGGCTGTAAGCAGGCAGGAACAGCGGAACAGTCGTCCACGCGACCCGAGTATTGCATTCAGGTTATAACGCGCGCTTGCGATCCGGCCTCCGGAGTTTGCAAGGAATTTCCAACTCCTTGCGATGTGCCGCAAGGATGGCAAAAGAGTTTGCCAAGCGGAACTATTGAACCGGGCGCTGGAACAACAGCTGTTTGTCCTGCTTTTGTAATGCCCTTGGCTTGTAAGGAAAATATTGCTTCGGATATTTGCCGTCAAGAAATTCAAAAGCTGATTGTCAATCATCCTAACTGCGGATATGACAGATTTTTACAACAGTATGCTCCGACTTATCCTTCGCCTGACCAATATCAGCAATACCAACAGCAGTATCAAAGCGGTTACCCATCTCCTTATCCGGCGCAATAATTTAAAACGCGTGCAGATTATTAACGGCAGGAAAATAAATCCCTACACCTTCCAATAGGATATTAAACTTTGCGGGAAGGATTTTAAGCTATTTATTTCTATGATAAGACCACAGAGTATTTTGGAAGGTGTGGGGATAAAAGAAGAAATATTTGCGCGATTAAAAACCCAGCCGCGGCCGAAAAAAAGGTTTGCGGCGATTTTGTTTGGAGAAAACGCGATTTCTGAAAATTTTTTAAAACAAAAAGAAAACGCCGCCAAAGAACTCGGAATTGATTTTAAAATTTATAAATTTTCCGATGCCGCTGTTAAAGGAATGACTAACGATGGCGCGCGCAAGGAAGTTTTAAAAATCGCTTTGCAAAAACCTGTTGGCGGCATGATTGTCCAATTGCCTTTGCCGGAGCATTTAAATCGCCAGGAGCGTTTTACGCGGGCCGTAATCCGGTGTTGCCGCCGGCTGTCGGCGCTGTGCAAGAAATTCTATTTGCTACTAGCTACTCGCTACTCGCTAAAAAAGTGGCTGTTGTCGGTTTAGGATGTCTTATTGGCAAGCCAATAGCGACTTGGCTGGCAGGACAATGTCCTGAAATTTATCTTTTGGCCAGAGGCAGTGATTTTAATCTTTTAAAACAAGCTGATTTAGTGATTTCCGGCGTTGGCAAAGCCGGACTAATCAAGCCGGATATGCTTAAAGACGACGCCGGAATTATTGATTTTGGTTATGAATATTCAGGCGGCAAACCAGCCGGTGATTTTGACGTTAGTCAATTGTCAGATGTTAAAAGTCAATTAGCATTTTACACTCCGACTCCAGGCGGAACCGGTCCGATTGTTGTAGCTAAAATTTTTGAGAATTTTTATAAATTGAATGCAGGGAATTAAAATTATAAAAAATTTGCTTTAATTTTAAAATAATTGTAAGTTAATAGACGGTTAATTTAATAAAATTATAAGGAGGCGAAAATGAAGAAGAGGATTAAAATGTTTTTTGAGTCTTTATTTGGTAAAAATAGAAAAAAATCAAAAAAGAATTGCTCTTCTAATGATTGTTGTCATCAAAAACAGTGCAATTGTAAGGGTCAGTGCGATTGCGAAAATGGCCCTTTTCGTTAAAAAATTAAGCCCCTGATTTATTATCCAGGGGCTTTAAATTTAAAAATAAAAGTTAAGCATAGCCGATACTCCTGACCACTCGGATTGGTTTAAGCTGTAAGAGTTTCGCAGGTTTACGTCAAAAATTTGTTTTTGTTCCGAAAATTTTACGCCAATGCCGAAAACTAAAGTTTCTTGGTAATCTTCTTTTAAGCTCTTGGATATTGGGTTAAAAGACAGATTAGTTTCTCCGTTATGGCCGAAAGATAAAAACCAGAGCTGCACCGGTTTATTGCCGTTAAATGAATATGTTATTTCTTCGGAGTCAAAAAATAATGATGTTGCATCGGTGATCTTAATATCACCGATGCTTGTTGTTATAACCAGTTTTCCGTAGTCCTGGGTTTTATAAAGATTTGAAACGCCGATTTGGTTAAAATTCCTGTTGGCAACTACTCTTGTGCCTGATAGAGTTCCCGCAAACATAACGTCATAAATTCCTTGATACGAACGCTGGTTAAGCGCTTTGCCTCCAAAAGCCGCGATTCCCAGAAAATATTTGCTTTCCGGTTTATCTCTGAAAACAGTTATAAAGCTTGGGAATCCGGTATTTTCCGCGCCGAAATAAGCCAGGCCGTATAATTTAGCATTGTCATTTATTGTTAAATTTCGGGTTAAGCCGAAAATTAGGGAATAAGATTTTAAATTTGGCGCTATTGCCAGGCCAAACCGCTGTTCGGTATCTTTTTCGGAATTTTCCGTTGAAAAACCCGCTAACACGGCTGTTTTTTCCGAGAGATTAATCCGGCTATATCCATAATAAAGCGTTTTCCCGGTATTATCATATTCAGCTCCTATTTCGGTTTTTTTAAAAAAACTGCCGTAGCGGTTAAGATAAATTCCGTAAGCGTTAAAATCTTTTGCCTCATTTTTTTTCTGGCTGTCTTCCGTCAGTTGGGTAGAAGCGAGTTTCAGCATGTAATTTTCGTTCAGCTTTAATCCAGCGCCGAAATCAAATTGTTTTTTAATTAGCGGTAAAAAGGCCGCGCTTCGGCTGGAATTATCGGCAATTGAATATCTGACGGCGATTGTGGGCTGATTTTGTTCCCATGCGCTAATCGTGCTTGAAAAAACACTGCTTGTTCCGAGTTTTTTATCTTCCAGATAATTTTGTTTCAAAGAAACTTCGGTTCCCAAGTCATAGCTGGCATAAGAAAAGCGGAATGATAATGCCAATAAAATAATAGTCGTCAGTAATAATATTTTTTTCACTTCACCCTCCTTTTCAGTTTTTAATTATTACTTGTCTTTTTATATATTTTTTTTAAGGTAATGTCAATTTCATCTAGATGTGCATAAGGTCAGATACATATTGCGCTCGGTGAGGCCATCGTCTCACCATGAAAATTCATTGTAAATACACAGGAGTCAAAGGGATAAAGATTATTCGCTTAAAAACGCGGCTTCGGTTTTCTTTTTGATTTCATTAAGAGTTTTTTTGTCTTCTTTGAGCTTAGCTTTAACGTTTTCAATTCCTACTCCGAGCTTTTCTCCTTCAAAGCTATAGCTGGCTCCGGCTTTGGTTATAACTCCCCGCGTAAGAGCGGTATTGACGACATCGCCGGTGTAGGAAATTCCCTGGCCGTACATAATGTCAAATTCGGCGATTTTAAAAGGCGGCGCCACTTTGTTTTTTACGACTTTGGCTTTAACGCGATTACCAACGGATTCTTCGCCTTTTTTAATCTGCGCGGCCCGGCGGATATCAATTCTGACAGAGGCGTAAAACCTTAAAGCTCGGCCGCCAGGAGTGGTTTCCGGATTGCCGAACATCACCCCGATCATCATTCTTATCTGGTTGATGAAAATAATAACTGTTTTTGATTTAGCGGCGATTGCCGTCAGTTTGCGGAGCGCCTGGGACATTAACCGCGCCTGCAATCCGACATGATGCGCGCCCATTTCGCCTTCTATTTCCGCTTGCGGCGTAAGAGCCGCCACCGAATCAATAACTACCACATCAATAATGCCGGAACGAACCAGGCTTTCAAGGATATTAAGAGCTTCCTCCCCGTTATTTGGCTGGGAAATAAGCAGTTCGTCGGTTTTGACGCCGATTCTTTTGGCGTATTGCGGATCAAGAGCATGCTCCGCGTCAATAAAAGCGGCTTTACCACCCAGTTTTTGGGCTTCCGCCACCGCATGGAGAGCCAGGGTAGTTTTTCCCGAAGATTCCGGTCCGAAAATTTCAATGACTCTGCCGCGCGGCAATCCGCCGACACCAAGGGCTAAATCCAAAGAAAAAGATCCGGTCGGAATTGTTTCCACCTTGATGTGCGTTTGTTCACCGAGTTTCATTACCGCGCCTTCCCCGTATTTGTCTTGGAGCGTGCTGATTAAGCCGGTCAGCTCATCTTTTTTATTTTTTTCTATTTTATTTTTATCGTTGGTCATTTTGTTGAATATTGTTATTTTGATTAAGCGGCGCGTATATCACACGTCTGTTTTCAATGATTTCCCGCCCCAGAAATCTTTTGACTTTTATTTCTATGTTATTGAGTCCGATTTGAAGATTTAAGTCTTTTTCAAAATTTCCGTTTTGGTCGGCAAAAACTTCCTGGCTGTTTATTTTGACGGCGTCTTTTGGATTGATTTGGCCCGTTATTTTGATTATCGGCTCGCTGGTTATTTCGTCAATAGCCGGAGTCGCAAGATACAGGTTCGGCCGGCCTAATAAATTATCGCTTCTAAAAGCGAGGTAAGCAAACGCGGCAATCAAAATGCCGCAAAGAATAATTTTTTTTCTGCTGATTTTTTTCGGAGCAAAGCGGTTGTGAGGTAAATGATCATAGGCGCCGGATTTTTTAATCAATTCGTTTTCTTTCTGGAAATCCTGCCATAGCGCGTTGCCGTCGGTGTTTAAGGCATCGGCGATTTTTAAAATATATCCACGCACGTAAGGAGCCGGCGGCAGTTTATCAAAATTTTCATTGATAAGCCTTTCAATAAAATGCGGAGGCACGCCGCTGACATCCGCCAGTTTTTCCGGATTAAATCCTTTTATTTCAATCAAACCGGCTAAGGCAGCGCTGAAATTTTTTTCTTTAGTAGTCATTATTATTATCTTTATTTAAAAACACTTCTCTTGGTTTTGCACCGTCGCCCGGACTTATCAAGCCTTTGGCTTCCATTATATCAAGCAGCCGCGCGGCCCGCGCGTAGCCGACTTTAAGGCGGCGCTGTAGCAGGGAAGCCGACGCTTTTTGGGCTTCCGTAACTATTTTTACCGCTTCATCATAAAGCTCGTCTTCTTCTTCAATAGCTTCGTCAAAAATTTCGTTATTGAGCGGTGCTCCGCTGTCAGCTCCTTCAAATGATTGTCCGTTTGTTTCCAAAACAATTTTATTGTTTTCCCTGATAAAGTCGGTTACTTTGTTTATTTCTTCTTCGGAAATATAAGCCGCTTGAATTCGTTTGGGTTTGGAAAAATCAGGCGAAATGAATAAAAGGTCGCCGCTGCCCAAAAGTTTTTCCGCGCCGGCGGTGTCTAAGATGGTGCGGGAATCAACCTGGCTGGCAACCTGCAAAGCGATTCGGGAAGTGATGTTGGCTTTAATCAGTCCGGTAATGACTTCAACTGACGGCCGCTGGGTGGAAACAACAAGATGAATTCCGGTAGCGCGCGCCATTTGGGCGAGCCGTATGATTGACCCCTCAACTTCGCGGCCGTAAGAAGCCATTAAGTCGGCCAGTTCATCTATAACCAATAATAAATATGGAAGCGGGTTATCTTGCGTTTTAACGTTATAGCTTTTAATATCCCGGGCGCCGGCTTCCAGAAGGAGTTCATAGCGGTGCTCCATCTCTTGAACCGCCCACCTGAAAACGCTCAATGTCTTTTTGTTTTCGGTCACGACAGGCGCTACTAAATGGGGCATGCCTTCATAAACGGAAAGTTCAACCCTCTTTGGATCTATCAAAATCATTTTTAAAGTGGCTGGTGAATTTTTATAAAGCAGGGAAATCAGCAATGAGTGTATTGTTACGCTTTTGCCGCTGCCTGTTGCTCCGGCTATCAAAAGATGGGGCATTTTAGCGATGTCGGAAAAAATCGGCGTTCCGCTAACGTCCCGGCCTATGATAAAACCAAGCGGGCCGGAACCGGCAAATTCAGGATAAGCCATAAGATTACCGAGCCGCACCAAAGCCGCTGATTTATTCGGCACTTCAATGCCGACCAGGGATTTTCCCGGAATCGGCGCTTCTATTCTTATTGGGTGGGCCGCTAAAGCAAGAGCCAGGTCCTGGTTTAAAGCGGTAATTCTTGAGATTTTAACTCCTTCGGCCGGTTTTAGGGTATAACGGGTTACTGCCGGACCAACGCTGATTTCGCCCATTTCAACCGGAATCCCGAAACTTTCAAGAGTTCTTTTGATGATATTGGCATTGGCGCGCAGGTCGCCTATTGTCGGTTTTTCGCTGGATGATTTAAGAAGGTCAATTGGCGGCGGAACATAATCTTTCATTTTAATCGCTTTAAATGGTTTTGTTTTAGTTTCAGCGTATTCTTTTTTGGTTATTCCATGGTCTTCTGTTTTTGATTCAGTTTCGGCGGCGTAATTTTGAGCCGGGGTTTGGACAGAGGCGCGGGTTGCGGCAGTGCTGTTTAATATTGTAAGTTCTTGCTGGTCTTGCGTGTCGTTGTTATTTTGTTCTTTTTTTGCAATCAGCCGGTTCCAGGAAATTTTAATCGGCCAGTTCAGCATTATAATGAAAGCCGCGGCCAGAAAAGTGGTTAAAATTACCAACGAAGCCGGATAGCCGAAAGGAATTTTAATGGCGCCTATTAACGAGCCGGTGAACCCGCCCTGTTGCGGAAAGTTGATGTCAATTATGCCAAGGCCGGCGGCTATGAAAACAACGGCCGCTGTCACGGTTATGGGGAAAGGACGGGCGCGATTAGCCGAAAGCATGACGCAGGCGGAAATAAAAAGCGTCATCGGCCAGATGTAATATCCCCAGCCGAAAAGTTTTGACAAGAAAGAATAAAAAAATTGTCCGGCCGGACCGGCTTCGTTGAACGCGCTTAATATCATCAAAACGCTTATGCCAAGAAGGATAATTGCCAGTACTGATTTCTTGACATCCGGGTGCAGCCGCTGTTTCTCTTCATTGTTTGCGCCATTTTTGCCGTTTTTTCCGTTTTTATTGTTGCGGGACATGCCAATGTTGTCTAAAATTATAAGCCGAGTTCAATGCGAGGCGCAATAATTTTAGGGCTTCGACTGAGCTCAGCCGAATGTCCCACAACATTGAGCACCCCCTCCTTTTGAGCGACCTTAATAAGATATAACATTTGAGTTTTAAAGTTGTTTATGTTTTTTGATTTTTTCATGTTTTATATATATTCCAGGTCGTCTAAAAGGAGGGGGTAAGGTTTGCTGGCTGAATTTTCTGCGTCCTTCGGCAAGCTCAGGACTTGAAAATTCAGAGAAAGCCCTTATTTCTATTATTAAGTAAAATCAGGTAAAATTCAATCATGCTTTAGTTTATGCAGATTTTTGTTTAAATTAAAGCAAGAAAAATATGAATATTAAAAATATCGCAATTGAAGCAATTAAAGAAAGCGGAGACGTTTTAAAACAGCTATTTGGGGGAAGCATTAAGAAATATGAAATGAAAAATAAACTTGATATTCTTGCAGAAGCAGATTTGAAATCAGAAAGAATTATTATTGATTGTATTAAAAAAAATTTTCCTAATCACTCTATACTTTCCGAAGAAAAAGGGGAAGAAAATAATTCATCTGAATTTAGATGGATCATTGATCCGGTGGATGGAACGATAAATTTCTCCAGAGGCATAGAGGAATTTTGTATTTCCATAGCCGTAGAACAAAATAAGCAGTTAATTCTAGGATTAATTTATAATCCGCTATCGGATAAACTTTACAGCGCAGAAAAGGGGAAAGGCGCTTATTTGAATGATAAGAAAATTAATGTATCTCTCGAAAAACAGGTAATTAATACTATATTAGCAACTGATAATTCCTCAAATGTTGAAGCAAGAATAAAAAACTATGAAATTTTAAGCAAAATTTGCGCTCAAGTTAGACATATTCGGATTTTAGGCAGCGGAGCGCTTCATCTCGCTCGAATTGCTTCCGGTGAAATAGATGCTTATTACAAAACAAAATTTAATTATTGGGATTATGGAGCGGGGGTTTTACTTGTGAAAGAGGCTGGCGGCGAAATAACGGATTTTAGCGGCAATCCTATTTCTGAATCATCAAAAAATATCGTTGTATCTAATAAAATAATTCACGATCAAATTTTGACATTATTAAAATAGGCGCGAGGGTTTAGGCGGGCACTCAATATTAAATATTTTTTTTTCGCTATGTTTAAAGAAATTAAAAATATTGGCATCTTTAAAGCTTATGATATTCGCGGACGGTATTCAGAAGAAATCAACGAGAAAACAGTTGGGTTTATCGCTGCGGGAATTGTAAAAATATTTCAGCATGGGAAAGTTTTAATTGCGCGGGATGCCCGTTTAAGCTCGCCTCGACTTTATAAAGCAGTGTTAAAATCGCTAGAAACTTCCGCCGAAGGCGGATCCGCCTCTGGCGGAAAAAACTATAAACTAAAAACTATTCCAGGCGGGGTTATGACCACGCCGATGTTTTATTTTTTGGTGAATCATTTTAAAGCGGCTGGCGGCATAATGATTACCGCTTCGCATAATCCGAAAGAATATAATGGTTTGAAAATCGTCGGCAGAAACGCCGTTCCGATAAGCGGCGTCCAAATATTAAAATTGCTTAAAAGATAAGTTGAGATGTCCCAGAATTATTTTCAATTATACGTTAAATTTTTAAATAGTTTTATTAATATCAAAAAACCTCTGAAAGTGGTTTTTGATTGTTCTAATGGAACAACCGGGTTGGTCTTGAATAAGTTAAAGGTTAAAAGTTTAAAGTTGAATGTTGTTTTAATTAACAGCCGGCCTGATGGCAATTTCTCCGCTCATGGCCCTAATCCTACCGCCGCCGGCGCTTTAAAACAGCTCCAAAAAGCCGTGATTCAAAATAAAGCTGATTTGGGGGCGATTTTTGACGCTGACGGAGACCGAGCTTTTTTTATTGATAATAAAGGACGGGTTGTAGATTCGGATGTTGTCGCTTATCTGCTTATCTGGTATTTCAAAATTAATAATTTAAAGCGAGAGTTAAAAGTTATTGCTGATGTTAGAACCGGTTGGCTGGTTAAAAAAAACGCGGTTACAAATTTGGATTTTCAACTGGTTGAAAGCAAGGTTGGACATTTTTTTATAAAAAAATTAATGAAACAAAAGAAAATTCCCCTTGGTTGCGAGCAGTCGGGCCATTATTATTTTTTTGCCACCGCCAAGGCGGGACAAGCCACCGCCAAGGCGGGACAAATCGATGGCTTATCTCGTTCTGGCGATGGCCCGAACGGATTTTATTTTGATTCCGGCATTACCGCCGCTCTTCAAATTATCAGCGCGGTTTCTCGCTTGCCTTATTACTTATCCGATTTTATTGATTTATTGCCGGTTTATCATCATTCCGGAGAAATGAATTTTAAAATTCAAAATAAGGAGTTGATTTTAAAAGCAATAGAAAAAAAATACCGCAAGTCCGCCGCTCGTATTTCTCGTTTGGACGGACTGACAATGGAGTTTAAAAATGGCATTGCCGGCGGAAGCTTTGACAAAAGCTGGTGGTTCAATCTTCGTTTATCTAACACCGAACCATTGCTTCGTTTGAATGTTGAGGCGGTTTATAAAGATATTTTTAAAAATAAATTACACGAACTTAAAAAAGTCATTGACTCTATAAGCTAAAAGCTATAAGCTACAAACTAACCCATTCGGTAAGTTCAGGGTTAGTCCTGAGCAAAGTCGAAGGACTAAATTAATGCCAGTTCTATTTAATAGTTCTTTCGGTCTTCGTTTAACGCCCAAACAAGTGGTGGATGAAGTTATCCGTTTTATGCTGGCTGAGCCTAACCGCCGGTATAAAGTTATTATTGGAACCGATTCCGAAAAAACCAGCGGGGATTTGGCTGATTTTGTTACCGCTATTGTGGTTCATCGCGTGGGCAACGGCGGCCGTTACTTTTGGCGGCATGTTACTTTTGACAAATTTTACACTTTGCGTGACCGGATTTTAAAAGAAGTTATGCTTTCTTTGGAAATAGCGCAGGATGTTTTTGATGAGTTTTCCGGACAGCAGACGCCAAAGTTTGATTTTGAAATTCATGTTGATGTAGGCGAAAACGGACCGACTAAAACAATGATTCAAGAAGTGGTCGGAATGATTCGGGCGCATAATTTTGAAGTAAGGACAAAACCAGACAGTTATGCGGCTTCAAAAGTTGCCGATAGACACGTGTAAACTTCACGAATATGCGAATCAAGCGCGAATATACTAATGCGTCAGTTAAAAAGACAGATCTTTTTTATCCGGAACTTAGTTTTAAATTAATTGGCGCGGCTTTTGATGTATATAATAAGTTGGGTTGGGGATATCAAGAGAATATTTATCAAAAAGCTTATGCTTTAACATTAAATGACCTTGGGATAAAATTTGAAAAAGAAAAATTTGTAGCTATAACTTTTAATAATAAAAATATAGGACGAGTGTTTTTAGATTTTGTTGTAGAAAATACAATCGTTGTTGAAATGAAGATAATGCCGAAATTAGGCTATATTCATATTAATCAAGTTGTTTCATATTTGAAAAATGTTAATCTAAAATTGGCTATTCTCATCTATTTTCTTAAAGACGGAGTGCGTTATAGAAGAATAATCAACAGTAATTAATTCGTATATCAGCGCTACATTCGTATATTAGCGAAGTTTTATGGATAAAATAGTTTTAGACATAGAAACAAAAAATTCGTTTTTTGACGTTGGTCAGGATAATACCGGCGCTTTGGAGCCGTCCTTTGTCGGTGTTTATTCTTATGACCAGGACGTTTATTTGTCTTTTTTTGAGAATGAGCTTGACAAGCTGGGTGAGCTTTTGAAAAGAACGCGGCTGGTTGTCGGTTTTTGTTTAAGGAAGTTTGATATGCCTGTTTTAAAAAGATTTTTCAGCTTTGACGTGACCGCCATACCGACCGTTGATTTGTTTGAAGACGTGCAAAAAGCCGTTGGTTTTAGAATTGGTTTAAACGCTTTGGCTCAGGCAAATATCGGAATCGGGAAAACTCACCATGGCCTTGAAGCGATTGAGCTTTATAAAAAGGGCAATTTTGAAGAATTGAAAAATTATTGTATTAATGACGTTAAACTGACCAAGGATCTTTATGAAATGGCGCAAAAACAAGGGTATCTTTGGGTGCCGCGCCGCGACCATCCGGAAATGATAAAACTGGCTTTTAATTATCCTAAAGAAGAAAAAGTGCAGGCGCAGCTGTTGTAGCCGATTTGATTTATTTTTGTTTATTTGATAATATGATGGCATAGAAACAATAAAATATGCGTCAACTTAATTTTAAAAATGTGGTTTGGAAGGAAGGCAAATTTTATGTCGCCCAGTGTTTAAATATTGATATTTCAAGTTTTGGTAAAACCAAGAAAGAAGCATTAACGGCGTTGGATGAGGCGCTGGAGTTGTATTTTGAGGATATAAAAATTCCGAAAGTGACAAAAATTGAAAAACCGGAACTTGTGAAGGCATCAATTTGCCATGCCTAAATTTTATTCATCTTCGGAAATTATCAAAGGCATCAATTTGCCATGCCTAAATTTTATTCATCTTCGGAAATTATCAAAGTCCTTCAGAAAAAGGGCTTTATTTATATTTCCCAAAAAGGCAGTCATGCTAAATTTAGAAAAACTGGAAATCCAACCTTGACCGTAATTGTTCCAGCCGGCAGAAAAGAAATTCCTTATGGAACTTTTAGATCAATTTTGCGCCAAGCGAATTTAACCGAAAATGATTTTAGACAAAATTAAATAAATCTTTTTATTCTTAAACGTTAAAAGCAATTTTATTTTTAAAAAAAGAGCCCGGAAGATTTTACTTCCTAGGCTCGTTGTGAAAGTTTTTATTTAATAACTTAGACGGTTAATATCTATTTGAATCTGGATACTAGGTATTCCTGTGTCCTCCCCGCCTCTTCGTCTAGTCTGTCGCTGCTTTGAATGACGTTTTTGGAAAATTCATATAAATGACTTATAGTCCTTACATTAATAGTAAGGCGTTTTTGTTTCGTCTTTTCAGCTTTATTCAAAGCACGTTTTACTTTTGTCATTGTTTGTTTTACGTCCCATTTGTATGGCAAAAATATTGTGCACATTATATCTCTCCTTTTTAAATTAAAATTTTCAATTTCAACTTGTAATATTATATACATATAGCGAATAAAAGTCAAGTATTTTAAAATCAGCCTTTTTATTGCAGAATTTTTTGATGGCAGGAAATTTTAATAAAAAAACTGATAAAATTTACTTGGATTATGCGGCTACTACACCGGTTGATCCTGAAGTTGAGAAAGCCATGAGGCCGTATTTTGGCCGTAAATTCGGCAATCCGGGCTCTCTGCATTTTTTTGGCCAGGAAGCAATGGCAGGGGTGGATGAGTCGCGGGAAAAAATTGCCGCGGCAATTGGTGCTGATTTCCGGGAAATAATTTTTACCGGCTCGGCGACGGAAGCTAATAACCTGGCGCTGCGCGGCGCAGTTAGAGAATTTAGAATACAGAATTTAGAATATAGGAAGCTTTTAAATCCCCGTATTATTGTTTCTTCAATTGAGCATGAATCTATTTTAGCAACCGCGCGGGATTTGGAAAGTAGCGGTATTGAAGTAATTTATTTGCCGGTAAGCCGCGCTGGTTTTGTTGATTTGAAAAAATTAAAAGCGGCTTTAAACGAACAAACTGTTTTAGTGTCTATAATGCACGCTAATAATGAAATCGGAACAATTCAGCCGATTGCGGAAATCGCCGAAATAATCGGAAATTTTCGAGCGACAAGCAACAAGCGACATGTAGAAAATAGTCGCATTGCTCATGTCGCATTTCCCATTTTACATAGCGACGTTGCGCAGTCATTTCAGTATCTGGACTGCGATGTTAACAAGCTTGGCGTTGATTTAATGACGTTGTCGGGCCATAAAATTTACGGCCCTAAAGGCGTTGGCGCGTTATATGTTCGTTCTCTAAATTCTAAATTCTGTATTCTAAATTCTATTCTCACCGGCGGGGGCCAGGAATTTGGTTTTCGTTCCGGCACGGAAAACGTTCCTTTAATAGTTGGTTTTGCCAAAGCCGTTGAGTTGGCTGTTGAAAACAGGGAACAGGAAAGTAAAAGAATAAAAAATCTTCGCGATTATTTTTGGCATGGATTTAAGAAAATTTTTCCGCGAGCCGCTGTTAATGGAAGTTTCACAAATCGCTTACCTAATAATTTAAATATTTGCCTGCCCGGATATTCGGCGGAGGATCTATTGGTAAAGCTTGATCTGACCGGAATTGCGGTTTCGTCCGGTTCGGCCTGTTCGGCGCGTTCAGTCAAACTTTCCAGTGTTCTGGCGGCAATCGGCTGTAATGAAAAAAGAATCAGGCAGAGTCTGCGGTTTACTTTTGGAAAATTTACTGAAAAATCAGAACTTGACGAAGCTTTAAAGAGGATTAAAAATATTATTTATGGATAAAAAAATAATTGTTTTTTTAATAATAATCGCGTTGGCATCTATTTTTGTAGTTGCCAGAATTTCCGGTTTTCATCTGCCATCATTAGCGCAAAATTATTTTAAAAATGAAAATCAGGCTATGCCTACCGCTAGGCAGGCCCCGCTGTTAGCGGGACAAGCTAATTTATTTCAGGATTTTTTAAATCGTTTTCTTCCGAAGTTTGGTTCCGGAAAATTAAATGAAGATTTTGGTCAGAATAATGAAGTAAAACTGGAAGAACCGACGTCTCTTTACAAACCCGCGCTTGATTATGAGCAGGCGGTTATCGGAGCCGTTGAAAAGGCGTCGCCGGCGGTTGTTTCTATTATAATTTCCAAGGATTTGCCGGTTATAGAGCAGTGCCCTTTTAATCCTTTCGGCGATTTGCCGCCGGAATTTAACCAGTTTTTTGATTTTGGGCCTTTTCAGCAATTTAATCAGCCTTGCTCTAAAGGAAAAACAAAACATCAGGAAGTCGGCGGCGGCAGCGGTTTTATAGTTTCAGCGGACGGTTTAATTGTAACTAATAAACATGTAGTGGCTGATGAAGCGGCTGAATATACTGTTTTAACCAATGACGGCAAGAAATATGACGCGAAAGTTTTAGCGCGGGATCCGTCTCTTGATTTAGCTGTTTTAAAAATCAAAACCAGCAATTTGCCGGTTGTCGCTTTGGGAAATTCCGATACGATTAAGCTTGGGCAAACCGCCATTGCTATAGGTAATGCATTGGGAGAATTCCGTAATACTGTTTCAGTGGGAGTGATTTCCGGTTTGGCACGCACAGTAACCGCTTCCGGCGGCGGAATGTCTGAAACAATTGAAGGGGTAATTCAGACAGACGCGGCCATAAATCCGGGCAATTCCGGAGGTCCGATTCTTAATTTGCGCGGGGAAGTGATAGGCATAAATACCGCGATTGCATCCGGAGCCGAGAATATCGGTTTTGCCATTCCAATCAATCAGGCAAAAAGAGCCATTAATTCCGTTCAAAAAAGCGGCCGAATTATTTCCGCTTATTTAGGCGTGCGTTATATTCATCTTTCGCCGGAAGTTTCCGAAAAACAGAAATTGCCGGTTAAGTATGGCGCGCTTGTCCGCGGCAATGACCAGGGGCCTGGAGTTTTACCGAATTCTCCGGCAGCTAAAGCCGGAATCCAGGCCGAGGATATTATTTTGGAAGTTAACGGCCAGCAAATTGACCAGGATCATACCCTTGCTTCGTTCGTACAAAAATACAGCGTTGGCGATGTTTTGAATTTAAAAATCCAGCGCGGCGACAAGGTTTTGAATTTAAAAACCGTGCTTGAAGAACGGCCGGAAATGTGATATAATAAAGGGATGAAGTTTAGACAAGCGTTATTTTGGGATACAAATCCAAACAAAATAGACCCTAAAAAAAACGCTCAATATATCATTGAGCGGGTGGCTGATTTCGGTAACGATAAAGAAGCGCGCTGGGTTTTAAATTTTTACAGCAATAGATTATTAAGGAAAGTAATTTCTAAATCAAGATGTTTAAGGCCGGAAACAAAATCATTATGGACATTAATGGCGAAAAAATAATCTGGCATTATGATATCTTGCCGCGCAAAACAAAAAAAGCGCTTGATTTTTTATCTTCTGAAACATGGCTTGGTAAATCAAAATGGTATTTGGCCGGTGGAACTGCTTTAGCCTTGCGGGTTGGGCATCGGCGGTCGGTTGATTTAGATTTTTTTACCGAGCTTAAAAATTTTAATACAAAAGAACTGTTGGAGCGTTATTCTAATAATCCTAATTGGAAGGAGACATTTAGCAGAAAAAATACAATTTATGGCGAATTTTTCGGAGCCAAAGCCAGTTTTATCGCTTACCCGTTTTTTATTCCTAAACAAAAACCGGCGATTTATGGAACAATTCGCGTGCTTAACCCGATTGATATCGGCGTAATGAAAATTACAGCGATTTCTCAACGCGGCCGGAAAAGGGATTTTTTTGACCTTTATTGGTGCGCGAATAATATTGAATCCCTGGAAAATATTATTAAACGGCTCAAAGCGCAATATCCGGCAATAGCTCATAATTATCACCATATATTAAAATCTTTGGTGTATTTTGAAGACGCGGAAAGCGATCCGGAGCCGGAAATATATTTTGACGCTGATTGGAAAAAGATTAAATCTTTTTTTAGGAAAGAAATAACTTTGATTGCCAAAAAACTAATTAAATAAAATTTTTTGTTAACTTTTTATGATTAACCATCAAGATTTAGAAAAAATTGGATTTTCGGAAAAAGAATCTCAAGTTTATTTAGCGGCTTTAGATTTGGGAGAAGCGACGATTCAACAGTTGGCAGAAAAATCAGGAGTAAAGCGGGTAACCGTGTATATTATAATTGAGTCTTTGATGAAGCATGGCTTGATAAGCAGCGTGGAAAAAGGCAAAAAAACATTTTTTGCGGCTGAAAATCCGGTAAATATCGTCAGGTTTTTTAATGCGCGAAAAAAGGAATTGGAAAAAGACCTGGATGAAAAATCTGAAGTTTTAAAAAAAATTACGCCTGAACTTGAAAGTTTGTTTAAAATAGCCGGGCCGAAATTAAAAGTCAGATTTTTACAAGGAAAAGAAGGGTTGCGGACAATGATGAACGATTTTTTAAAAACAGAATGTTCGGAAATAAAAGGATTTGTGGCTTTAGGATTTAAAGGAGATATGAGTATTTACGGCAATAAAGTATGGTTTGTTTCTTTTTTAAACGAACCGTCCGGAGTTTTAATAGAAGACGAAGGTATTGCCAGGATGACAAACATAATATTTGATTTGGCCTGGGAAGCGGCAGAAAAATATAAGAAAGAAAAATAGCTTGACTTATTTTTATATATTGCTATAATATAACAAGTTTTGGGATTGAAAATTTATTAACTTTTTAGGGAGGATGCGATGGGCGGATGGTAATTCACTTTAGCGGCGCCCAACGATATTTATACTGAATCGTTGGGTTACTGGCAAAAAGTGGCGTCATCTGCATAAACGCATAAAAAGAAAGGAGGAAATATGAATGGGTGGTGATTTGTAAAAAATTGATTGAAAGAAGTATGATAATTTCCCCATAAACGCATAAAAAGAAAGGAGGAAATATGAATGGGTGGTGATTTTTAGAAATTGATTGAAAGCAAAGTATAATTGTGTAATTTCCCGAAAAAAGCAGTATTTTTTTCGGGAAACCCCAAGAGGGCTGTCATTTGACAGCCCTCATTTTTTAAATCAACATTTTTTATGTTATTTTAAATTAACAACTCAAATTATACTAATTTATCTATATATAATGCGGTAAAATCAGCTTTTTAGATTTAATATGTTATACCCCCTTGACAAAATTCTGTAAAGGAGTATAATGACAGCAGAAACTTAAATTATTAATAATATAAGGAGGGATAAAATGAAACAAAAGCAACAGTTAGTGTTAAAACAGGATGTTGTTAATGGATTTTCTTTATCTTTTACAAAAGCTCTTTTAACTAAGTTAAAAGAGCTGAAGAAAGAAAACAGAATAATAATAGAAAATCGGCGATATGATTTTATTCCTATTACTCATGTGATTTTTTCTCAACTTAATGATCAGCTAGGGAATCCCTCTTTGGGTTGTAATACCAGGGAGGAAGAAGTTGAAGAGTTAATAAAGGCAGGTGAAGAATTTTGTCGGATTTTTGAAGAAAAAAAATGAAGCAATAATAAAAGGAGGTGAAAGATGTAGTCAGGCAAGCAAAACATCGCTTGCCTCTCTTCCAAAGATCGCTTGAGAAAAAGATAAAGCGATCTTTGGAAGGGAAATAATTAGAAATAAGTTTTCTAAAATTTCCCGCGAGTTCTTTTATAAGAAAATGCAGCGACGCCATGTCAGAGCCACTCACAAGTTTTGGAATAAGGAGAGCTCTATTCCAATTTTGTGATGAATGGTGACTCTAGTTTTGGGAGAATTGTTATAAGAAAGGCGCTCTTCACCTTTCTTAGTCTTAACCAAAACAATACAGTGATGCTCGGCGTCTGAGATAAGAGTTTTTATCTTGCGATTCACTGGCTGCATTTATTTTTAAGGTGATAAAAATCAATCACCTTTCTTTCAGAGATTTTCAAATAATTGAAAGTTTCTGAAAGGGAGAGAATTTTTAAATAAATTTAGCTTCCTAAAAGTTCTTTGTAAAAACAATTAAATGATAGGGAGAAAGTATATGAAATGTAATTGCGGCGGCGCATTGCTTCGTTTATCTGGCGGATTTGGCGAACCCGAAGAATTTATTTGTGATAAGTGTGAAAAGGTATGGTTCGCCTGCGAGGTTTGCGATGGTAATTTACATTCGCGAACAAATGGCGTTTTAGAGTATAGCGAACATTATATAGACATTTTTTCAAGAAAGGAGGGATAAATGTTAAAACAAAAACTACAAGTTATTAAAAGGTTAGCTCTAATTCCAACGAATTGCCCATACTGCAAATCTTTATGGAAGGGCGTGATTAATCCTGATAAACATCAGCCCAGTTTATTCGATGGGCGGATCAGGATAACTTGTCCGAAATGCCATAAGATAACAGTTCTGTGAAGAGTTTTTTCTCGCGACGACGGCGAGGAAATATTCAGATTATTAACCGCGGTCGAGCCATTTAACCGAATGAAAGGAGGTGAATGTAATGATATATAGAACATTGGTCATACATACTTTTCCACGATCTGAATACCAACCTGGACAGAATGTTTATTATGAAGGATCTGATCTTGCTGAAGCGCTTGAACGGTTCACTACACATTTAAGGTGTTATGATCATGTTAGCGTAAGTATTGAGGCAGTTCTTGATAATAGCCATGTAAAATAATTTCTCCGTACATGGGCGGAGACGTCGGCGGAAGGGTCCGACGTGAGCGGGGATTGCTCGGAAATTTCAACTTGATGGCAAGTTGAATATAAAGAGCGGCGAGACCGCGAGATCCAAAAAGCTTGATTTATCAAGCTTTTTATTTTTGACGGAGTTTATTTAAAAAGATGATGAAGTTTTTCGTAGAAATTTTCGCGGGTATGAGCGAAATGCATAATAATTAGCTTATCATTTTGATTTATTGTGTACGCAACCCGATATTGAATATTGGAAACCTTAAAGTGAAACGAATAAAGAAAACGTAAAGAACCCGAGAGTTTTTCTCCGGCATAAGGATCGGACTCAAGTATTTTTGTTGAATCAACCAGAGTTTTTCGGACGGAGAACGGCAGTTTTTTAAGCGAGCGCTTTGCCGAAGGAGTAATAACGCGCCGATACATCTTTTTTATTTAAGGATATTTTTAAGCGGTTCTACTTTCCCTTTTTCTGCTTCTTTTAGGCTTTTTTTGAGCCGTTGCATAAGTTCTTTATTGATTAAAAGCGAAAGCGTTTCCTCATCTCGTGAAGAAAGTAATGGTTTTAGAGTAATTAATTTAATGACTGCTTCTTGGGCTTCGGTAAGAGCATATTGGCGTGTTGACGCAACATATGATTTTGTTGTTGTGGTGTTCATATAATATATTTTACATCAGTTACTTAAAAAATCAATGAAGAAACCTTTTTTTCAGAAATTATTTGTAAAAACGGTTTCTAACTTCGTGGGAGTTCCCCGTCTGTAATGGCGGGGGTGAGAGCAAGGTCCAGCACTATGACGCGTCATAGTGCTGGACAAGCGAAGCTTGAATTATAAGAAGTCCCGCCTGTAAAGGTGGGACTCTTCACTATTTATCTTTCAAATCCTTTTTCTCTTCTTTCTTTGATATCTTGCGGTGTTAGCATTTCGCCGGTGCGTTCGTCTACAGTGATTTCTTTTTGAGTTCCTTTTCTTTCTTCTTCTATAATTTTATTAAGTTCGCTTTCTGTTCCTTCTTCTTCATCTTTAATTCCTTCCCTATTTTCTGCTTCTTTGATAATTCTTTTCTCTTCTTCTATTTTCTTTTTTTCCATTTCCGCTTCATTTAATGGTTTTGGTATTTCTTGAGACATATTTTTCTATTTTATTAAATTTTATGAGCGACCTTGATCCTTCACCTTTCCAAGATTAGCCGTTTTACGGCACGAATATCGCACTGCTTATGGCTTGATTATTCATTTTAATCTTTGAATCCCTCACTTTTTCCAAAAGTGAGGGATGAAAGGTGAGGGATTGACGAAAAGCATTTAAAATGCTATTCTCTGTTAAAGAAAACTTAGTTTATTAAGTTTATTTAAAAATAACATATGGAAGGAGGAAGAATCAATGATTGATGAAGATTTAGAAAAAGTCTTTTCGTTGGTTTTGTTGGAACAGCGAAAAATTTATTTAGAAGGCAGAATTGATGACCAGCAAGCTGACAAGATCGCTAAAATGGTTTTATGGCTTAATGCCAAATATCCAAACCAGGAAATATTTTTATATATCAACAGTAAAGGCGGTAATGTGGGGGCCGGGTTTGACTTATATGATATTATCAAGTATTCAGAATCGTTGATAACAGGCACTGTTTTTAAAGAAGCTAATTCTATGGCTATCCTTGTTTTGCAGGCATGCCATAGAAGAAAAATGATGCGTCATAGCACAATGTTTTTCCATAATTTTGAGATAACTTTGGGAATGGATTGGAAAAAATTTGAAGAAGAGTCAAAAAAAAGAATAGCGGAAAATCAAAAATCGCAGGAAGATTATGAGAGTATAATAGCTGGACGTTCAGGGATGAAAATTGAAGAAGTTAACAGACTATGCGAAGAGAAAAGAAATCTTGCTGCCGATGAAGCCCTGCGGCTTGGTTTAGTTGATGAGATACTTTAAAAAAGCGGAAGATTTCTCAACAGAGGCGCATTGAATCCAATGCGCCTATTTTTTTTTAAAAAATTTTACTTTTTATATAATTACTCGTGATTTTCTTAAAAAATCTTTGAATTTCGTCCGGTTTATATTCTTTGGAAATAAAATCAATATTAAAATTTGCAATATCGCCATAATAAACAAGTTGTTCCAGAAAGAGTTTTTCGGAAAAATCAACGCCGAATCTTTTCGCGGTTTCTCCCAACAAGGTTTCAAAACTAACTGCGCCGCTTTTTAATAAAATAAAAAGGTCAAAATAATCACGCCACATTCCGCGGCGGCCGATAGTCGCCGCTTTATCGGAAGCTAAGTCTTTTAAATTAAAAAGCGGCAAAGAATTTGTTTTAATTTTTGGATGTAACGGGAGAAAATTATAGTATAAAAAAGTTATTTTTACTTCGTCTTTTGTTAAAAAAGTAAGTTGGTCGATTGTATCAACTAATTTCTTTTTAATGTTAAAAATCGTTTTGGCTTTATTAAAATATTTTTTAACAATCGGTTTTTTAAAAAAAATGTCAAAATCATAAGAATAACGATGTTTAAGCTGCAGCGCGATAGCGGTGCCGCCCCCCAAAACGCCTTCCCGCTTCCATTCTTTTAGTGTTAAAAAAGTTTTTAGTCTTTCAGGGCCTAATATTTCTAAGCGAGGTTGAATCATATTTGGAAATCAACGTCCTTTTTTTTATTTTTAAAACGACATCTTTTATAAAATAAAAATTCGGCAAGTTGTAAATTTTTTGCGGTTGCTCCAAAAAAACCCGTCTAATGGTATTTTTACCGTAAGTTTTAAAGAGCCAAGAAATTTGTTTAAGATTGCCGTATCTTAATATTTGATGAATAATATATGTTTTGTCTTTTTCTAAATTTAAATTTGATGTTTTAACAGACCATAAAATGCCCCGTAGCGATTGCGGTGGATATTTTCTTTTGATATTCATTTAAATATTATATCGCGATTTATGCTAAAATACAAAAATGTTTAATGCTAAAAAAGAAAATTATCTGAAAAGATTAAATATTGTTTTTCGTTATTTAAAACCGCACCGGCGCCAATTATTTATTATTTTAGGCATAAGCTTGGTATCGGCAGGCGCCAATGCCGCGGTTCCTTATATCGGCGGACGACTTTTTGACGCTATCTTAGGAAGGGTAAGCAGCGCAATTATTTTATTTCTTGGTTTGTGGATTTTAAGCCGAGGTATCCATGATATTGCCGATAAATTTAAAGATGTAAGGCGGGAAACTTTAGCTGTTACTTTGGAAAGCAATTATCTTATTGACGGGTTTTCAAAACTTCTTCTTTTTCCGCTGTCTTTTCATAAAAAACATAAAATAGGCGAAATTACAAAACGAATTGACCGCGCCTCGGACTGGCTTAGCAGTATTGTAAATCGTATATTGATTGATTCATTTCCCGATTTTTTAAGTATTATTATCGCTATTTTTATAACTTTCAGCATTAAGCCGGTTTTAGCCGTTATGCTGATTTTTTCGGTTTTTATTTATATTTTGGTCTTAATAAAAATCGCGCCAAGAATAGCTGATTTATTAAAAAAAATGCATCGGAGCTGGTCGGTGGCGTATGGCGACGCTTATGACAGTGTTTTGAATGTTCAAGCGATTAAACAAGCCACTACGGAAAAGTATGAAAAAAGAAAATTTTTTAAAAATTTTCGTTTGAAAGCGGCGCGGTTTTTTATAAATTTTGTAGCGTTGCAATCCAGTTTAAATTTAACCCAGAGATTGTTGATTACTTTTACTAATTTCGCCCTGCTAATTTTTTCCATATTTTTAATATGGAAAAACGAATTGACTATCGGCGAGTTGCTGGCGTTTCAGGGGTACGCTGCTATGTTTTTCGCTCCTTTTATAACTCTTGGCAGAAATTGGAGTCTTATTCAAAACGGTTTAGTGGCAATTGAAAGAGCGGAAGAAATTTTACAAAAACCGGAAGAAATTTATGTGCCAAAGAACGCGGTCATTTTGGCGGAGCTTAATGGTAAGATTGAATTTCAAAACGTCAGTTTCGGCTACTCTAAAAATCAGAATAAAGTTTTAGACGATGTTTCTTTTGCGGTTAATTCCGGACAAACCGTTGCTTTAGTCGGTGAGTCAGGGGTTGGAAAAACAACCTTGATTGATTTAATTTCTTTTTATTTTCAGCCGAATCATGGCCGGATTTTAATAGACGGCCATAATATTAAAAATTTAGACCTTAGGGTTTTGCGGGCCTTTATCAGCATTGTGCCACAGGAAATTATGCTTTTTAACGATACTGTTAAAAATAACATTAAATACGGCAAGTTTGACGCAAACGATGCGGACGTAATGGAAGCGGCGCGTTTGGCTCATGCCGATGAATTTATTGAAAATTTTCCTAAAAAATATAATCAATTGGTCGGCGAGCGGGGGATTAAGCTGTCAACCGGACAGAAACAAAGAATCGCCATTGCCAGGGCGATTCTGCGAAATCCGAGAATTTTGATTTTAGACGAACCGACTTCGGCCTTGGACGCGAAATCCGAAGAATTCATCGGCGAATCTTTGGAAAAATTAATGAAAAATCGAACGACTTTTATAATTGCCCACCGCTTCAGCACCGTCAGGAAAGCGGATTTGATTTTGGTGCTGGATAAGGGCAGAATCGTTGAAAAAGGCAGGCACGAAGAATTGATGAAAATAGAAGGAGGCGTTTATAAAAAGCTGTATGAATTGCAAATCGGTTTTAGGTGATTAGCCGCCGCTTTACTTTATCTTAAAAAATAGTAAAATAATTAAAATGCCTAACTTTCATCGTTTTACAATTAAAGCTCAGGAAGCTCTGCAGAACGCGCAGGATTTAGCCGCCAAAGAATCTCATGGCGAATTAAAAGCTTTGCATCTTTTGCGCGCTTTAATAGGCGAGGACCAGACCCTTGTAAGGCCTCTTTTGGTGCGCGCTAATGTAAATTTGTCGGCTTTGGAACAGGAACTGGAACAGGAACTTGCCCGCCTTCCGAAATTATTTTCCACCTCAACGGTCGGGCAGCTTTATTTGTCGCAGGAACTGATGAAAATTTTGGACCAGGCCGCTAAAGTGGCTCTTCAGCAAAAAGATGAGTTTGTTTCTTGCGAGCATTTGTTGATGGCTTTATTTGATGTGCCTTCTTCGGCCCAGACTATTTTGAATAATTTCGGGGTGCGTCGGGAAATTGTGATGCGGATTTTATCCCAGTTACGCGGCTCCGCAAGAATTACCGATGAAATGCCGGAATCTAAGTTTCAGGTTTTGGACAAGTACGCGATTAATTTGACCGAACAGGCGCGGGAAGGAAAACTTGATCCGGTTATCGGCCGCGAGGAAGAATTGCGGAGGGTTATTCAGGTTTTGAGCCGCAGAACCAAAAATAATCCGGTTTTGGTGGGCGAGCCGGGCGTTGGCAAGACAGCCATTGTTGAAGGCCTGGCGCAAAGGATTATCAGCGGGGAAGTGCCGGAACCTCTTAAAAATAAGGAAATTATTATGCTTGACCTTGGTTCTTTGATTGCCGGAACAAAATTCCGCGGCGAATTTGAAGACCGCTTAAAAGCGTTTCTGAAAGAAATTAAAAACGCCAGCGGCAGGATGATACTTTTTATAGATGAAATTCATATGATTGTCGGGGCTGGCGCAGCCGAAGGCGCTGTTGACGCATCCAATCTTTTAAAGCCGTCTCTTGCCAGGGGAGAATTACATGCCATCGGCGCCACTACGATTAAAGAATATCAGCGCCATATTGAAAAAGACCCGGCGCTTGAACGCCGGTTGCAGCCGATTAATGTTGATGAGCCGGCTATAGAAGACAGCATCGCTATTTTGCGCGGCCTTAAGGAAAAATATGAAACCCATCATGGCGTAAAGGTAAGCGACGAGGCGATTGTGGCGGCGGTTAATCTTTCCGCCAGGTATATCAGTGACCGTTTTTTGCCCGATAAAGCAGTTGACCTTATTGATGAAGCCGCGGCCAGCCGCAGGCTTGACAGCGACAGCCTTCCAAAAGAACTTGATGTCAAACGCCGCGAAATTACCCGTCTTGAAATAGAAAAATCAGCCTTGTCAAAAGAAAACAGCAAAGTTGCCAAATCCCGTCTTAAAGAAATAGAAAAAGAACTTGTTGGATTTAAAAGCGCGAACGATCTTTTGTCAGCGCGCTGGCATGCGGAAAAGATCGCTTTTGAAAATCTTAATACTTTGCGGCGCCGGACCGAAGATTTGCGTCGGATCGCGGAAGTTGCCGAAAGAGACGGCAATCTTGAAAAAGTGGCGCAGATTCTTTACGGTGAACTGCCGGCCGCCGAAAAGGAATTTGAATCTTTTGAAAAAAAATATTTTTCCAAGAATAACCGGCACGACAAATTTATCAAGGAATATGTTGACGAGGAAGATATTGCCGAAGTGGTTTCGCGCTGGACAGGTATTCCGGTAACCAGAATGTTGGAATCGGAAATTAATAAGCTGAATCGCATTGAAGAAACTTTATCTAAAAGAGTTGTTGGTCAAAAGGAAGCTATTGAAGCTGTAGCCAGGGCTTTGCGCCGGAGCCGCGCCGGACTTGGCGATGAATCAAGACCAATTGCTTCTTTTATGTTTTTAGGGTCTACCGGCGTCGGCAAGACTGAATTGGCGCGGGCGCTCTCGGAATTTATGTTTAATGACGAAAAATCTTTGCTTCGCATTGATATGTCGGAATATATGGAACGTCATTCAACCGCCCGTCTAATCGGAGCTCCGCCTGGTTATGTCGGTTATGAGGAAGGCGGCCGTTTGACTGACGCGGTTCGCCACCGGCCGTACAGCTTGATTTTGTTTGATGAAATAGAAAAGGCGCATCCGGAAGTTTTTAATCTTTTGCTTCAGATTTTGGATAACGGCCGTTTGACCGACAGCAAGGGCAAGACAGTTAATTTTAAAAATACGATTATTATTATGACTTCAAATGTCGGTAGCGGTTATTTTCGCGAGATGTCCAATCTGGGTTTTTCATCGGAATCGGATGACGGGCTGAAGGGCAAGGAAGATAATTTTCGCGCGAAAATTATGGAATCTTTGCGCCAAACCTTCAAGCCGGAATTTTTAAACCGTTTGGATGAAACCCTTATTTTTAATTCTTTGCGGCCGGTTGACGTTGAAGAGATAGCTGATATTCAGTTTGCCGAAATTGAAAAAAAACTTGCTTTGCGCCAGATTAAGGTCAAAATAAATCCGGAAGTAAAAAAATACATCGCCGTTAACGGTTTTAGCGTGGAGTATGGCGCCAGACCGATTAAACGGCTTATTCAAAAAGTCATTCTGGATAATTTAGCCGATAAAATAATTAAAGGGCAGATTAAAGATGGTCAGAAAGTTAAAATTTCAATTTCCGGAAAAATGGCGGGCCAGCAGACTGTTGAAATCGGCGTCTAAGGTTTTAATTTTCGCCGTTTCTTTCTGGCTGGTCTATTTTTTCAGTTTTTCTCCTTTAACAGCTGCGGTTGTTTTTTTTGCCGCGTTTATTTTTGTTTACAGCCGCCAGCCGGAAAAAAAATTATTTTTAAAATCAACCATTATTTTTTGGTTGAGCTCTTATCTTATCAGCCAATCCGAATACGTTTTAACGCCATTAGTTTTTGGCGTTGTTTGGCTATTTTTGGTTGTTTTGGCTTATTGGCTTTTCGGGTTGGGAGATTTGATTTTTCAAGACCGCGGCAGGGTTTACAGGAATTTAAATACGGCGCTGTTTTTCATTACCGCTGTTTTATTTTTTGCTTCCGATAAGTCCGCTTATTTTTTAATGAAATATTTTTTGGAGTCAGCCGCGATTTTTATGCTTTTTTCCGAAGCGATTACCGTTTTAGCGGGAATATTTCCAAAGCGGGAAAAAACAGTGGCTTTGGTTCTTGGTCTGGCCGCAGTGGAATTTTTATGGGCAATTGCGCTTCTGCCTTTAAGCTTTTTTAACAGCGCGGCCCTTTTAACGCTTTTGGTTTTTTTAATGCGCGATTTCCTGGATTATTATTTTCAGGGCAAGCTGACAAGAACTTTATTTTTAAGCCGCGGAACAGTTTTTATTATTTTATTGGTTTTGATTTTAGGGACTTCAAGCTGGAGAATTTGAATAAACTGCACTAATATGCGAATCAAGCACGAATATGCGAATTCGTATATCAGCGCTATATTCGTATATTCGCGAAGTTTACTTTCTTTCCGCTAGAGTTACTTTAACGGCGAATTCTTTTTTCTTGCGCAGAACTTTTAAATTCATTATTTCTCCTACAGTCATATTTTCCAGAAAATCCTGAATGGTTTTTTCTTTTGTTATTTTTTCGCCGTTACATTCCAGAATAATGTCTTTTTCTTTAATACCCGCTTTATCAGCCGGGCTGTCCGGCACTACGCCGTCGTGATGATGCATTTCAGCGGCGATTAAAGCGCCATACCCGACGGGCAGTTTGTTTTTTTCTTTTGAATCTTCGTCAAGAATAATATAGCGGAGTCCTAAAAGTGGCCGGCGGATGCGGCCGTATTTTTTAAGATCGGCCAGATCTCTTTTAGCGGCGTTAACCGGAATAGCAAAGCCGATATTTTGGGCGCCGAAAATAATCGCAGTATTGATTCCGATAACATAGCCGTTGCTGTCCACCAGGGGCCCGCCGGAATTGCCCGGATTGATAGCCGCGTCGGTTTGAATAAGTCCTCTCATTTCCTGGACAGTAGCCTTTAAATCAACTGCGGCCGCTAAAGAACGTGACAGTCCGGAAACAATGCCGAGTGATACGGTATTTCGGAAAATGCCCAGCGCGTTGCCGATTGCGATTACTGTCTGGCCAAGCTCAAGATGATCCGAATCCCCTAATTTTATTTCCGGTAATTTAACTTTGACATCTTTTATTTTTAAGATGGCCACATCGTTTACAGGGTCGCGAGCTAAAATTTCTGCCGGATGTTTTTGGTTATCTTGAGTGACAACGGTGTATTCGGCTTTTGGGTCAATCACGACGTGTTTGTTGGTCAGAATAATCCCGCCTTCATCAACTATTGAACCGGAACCGCCGCCGATTTTAACCATTCCATGAGCGTCAATTTCTTCTTCGGGAATTTTGGGCATCGGCGTTCCAAAAGGAAGAAGCGGCGATAACGTTGCCGGCAGTTCCTTTTCCAATTCCTCCAAACTTTTGGAGATAATAATTGAAACCACCGACGGCATCACTTTTTTGATTATTTGAATTATTGGCGATTTTTCGGATTTCATAGTTTATTTTTATTTTATCATAAATATTTTTGCAATAAAATCCCTTCTAATTTTTATGCGCGAGATATAAATATAAATGGTATGGTATTGACAATAGTATATTAGTGTTATATACTTTATTTAGTATTGATTTTACTTAAAAACCTGTTTTCAAACTTAAAAATGGAGGAGTTAGATGAAAAAGTTATGGTTGATGCTTGTTTGTGCTCTAATCTATGGTATTACAAATACCATTGTTAAGCATTATACCGGTATTGATCCTACCGGGTGGAGATTTTTGGTTTACGATGCGCCTGCACTATTTACTGGTATGTTATCTGGCTATTTTTTGTGGCATTAGTTAGTTATCTCGGAGCTTCTGATAGAAGCTCCCTTTTTATTTTAAATAAAAAGCCACCTATTTAGTGGCTTTTCGTGGTTTAGATAAGTACCACGTTTAAGAAAACTTAAGATAAGCGTTGCTACAAATCCAATCATTCTCTATTTCAGGAATTAATAATAAAAGCATCAAATTTATTATTCACCCCATCTTCAGGCACTCCATCTCTATGAATTTCTTGGTAATTTTCTTTTAACCAATTAAAAATATCATAGCGGTCTGGATTGTTTGGAAATCGTTTTTGTAATTCATCGTAGGTTAACCCTGGCGCTTCAAATATTACCATACCAAAACACCATTCTCTTTTAAGTATTTCTAAATCATAGCTGATTTTAATCCAACAACTGTCTAATGTTGTATAATATCCAGCATATAGCATTTCTCTCCTTTTCTTAAAAATAAATTTTATTAACAAAAAACTTATTTGAGTATAGGATAGTAATGTATAATTGCAAAATTTTATATCTGCGGAGGGTGCAGGATTTGAACCTGCGAGGAACTTTCGCTCCAACTGGTTTTCGAAACCAGCGCATTAGACCGCTCTGCCAACCCTCCAATAAAATCCGCGCTGAACAGTTAGCGCGGCTCACCTTCGCTTTTGCAAGCTTCGGCGAAGCGAGGGCGAATAAAAAATTAGTTTTAAATTTTTCAAACTATCAACTTGATTGTTCGTTGAAAAGTTTCCAGATAATCTTTTCCGAGAATTATAGCTGAATCGGGTTGATTATCCGGTCGCGTTTTTCTTATTTTATCATGGTCTATTAAATTTATCGTCATGACTTTATTAATTATCATAAAAGTAAAAATCGCCATTTCTGCTTCATTAGTAACGGGATAGTTCATTTTTATTTCATGCGGCGTTTTGACTGTTTTATGAAAATGCACCCAAGTGTTTAATTCCGGATCAGTAATAAAAGTCTGGCCCATTAACAGCGTATCGGTAGAAGGCATGGCATGTTCGTCAAAAGCATCAACAAAAACCTTTTTGTCGCGCCAGTTGATAAATCTGACAATCAGAAAATCAGATTTTCTTAATTTGCTTTTATTTACGCCGTGCGCCGTTGATATAAATACATTCGGGTTGTTCCGGTCGCGGATGGCGAAATTGCCGCCTTGTTTTGATATAACTCCAAAATCAAATAGTTTGCGGCCGAATAATTGCATCGCATGGCATTCGGCGGCATATGTCGCCATCAACGATTTATTTTCAGTAATATCCAAAACCCAGCCATCAAGCCATTTTTCTTTTATTTCCATTGTCTGCTCCTTTTATTTTAATTTTTAATCAGTCTTTGACTGTTTTTAGAATAGCAAGCTATGCTAATAAATCCAGTTTCAGTATAAAAAATAACGCTGAAGCTGGATTTTAGTTATGGACCTACGGGGAATTGAACCCCGACCTCCTCCATGCCATGGAGATGTAATGCCGTTTTACTATAGGCCCTTCTTTAAAATTAATATTTTATAATTTTACCCGTTTGACTTTTTAAGTCAATTTTAGCTAGTCTGAACTTAGGATTTTATAATTTTATAAGTCCTCCTACGCTATTCTTCTTTCGTTAAAATTTCGGAAGGGCAAAAACCTATGGAGGGACAGGGAGAATGAAATGGCTGATGAAGAAAAAGAAGGGTATTGGACGCCGCTTGAAAAATGGGCGCGCGACCATCTGCTTTGGCCTTTGACCAGGCCTTTGGGAATTATTCCACAGGCGGCTAATCTTTTGACTGTTGCGGGTTTTCTTGTTCTTGTTGCGGCAATGATTGATTTTTATTACCGTAAATCTTTATCAAGGCAGATTTGGTTTTTAACCATTGCCTGGCTGACTGATTTTTTTGACGGTCCGACTGCCCGCAACAACAATTCCGTTACGGCTTTTGGAACTGCCGCCGACCATACGCGCGATTACTTTCTTGGGTTTTGGATGATTTTTTTAAGCTTGCATTTTACTCCGTTGTCGGGGAATTTCGGTATTTTAATGCATTGGATTTTTCTGTTGTCGTTTTTCGGCAGTCTCGGGATTATGTGCGGTTTTTGGCTTTACAGTCGAGAAAAGCGCCGGGAAAGGAAAACCCAGCCCTATTTGGTTTTTTTAAAAGAATTTTTATTGAATGATTTGGTGACCAGCGCCACTGCCCGCGGACATACTTTTGCTTTTGCCGCCGGAGATATTTTTTATATTGCCGGAATCGCCTGGGAGCGCGATTTTTATAAAGTTGTCGGCGCTATTTTGCTGGTATTGCAGTTGGTTATTCTGGGTTTCTATCTTCATGAGCTTTGGTGGCAAAAATACGAAGACAGGGTTTATAAAATCAGGAAAGCGTTAAAAGCTAAAATAAAAGATCCGGAAGAAATATTGCAGAAAATAAAAGATTGGATTAATGATTAATAAATCCCGTTTTAAACAAGCGGGATTTTTGTTTTGGCGTATTTTAGTAAAGTTTATATTCTTACATTCTTGAGAATGTGAGAATATTGGTTAGGGCTTAGGATTGACTAGAATACGCTTTATTTGCAAGCGGAATTTTTATTGTTAAAGTAATATCAGATAATTTATTTAACAAAATTTAAAATTAGGTGTTTGGATGGAACAATATTGGATGCCGAAAGAGTTGGATTTTGAAAATTTAAGATTATGCCTGGATAATTATCCCGTTGATTCATTGTATATCAGATTAGTTGGTTCGGCGGGTGGCACGGTAAAGGTTAATGAGAATTTAGAGGGCAGAATACTTGATTTTAAAAAGGATGAGTCGGGATTATATTTATTTATTGATTTAAATGAAGTGTTTCGCTTTTCTCTGATAAAAGATTATCAAAAAGGCTTTTCTCTTGCCTATGAGAGAATATTTGATGATGGAACAATGTATATTCCGCGCGGAATTTCGGATAATCCTTATGATGAAAATCTTCCAGAACCAAGACGGTCGTTTTTAAGACATGTGCTAGATGATCATTTGCTAGAGATATTTTTCAAAGGCAGGGTAAATCTTCAATTTCATTCCTGGTGGATTAGGCCCTATTGGAAATATTGGATGATCGCTAAACCGGGCAGTATTGAAGAAATTATTTTAAAACAGCAGATTGAATATATTGAAGACGGCTGGTGAGTTTGAGCCGCTGCTATTAATTAAAAGATCTATAAAATTAGCCTTTAGTAAACAAGGCTAATTTTTATTTTTGTGTGCCTTGCAGGGATTGAACCCCATAGCACAACAAGTTGGCTACGGGGCAGGCCTGCGGCCTCTTGCGTGCCTGCCCCGTTAGATTTTTTGGTGGGCGTTGCTGGGATCGAACCAGCGGCCTTCACAATGTCAATGTGACGCTCTACCACTGAGCTAAACGCCCGTATAAATCTAATGGGGTCAACAAGCGCTCTGCCACTGAGCTAAAGGCGCATTTAAAGAATTTATCAAATCTTTACCTTGCTGGCAAATTATTATATAAATAAAATTATCTTTATTTAAATAAGCCCCTTGTAGTTCAATGGATAGAACGGCACACTCCTAACGTGCGGA
>JACPKE010000029.1 GCA_016187205.1 Candidatus Brennerbacteria bacterium | reverse complement strand
GCCGGTCATAAATTTCTTCCAAAAAACTTAAATTTTTCTCAATATTCGGAAAAAAATAAAGAACTTCGGAATCCGTGACAAAACCTCGGCTGCGGCCTCTTTTAATAAGATTATCCAAAGCCTGGCCTAAAACACCTTTTCCAACAACAACAGCCGCGGCTTTTTTATTTTTTTTATTAGCTGAAGGTTTGCCCGCCCGCAGGCGCAGCCTGCCTCTTTTAAGGGTTTTTTTAATGCCTGATTTTTTAACCAAAACTTTTTTGGATTTTTTTGTTTTTTTCATATAAGATTAGCCATCTCCGTTGAAACCGCCTGGAATTTAGCAATGCAATCTTTTAAAAATTCTTCATTTTTTGCTTTCTCGGCCAATGTAATCTCTTTTTTGAGTTCCAATGACCGCTTTTTCAAAAATTCCAGTTTTAAATTTTTAATCAGTTCGAAAAATTCTTTTTTGATTTTATCATCTTCCAAATTTGAAAATTCAAAAGTGGAACGAAGACTTAAATCGGGACGCGCCACGGCCAAACCAACAACTCCGACCGTAACGGCCGGCGCCGAAATTCCGAAAAAATCACGAAAGCTATCCGGAAAATAATTTCGCGATTCAGCCAGCTCCGGCCAAAAATTTTCTTTTGCCAATACCAAAGTCAACAATCGTTCCGCGATAAGATTATGGCGAAGCAAATCCTGTTTTTCTATCTGTTTCGGCGATGCGGGATTAATAATAATTTTAGCGCTTTTCCCGCTGTTTTTCAACCTTTCGCTTTCCATAGCAAGAGCTTTTTCTTCAATGCCGAATTTAAGACCAAGCTCCTTAAGCCAATGAGCCTGGTCAATTTGACTTTTTAAATTAATGATTTTTTGGATTAAAAACCATAAAATATTTTTTTTGAAAACCGGATCATTTTCCTTTTCTTCGGCTTTTTTAAAATAATGAGCCAAAAGATAATCAAAAGCGTGGCGTTTTTGTTTCAGTGCGGAAATTAAAAAATTCGGATCAGCAACCGCCGCTTCAGCCGGATCTTTAAACCTGCCTAAATCAATCGCCTGAACACTGAAATCCCAGTCCGCGGTAGCATCCAAAACCCGCTCTAGAGCCCTTACACCGGCCTCGTCATTGTCAAAACTCACCGCCAAGACATCGGCCAGCCGCCGCAAAGTTTTAAGATGGTCGGAACTGAAGGCGGTTCCGGAAACAGCAACGGCATTTTTAACTCCAATCTGCCAGGCCATTAAAAAATCCATCTGGCCTTCAACCAAAAACGCTTCGCGCAGTTTTGCAATTTCATTTTTGCTTTTATGAAAACCGTAAAGCAGGCGCGCTTTTTTAAAAATAGCGGTTTCCGGACTATTTAAATATTTCGGCGGCTGGAAACCGGACGCGCCAGCCGTTTTAACAGCCGCTTCGGCGGACGGTCCTTCAACAAGTTCAGGACGCGGCCCTTCAACAAATTCAGGACGCGGCCCTTCAACAAATTCAGGACGCGGCCCTTCAACAAGTTCAGGACGCGGCCCTTCAACAAGTTCAGGACGCGGCAAAATCCTGCCGGTAAAACCAACAACTTTTCCGAAATTATTGTATAAAGGGAAAGTCGCGCGGTGAATAAAACGTCCGCGGTTAAGACCTGATTCCGTTTTTATCATAAGTCCGGCGCGCCTGATATCTTCAATGCCAAAACCAAGGTTCAATAAATAACGATTCAATAAATCTCCTTCTCCGGCCCAGCCAAGCTCAAATTCTTCAATCGTTTGTTTATTCAAACCGCGGCTCAAAAGATAATCAAGCGCGGGCTTGCCTGCCGGCGTAAACAGCTGTTCCTTGAAAAAATCTTTAGCCGCTTCATTTATGCCGTATAAAACGCCGAATTCTTTTTGTTCCGCCGGACTGACGCGCTGGATTTCCACGCCGGCTTTTTCAGCAAGAAATTTTAAAGCCTCGTAAAATTCCAAATTTTCATAACGCATCAGAAACTTAAAAACATCGCCACCTTCGCCGCAACCAAAACAATGCCACATCTGGCGGTCAGGCGTAACAATAAAAGAAGGAGTTTTTTCCTGGTGGAAAGGGCAAAGGCCTTTATAATTCCTGCCGGCTTTCTGGAGTTTCACATAGCCGCCGATAAAATCCGCAATATCAATCCTGCTTTTTATTTCTTCGGTCGGAGAAGCCATAATAACAGGATTTTAACCCAAAAATCAGGCCTTAACAAGCCGAACTAAATTTATTGAACGGTTATTGTCCCCTTAGCCCAGTCAAGGGAATAAGAAAAATTAGAGTCCGAATAACTTTTTATTAAATCTGTTTCATGAACAGAAGCAACTCCCTGTTTCTTCATGAATAATACCGCTTCAACTATTGTTGTTAATGTAATCTCTGATTCCTTAATAAAAGAATCGCTGTTAAAAATCCACAATTTATCGTGATATTGAGAATATACAAATAATTTGTTTGTAGTTG
>JACPKE010000028.1 GCA_016187205.1 Candidatus Brennerbacteria bacterium | reverse complement strand
AATTTCAATGTTTTAAAGTTTCGTAAACATAAAAACCGAAAATTACGGCAAAACCAAGGCAAACAATCCAAAAAAGGCGGCCTAAATTAGCGGTTATTTTTTCTTCTTTGGCATTATTCGGAATAGCGGCGAATAAGGCGGTTGCGCCTAAAAAAATCACAGCGCTTAAAATTCCTTTGCCAATCCAATGATGAAGAAAAATACTTTTAAGCCAGTCTTTGATAAAAGGCATGATTTCACCGGCAATGGTTATTGCGGTGATAAAAATTGCCGTTAATGCCGCGCTTTTTATCAGTGAATTGATTATTTTTAAATTTTTGTCAGGCATTGATTTTATCCCCACACCTAATGAGTTGTAAGGCTTTTGATAAGCTGTTTCTCTAAAGAAAAATTATTATTTTTTTTCATAATTTTTATGATATAAACATAAAAACATATTTATAAAGCAATTCATTAAGTGTGGGGATTTATTGTCTTACGGCGCCGGAAATTAATATTCCGGCAACCGCGATAAATATCCCTATAATTGTTATTAATCCGTTTATGAGAATTAAGTTGCGTTTTAATTTGCCATTGCTTTCAACTTTTTCGCCTATCAGCCAGAAAATGGAAAAGCTGACGGCCGCTAAAAACGGCAGGAAAAAGAAAATATGCTCTTTTGATTCTGTGAAAATAGTATGAGCCCAGGAATATTGTCCGCTTTTTATGATTGTTCCGATTACGGGCGAATAATAAGCATAGTAATAATAGCCTCCGGTTAGCCAGGACGTCAGAAATGAAATTAATCCGGCTAAACTGGCAAAACGGAGAAATTTAAAATTCAGCCTTGATTTTAAAAGATTCATCCAGACGGCGTAGAAAAATATTATACCTATTATTCCGAGAATTATATGAGCGGCCAGATTTATTTTTAATATTAAGCTCATTTTGTTTTTATCTTATTTTTTATTGTTTTTAATATGAAATAAACCGCAATAACCGATGCCGTATAAAATATTAAAATTTGCAAATAGCCGGCTTCAAGCCCGCGCCATGAACCGAGAATCATTGCGCCGTACCATGATGTCAGTGAAACGGCGCTGCCTGCGTTCAGGGAAATTTTTTTAGCTTGCAACAAAAGAGCGTTTATAACGATTGTTAAAACAACAGTCATTTTAGCCCAAAAGCGGGGATTATACATTAAAGCTTCCTGGCCGGTAAAACGGTACCAGATTAAATAGCCAAAACCGGAAAATAGCAAAATAATCATTCCCAGCCGCATTATAAAGTATGTTGTTTTTAAAAAACCGCTTTCGGTTTGGTCAATTATTCCGTCACGCGCGGATTTCAGGTAAAAAATTTCCGCGAAAGTTGCTCCGCCGACGCCTAAAACAGTCCCTATAATATGGCCTGCGGTTAGTATAAAATGCCAATTCATTTTAAACGTCTATTTTTTCAATGATTACGCCAGACCAGGGGATTCCGAGCCGTGGAAGCAGCCATCTGTCAAATCCCCACCAGCCGGCGGTTTTCCAGGCGAGCATGAGGATAATGGCGAATAAAAGCATAACCGGATTGATTGAGGCGGTTCCGGCCAGCATAAAATTCATATTCATAAAAGCGCCGATGGCCGCGGTAATGCCGACAAATATTCCGGCAATCAGAGTTATGCCTACAAGCAGTTCTCCCCAGGCGACAAGCGGCGCCATCCAGGATTCGGCGCGTATTTGAATAAGAAATTCAAGAAATGTTCTGTACCAATCGTAAGCGATTGCCGGCCTGGCCGGCGCCGCCGGTATGATTATTGCTTTTTGCCAGAAATTTAAAATTGAATCAGAGTTCCAGGGATGAGCTCCCGAGCCGATTATTTTATTCCAACCGGCTTCAAGCCATAACCAGCCGAGATAAATTCTTAATCCAAGCCAGACAAAGCTCCATGCGCCTATTTCATCAAAAAGCTTTTGCGCGATTAAAGGATTTTTAATAATAATCCGTTTAGTCATTTAGTTATTTTTTAAGGAGTTAGTCCTTGATAAATTTCCGGTCTGTCTTCGCCTTCAACTATAATTTCTCCCAAAGCGCCTTTGTCTATTGCCCGCGATAAACTATGGTCAACCAAAAGATATTTGCCCGGGACTTCCAGTTTAAACTCCGTCATTATTGCTCCGCCCGGCGGCACAATAGTGGTTTGCACGTTTTGATGGGGCGGAGAAATAATGTCTCCTTCGGGATAGAGTTTATCAAGGATACCTCCGATTATATGAAAATTTGAAGCGATATGAGAACCGACGCCGAAAAATAACCTGATTGTTTCGCCGACTTTGGTGCGCAGAGCGCGTTCGCCGGTAAGCGCGCCCACCCTTCCGTTAAAAACAAAATATTCCGGTTGTTCCAGTTTTAATTTTTCAAGATTAAATTCCTGATGCCCTTTTTCGCCGAATTTTCCATTAGTGTAAAATTCTCCCTGCATTACGTAATATTCGCGGTCAACTTTAGAAAGTCCGTTTTTAGGTTCAACAAGAATCATGCCATACATTCCGTTGGCTACATGAGTCGGAATGTGCGGGCTGGCGCAGTGATAAACATAAATACCCGGCCTGGTTGCTTTAAATTGAAAAATTTTTGTTTCTTCCGGACCAACTTGAGTTAAAACCGCGCCGCCGCCCGGACCTTCAACGGCGTGTAAATCTATTGAATGTTTTGCGTGGCCGGCTATTTCATGACGCGGGTCAGCGGCGGAATGTCCGTCATCTTCATGGGAACCGTTAGCGTAAGCGGTTTGTATCGGAAAGCTGTCAACTGTAAAAAAATTGTTGTTTAGTAAACCCATGTGATCATGTCCGTCTTCAGCGTGAGTCAGTCTAATCTCAACTGTATCTCCTTCTTTTGCTCGTATAAACGGACCGGGGACAGCGCCGTTATATGTCCAATATTCATAAGTAACGCCTGGCGCCAATTCAGCTATCACTTCTTTTGTTTGAAGTTCTATTATTACCCTATTGTTTTCTTTTCTGGTGATTGGCAACGGTAAACCGTCGGCTTTTGCGCCGATTTCTTGGGAAGTTATTGTTTTTGCCGGCAGACTGGTTATGCTTGTTCCGTTCCAGTTTTTATAAATAACGCCAGCGCTTACGAGAATAATCGGTATTAAAAACAATGCCCATTTTTTCATCCCTCACCTTTGAAGGATTGTTAAATCCCTCATTTTTAAAAGATTAGTCGCTCCGCGACAAAGAAGCGAATTATTTAAAAAATATTTCTGAGTCATTATCTTGATAAATTATATTATATTGTTTAATCATAATGAAATCCTTTAAAGGTGAGGGATCATATGTTAATTATTATACCATAAAAGAAAAAGGGCTTTTAAAAAGCCCTTATATAACAGCGTTATAAGTTTCTATTTGCCAGTGCATCAACCGGCAGGTCATTTTCAAAATATCAAGTATTTTGATTAATGGGATTTTAAAGCCGGAGTTATCGGTTTCGGCAATTTTTTCCATAACGGGATCATCTTTGATTTCTCCGGACTCAACCAGTTTTCTGGCGGTTAATTGAAATTTTTCCAAAGCATTCATTTGAATTTGTCGTATTCGTTCGCGGCTTACTTTTAGCTCATTTCCTACCTCTTCCAATTTTTTTCCTTCACCATCTTCGTTAAAGCCAATTCGTTTTTTCACCACCGAGGCTTCCCTTGGATTGATTTTTTCAAATATTTTTTCAAGATTTTTAATGGTATTTTTGGCGCTATCGGCTATTTCCGCGACATTTTCCGGAGAAAATCCATTACTTGATATTAAGCCAATTTCAGAGGAGTCATCTCTCGCAATCTGATTATCCATGCTTATAATGGTAATTGATTTTTCCTTCAATTCCTTTAGACTCTTTCGGGTGATTTTTAATTTTTGGGATATTTCTTCTTCATCCGGTTCGCGTTTATTTAATCTCAACAATTCTTCAGTTGTTTTTTCTAGTTTGTAAAACATTTCTTGAACATGAACCGGTGTTCTTATAACCCTTGCTTCATTTTGGAACTGTCTTTGCATGGCTACCGCTATCCATTCCGTTGCATATGTGGAAAATTTAACTTTATAACTAAGGTCAAACTTTTCTATTGCTCTTGCGAGCCCTTCGCATCCGCATGAAAACATATCATCGGTTAAACCATATAATCCGTATTTTTTAGTTGCTGTAATTGCTATTTTCGCAACTAATCTAAGGTTATGCGTCATAAACTCATTGCGTAATTTTATATATTCATTTTCAGCTTGACTGATGAATTTATCGGCAACTCCGGTTTTTTTAAAAGCATCCAGCTTGTTTTTGGCGTTTTTTATCATTGCCATCAGCTTCCGTTCTTCTTTTCTGGACAAAGTTTTTATTTCTTTATTCTTTGTTTGTTTAAGAACCGGAAAAATCCTTGCGTTATTATTTCCATAGTTTTCTTCCTTGGCATCTTTATAATTTTCCGGTAAAACCGCTGCTTTTTTCATAACTTCCTCATTTTTAAGATAATATTGTGTATTCAAGCAACCGCGGATAAATTACCACGCTTTTTTATTTGAGTCAATTTTGCTAGACTTTTTATATTGACATTGACTAAAATATTTTTTGTTAAAGTTTCTTTTTTGACCGGTTTTTCTTTGATGACTGTTGAGCTTACAGCCGCGAGAATTTTAGCGCCTTATGTCGGCGCTTCGGTTTATACCTGGACTTCGGTAATCGGAGTGGTTTTGCTGGGATATTCCATTGGCAGTTATTTTGGCGGTTATTGGATTGATAAATATCCTTCCGGCCGTTTGGTTTTTTATTTTTTTAGCGCCGCGGCTTTTTTGGTTGCGATTATTCCTTTATTGTCTTTTCTGTCGCCGTTTTTGGTTAAGGCCGATATTTCCATTGCCGCAATAACCGTTATTTTATCGGCTGTTTCGTTTCTGGCTCCTTCGTTTTGTTTCGGCGCTATTTACCCCGCGCTATTAAAAATTTATTCTCAAAACAGTTTTGATATCGGAAAAAATTCCGGATTGCTTTCCGCCTGGTGGTCAATCGGCAGTATTTTAGGGACTTTTCTGACAGGTTTTTATTTCATCAGTTTTATAGGCACCGTAGCCACTGTTCTCATTATCAGCGTTGTTTTATTTTTAACCGGCCTGTTTTTTTACAGGCCGCCCACGTTTAATTTATTGGGCATTATTGTTTTGTTTATTATTTTGCTGGCCGCGGTTTTTGAAATTAAAAAAATAACGCTGTCTTCAAAGGTTATTTTCAGCCGGGAAAGCGATTATTACAAAATTACCGTTATTGACGATTTTTCGGGATATTTGGGAAGCCCGGCGCGCCTTTTATTTTTGGATGCCGATATGCACGGCGCGGAATCTTTTGACGGCCGCAATCTTGATATTTATCCGGAAATCTCGCCGGTTTTTACGGTTTTTAATTCCGACATTAAAAATATTCTTGCTATCGGCGGCGGTTCTTATTATATGCCTAAATTAATGAGTCGTTTTTATAAAAACGCCGATATAACGGCTGTTGAAATAGATCCCGCGGTTGAAAAAACAGCCAAAGAATTTTTCGGCTTGAATAGTTTTTCTTTTAAAACCGCTGTCAGCGATGGCCGGGTTTTTCTTCAAAAAAATAACCGGCAATATGATCTGATTTTTACCGACGCTTTTAATTCGTTTCTTTCGGTGCCGTGGCATTTAACCACCGATGAATTTAACCAGCTGGTAAAAAGCCGACTTGCGGAAAACGGCGTTTACGCGGTTAATATTATTTCTTCTTTCCGGGGCAAAAACTCCGGACTTTTTAAAAGTTTTTACGCCACTTTCGCGAAAACATTTCCCAATAATTATATTTTTTCTTACGGTTCTGATGATTTTGTTATGCAAAATATTGTTTTAGCCGGTGTTAATTCAGGCCAAAAAATCGTTGTTGAAGATTTAACGGAAAAAATTAAACAGCTTGAAAACGGGGAATTTTTAGCTTCTCTTTTAAAGCCGGGACAGTCTGCGGGTCGTGGCGGCGTTATTTTAACCGATGATTTTGCTCCGGTTGAAAATTTAATGAGGCCGTTGGTTGACGCCTATTTCAAATCCGATACCGCTTTGTATTATTCTTTGCTTTTCGGAAGCTAGAACCCATCTCAAAAATCCATTCCGGCTCTGCGAAAGGCAATTTCGGGTTGCGACCCTTCGCTTCGGACTCGGAATATCCAGATATTCCTCGTCCTCCAGCTCGGGTCTCGCCTGCCTGCCGGCAGGCAGGCCCGCGAAATCGCCTTTCTCGGCTCGAAAGCGATTTTTGAGATGGGTTCTAGAATTCTTTATCGCTTAAAAATACGCTAAAGCGATAAAGCGGCATTATAAGGATTAGAACTATTGAAAAAATTATTATCATCGTAAAACGGTTTGTGGTTTGAGCATTTCTTAAAAGTTCTCCCGGAGTAGTGGTGATGGAAAAAACCGCCGCGCTTTCGCCGTCAATATTTTTTAACGGCTGGAAAGAGCCGATTACAGTCTGTCCGATGAAATCAACCAATCCTATATATTTTTCTTTCGGATATTCTATGGTTTGACCGGATAATAAAAAACTGCTGGTTTTTACTTTTTTATTTTTAAAAATTGTTGTTTCAAGATTGCTGATATCTTTAAACTGCTGAACAAACGTTTTATTTAAAAGAGTCCCAGTTATTACAGCTCCGATAATCGTTCCACGGCTGTAAATTGGCGCCGCCGCCCTAATGCTTAATCCCTCAACGATTGTTTCATCAATAGTCGCGGCCACCCGGCCTTCCAGAGCCTCGGCGCCTATTTTTTCCGAAAGCGCGTTTTCTTCATTATTAATGGGAAAGTTGGCTTTAAAAATTATTTCGCCCCTTTTTAACGCAACGGTTATAAAATCTTGTCCGGTTGTTTTAATAAGGCTGTCGCTTATTTCCTTAAGCGTTTGCATATCTTTTGTTTTGACAGCCAAGCCGAAATCTTCGTTATTGGCTATTATTTGGCTTGAAGCCAAAGCTTTATTTTTAAGGCTGGCCAGATAGAAATTTAAAATTTGAGCGTTAGCCGATAAAGTTTTTTCGGTTTCCAACTCTATCCGTTTAAGAAAAAAAATAGAGAAAGTTGTTGTTATCAGCAATGAAATAAAAAGCGACATTGCCACAAAGACAATTAAAGCTTCTTCTTTAATGCGCAGGCTTAGAAATTTCCATATCCAAACGCTGAAAGCGGAAAAAGCGATTATTTTAATGATATGTTCAATAACCCAGTAAGTATTTGAAATTTCCGGCTTTGTAAAAATAGCCGCCATTGAAGAAGCCGTTAGCGCGGCAAAGCCGATTAACAGCCATTTTAAAGGCTTGTCTATGTTTTTAAAATATCGTTTTGTCAGCAAAAACGTTATTAAAGTTAAAATGCCCGCCGATATTTGAGCGGCGTTCGCGGCTATTTTTAAAAATAAAGGAATCGAGACCGCGAAATTATATAAAGGCTTGGAAGCCATTTTTTCCAATCCGTAACTTATAAGAATAAATAGCAGTCCGCCGATGTAAATAAGGTTGTTCGCAATGAATATGTTATCACCGCCTTCATTTAAAGCGTGAAGAAGCTGCCACAAACTTAAAAGGGAAAATCCCAAAACGCGGCTTAAGCTGAATAAGTCTTTTTTTATCCAAAAAGCTTCCAGAAAAAGCCAGGCCGTTAAAAAAAAGACAATAGCCCCGAATAATTCGGCGCCCAAGTGCAAGTTGTTGGCTATTAAAAAATATGACATTGCAGTTTATTCCGTTATTGTTTTTATTATTGCCGGACCGATTATTCTTTTTGTTATTAGTCCGCCTTTATCTATTATAAAGGTTAAAGGAAGAACGCCCAATTCGTATAATTCGCCCGTTTTACCTTCCGAGTCAAGTAAAATCTCCAGTTCAAGGCCGTTGTTTGTTTTGATTTTTTCCACTGCGGTTTTATTTTCCAGGCTGTTGGCGGCTAAAATAACGGTTTCTTGAGAAGCAGGCGATTTAAAATAATTATCCAAGGTTTTTAATTGCCGTATTGAAGCCGCGTCCCATGAAGCCCAAAAATTTAAAATTATTTTTTTGCCTTTAAAATCGGATAATTTTATTTTTTGCCCATTTAAGTCCATTAATTCAAAATCCGGCGCCAGGGGAAGATTTTTAAGTTCAGTTTTCGGTTCAAGGATTTGAAGATATGCCGGAGCTGATTTTTGAAGAAAGTAAATTCCGCCGATTAAAAAAATAACAGTCAATAAAGTTATAATTATATTTTTAAGCATTAGAGTTATTATTTAAAACAAGTTTTTTATCATATTCCAAAAATTTTCAGTTTGCGGTTTTTTAATCGGTTTTGGGTTTTGAATTGATTTTGAAACCGCCTGTATCCTGGCGATTTCTTTGGTATTTTTATTGCCAAAGCTGTCCTCAGCTGTTATCCGAAGAATAAACCAGCCTTCTTTTTCAATTATAATTTCGCTTTCCCACAAGTTAATTTCAGAATTGAATTTAATCGGAATGTTTTGATTGTTTAAAAATAACTCCGTTTTTTTAGGTTGTTCCGACAATGCAATTCGTAGATTAAGCTTAGTTTCCGGCAGAACTGTAAAAATTTTTTCAGCGATCGGATACATTATTTCATTTTTGTTTTCAATAACAAAGCCGCCGAAGCGTGGAGCGGTAGCGTCAATAGTTACGGTTTGGTTATTTTCAGCAGAAACATTTCCGGCAAAATCAATTGCTTTGATTGTTATTCTATGATTGCCGTCGGTAAGGGGATCAGAATGTTCTATTTTAAATTCAGCTGTTTTGGCGTTGATTCCGCCGGTAATATTTCCTTTATACCAGTTTGAATTATCAATGGAATATTCAACGGTTTTTATTCCTGAAAAATCGTCATAAGCAACGCCGTTAATTGAGAGGAACTTTTTATTTATAACTGTTGCGGGCAGGGCTTCAACTGATAAGACCGGATTTTTATTGTCAAAAATTATTTTTAAATTTTGAGCGTTGATTACGGTTTTGCCGGAAGCGGTCAATCCTTTGATAATTATATTTTTGGCGCCGGTTTTAAGCTCCGGAATTTCAAAACTAAAACGTTCAAACAACGCGTCCCATTTTTTATCTTCCGGAATTATTTCTTTCCAGCTTTTTCCGTTATCATAACTGTATTCAAGTTTTGTCAGCGGGTCTTTTTTGCCGCGCGTTATTCCTTTAAAAATTTTTAAAGTCTCATTTGTGAAAAAATCGCCTCCGGTTTCCAGAATAATTGCCGGCAATTCATTATTAATAGCAATTCTTTTGCTGACGGTTGATGATTGAAGAGAACCGTCCGATGCCGTTATTTTAAAAATATAATTTGAGCTGTCCGGGACCGAAGAAGAATCCCAGATGAACTCCTGTTGTTTTAAATCGCCGGCAATGGTTTTCCATGTTTGGCCGCGGTTGTCGCTTATTTCAAGCCGATATGAAAGAACATCATCATTGATATCCGAAGTTAGCCAGTTGAATTTAATAAGGCCGTTTAGGTCGGTAATACGGTTTCGCGGTTCAAGCCAGGAAATTATTGGCGGGCTGTTTATAAATACTTCAATTGTTTTTGGTTCGGATATTCTGGCTTTTTGGTCTTGAGAAATGACAGTTAAAATATTCAGCCCTTTGTTGAATTTCGGGTCAAGCGCTATGTTTTCAAACCGGAAATAGCCGTTTTTGTTTTTTGTTTCAATTGATTTTGGCGAGCCGTTTATTTTTAGAATCGTTTTTTCGCCGTTTAAGGCAAAACCTTTGATTAAAGGCATTATTGGTTCGGCGTAATTTATGTTTGAGGGAATAATTTCAATTTGCGGTTGAGTCGGCGGTTTTATGCCAATCGCAAATGAAGAATCGCCAATGACCGCGTCGTTTTTATTGCCGGCTAAATCCTCGCCGCTGATAAAAATTTCCGCCGGGCCGTCAAAACCCGGATTTATTTCGTATAAACCGTTGAATTTTCTGGCTGTTATATTGCCGGCCAGCGGCGTTATTGCGGGCGCGCTATTGTATTGAGCGATTTTTAATATTGGCGCGGTTTT
>JACPKE010000020.1 GCA_016187205.1 Candidatus Brennerbacteria bacterium | reverse complement strand
TTATCCGATAAAGACCTTGCGCGGCTTCGCAATAAAGAAATGGGATTCGTATTTCAATCATTCAATCTGCTGTCCCGTTCGTCTGTTTATGAAAATGTGGAAATGCCACTTCTTTATTCCGATATTAAAGAAAAACATAAAAGGCGGAAAATGGTTGAAGTTGCCATTGAAGCCGTTGGGCTGAATGAAAAAATAAACGTTGAGGCAGGCAAACTTTCCGGCGGACAAAAACAGCGGGTTGCTATCGCAAGAGCGCTGATAAATAACCCGAATATTATTTTCGCCGATGAACCTACGGGCAATCTTGATTCAAAATCCGGAGAAAAAATAATGGAAATTTTGCAACAGCTTAATAAAATCGGAAAAACAATCGTGCTTGTAACACATGAAACTTATACAGCTGAATTCGGCAAGCGGCTTATTCATTTAAAAGACGGCATGATTGAAAGAGACTTGCCTATAAGAAAAAGGGACGGATTGAAAGATAAGTTTTTTAAATAATGCAGTTTAAAGATTCATTTAAAACGGCTTCTCTCGGCCTGAAGCACGCAAAAATTCGTTCCGTTCTGACAATTCTCGGAATTATAATCGGCGTCGGGTCGGTCATACTTTTAATGTCAATCGGCGATTCCGCTCAAAGTCTTATTTTGGATCAAGTTCAGGGAGCGGGTTCAAATCTTATTTTTATCGTGCCTGGAGCAACCAGAGGTTCGCGGTTTTCTTCGCCCGCTTCAGTCCAGGGAATCGTCATAAAAACCCTGGTTAAGGAAGATATTGAAGCTCTTAAAAAAGATCCGGCAATTGAAAGAGCGGCGCCGGAAGCAAGGGGTCAGGGAAGAATATCTTATGCCAATAACGACGCGGTTGTTTCCTTTGAAGGAACAACGGCTGATTTTTTCCCAATCCGTAATTTCTCGGTTGAAAAAGGCCGCGCTTTTTCAAACGCCGACGTTGATTCATTTAATCATGTAATAGTCCTGGGCCAGGAAATAACCAAAACGCTTTTCGGCGAAGTTAATCCCATCGATAAAACCGTTCGGCTTAAAGATGTTTCATTTAAAGTAATCGGCGTGCTTGAAAAAAAAGGCCTTGGGCCGTTCGGCATTGACCAGGATAACATAGCGCTTGTTCCGGTGTCGGTCGCTCAAAAACAAATGCTTGGAATCAATTATTATAATTCAATAGTTACCCAGGCAAGCGATGTGTATAACATTGAATACGCGAAAGAAAGGATAACTTCAATTTTGAGACAGAATCACAGAATTGACAGTCCGGATAAAGACGATTTCACTATTCGCACTCAGGAAGACGCTTTGTCGCTCCTCGGCAATATAACATCAATACTTTCGGCTTTTCTGACGGCCATTGCTTCAATTTCTTTGGTTGTCGGCGGCATCGGCGTAATGAATATAATGCTGGTCTCGGTGGTGGAACGGACAAAAGAAATAGGATTAAGAAAAGCCGTTGGCGCCACTAACAAAGATATTCTCCAGCAATTTCTTCTGGAAGCGGTAATTCTGGCTTTTATCGGCGGAGTAGCGGGAATAATACTCGGATCATTATTTGCTTTTATTATTTCCTTATTTCTGAAAGGTTATCTGGCTACCGGCTGGGTATTTTCTTTGCCGCTTTCGGCGATTATGTGGGGCGTTGGGGTTTCAACCGCTACGGGAATTGCTTTCGGAATTTATCCGGCGCGCCAGGCTTCCTTAAAAAACCCGATTGAGGCTTTAAGATATGAATAAATTTATTTAATCTTAGGAAGTGGGACTTCCTAAGATTAAATTTTCACTATTTCCATTATTTCGTCAACAAGCTTAAAAAATTCCGGCGAGCGCTTATTACGCGGACGCGGCAGATTGATCGGCACAACCGCTTCAATCCGGCCGGGATGGGGCGTCATTACTAAAATTTTATCAGCCATTTCAACAGCTTCATCAACAAGATGGGTAACCCATTAGCGGTAAAAGCGTCTAAGGAAGAAAACGGCTCGTCCATGAAAAGAAGTTTCGGCTCAATAGCCAGGGCCCTGGCTATTCCAACTCTTTGTTTCATGCCGCCGGAAAGATCTTTCGGATAAGTTTTTTTAAAATCAGTCAAACCGATTTCTTTTATATGTTCTTCAACTTTGTTTGCCCGCTCAATAAAGGAAAAATTTTTCATTTTTAAGCCGAATTCAACATTTTCATAAACATTAAGCCATGGAAAGATCGCAAAAGACTGGAAAATCATCGCGAAGTCGTTATTTTTAAATCCCGTATCATTAATTCCAAATTCAATTTTTCCCCTTATCGGCTTGATCATTCCGGCCAAAATCCGCAAAAGAGTTGACTTGCCGCATCCCGAAGGCCCGAGAATCGCCGAAAATTCTCCGGGTTTGATAATAAAAGAAACATCGCGCAAGGCTTCCATTTTTTTATCATCATTGCTGATAAAAAAATGATCCAGATTATTTACCTTGATAGCGTAATCTTTATTATTCATGGGCATAATCATGGGTTTTTTTAAGTAATGGTATCCAAATTAATTTATTCAAAGTAAAAAGGAATAAAAGCAGAGCTATAATGCCGAAAGCAAGAATTTTAATATCTCCACTTCTTGAGGCGTTGTTTAAAAAACCGCCGATACCCGGAGTAATTCCGATAATTTCCGCTCCAACAATCGCTTCCCAGCCTTCGCCTATTCCAACTATGGAACCCGTTATCAGACCGGGCAAAGAAAGAGGCAAGGAAAAAAGAAAAAATTTTTTCCAGCCGCGGGCTCCGAAAATAAAAGCCGCTTCTTCAAGATCCTTCCTGGCCAAACGGAGGCTGGAAAGAACCGAAAAAAGAATCGGCCAAGCCATGGTAATAACCAGAAAAAAAATAGCGGCCGCGTTGCCGATGCCGAACCAAACAACCAAAAGAGGCAAAATAGCGAAAGATGGAAAACTCTGCAAAACGTCAAAAACAGGCAGAAAAAAATCTCCTATTTTGCCTTGTCCGAGAAAAAAAGCCAGCGGAATCGCCACTCCAACGGAAATAATATACGCAATCAGCACTCTTATAAAAGAAGTTCCGAGATCAATAAAAACTTGGCCTGTTTTAACGCCGGTAAATTCGGAAAAAACAAAAATATAAATAAAAGGCGCGGCAATGGTAATGAAAGTAATCAAAAGATGCCACCTTTTTTTATAAATTTTTATAGAATGGGAATAGCGCATCTATGATTTATTTTAACAAACGGGTGAATAATAAAAAAACCGCTTTCGAGAGCTCCTCACTTATAAAGGCGGTGGTTTTTCATATTTATTTAAAGTCGCGCCAATGCCTCTAAAAATCCGCCATAAGAAGAACTGATTATCAAAAAATTATCTTTCCAGCCATAATTAAGTTCGGCTCCCGGCTGACTATAAAGCTGATATCGGGTTTTTGCGGAATTAACTTTGCCGTCTTTAAATAACTGCTGAATTGCGCCGGGTAATTTAATAAATATATTATCAAATTTATCGGTCTTTTCTAATTGAAAAAGCTGGTTTTGAACATCATTAAAAGAAATTGAGGATTTTAATTTAAAAATATAACCGGGCCAGCCGCCATTATTATTAATCCATACAAAAGACGCAAAATTTTCTTCAAAAAATTTATCTAAAGAAGGATTCGATTGGCCAAAAATAGCCGGTAAAAATTCGGAAATACCGACGTTTTTACCTCCTTTATTAAAAATTAATTCCTTAAAATCATTGGCCTGAAGACTTAAAACCGCTTTAGATAAAGCATTTCTAATTGATATTAAATCAATATTATCAATAACGGATAATATCTGGCTTACGGGTGTTTTAAAAAATAAAGATTTTTCCCCCGATAAGGCATTTAATTTACGTCTAGTTGAAGCTCCCACATAACCGGTGCCTTCGGTTAATCCGACGGGAGTTAAAATTTCAGCGCGGTAATAATTCTGAAACTTAATAACAGCCTGTTTGGTTAAATTGCCGAAATAATCCGTTTCATTGCCGGAAGAACCAATGCCTGATTGAGCCACTTGAAAGCCGAGTTTATTAAGAAGAATTTGAAGATTTTTAACTTCTTCATCGGCTGAACCTTGAGAAAGGGCTTTGGTAAAAGAAAAAGAAATATTTTGAGAAGACGGGGTTGTGGAAGGAACAGAGGCGCCGGGGGCAGGAAATGTTTGTATTGAAGTTGAAGTCGGTGAAAGCGATAACAGCGGCGCGGCAGATGAAGAAAGAGTTTCTCCGCCAGCCAAAATATTTAATTTACGTCTAGTTGAAGCTCCCACATAACCAGTGCCTTCGGTTAATCCGACGGGAGTTAAAATTTCAGCGC
>JACPKE010000018.1 GCA_016187205.1 Candidatus Brennerbacteria bacterium | reverse complement strand
ATATACGATGACAAGATCGACGAGAAAATCAGCGAGGAATTTTACAAAAAGAAGTACGAGCAGTACAAAGTCGAGCAAGAACAGATACTGGACAGTCTCAATAAGCACAAAGACGCCAACCTGAAATATTTTGAAATGGGTGTGACGGTTCTGCAGGTGGCCAAGCAGGCATGGAAAATTTACATCAACCGGAACAAAACGGAGATGGTAGACGACAAGAAACTGCTTTTGTCCCTGATTTTTTCGAACACCACGCTAAACGGCAAAAAAGTCGAGGCTTCCTTTCACAAAGCGTTTAAAATCATCTTTGACCGAGTCGGCGAGCTTATGGGAGAGAAAATAGACCAAAATAAAATATTCGAACATCTGAATAAGCCCGTAAATAAAGAGAAAAGCAGAGCTTCTGGCTCTGCTCATCCTATCTGGCTCCCCGGGTAGGATTCGAACCTACAACCTTATCCTTAACAGGGATCCGCGCTACCATTGCGCCACCGGGGAATAATAATAAATTTAATAAATTTTTCAGGCGAACGCAAGGCAATCAAAAAGCCCTTCGCAACGCTAGGGCTTTTTATCTTTACCGATAAAAAATTTTCCAATATTCGCAAAAAAGTTAAAAGCTTTAACGGCGAAATCCGGCTTTAAAATACAAATAACAAATAACACAGGCAAACCTACAAAAATTAGAAAACTCAATATAATATCTCTCAAACTATCAAAGGTCATAATCCCCTCCTTTTATTCGCCTATTTCTCTTTTGTTCAACTCATCTGCCCTGCACTTTGCGCAAATTTTTTCTTTGCGTACTTCCGACATGTAAGATTCGTCCGGATTATAAACAGCGGAACAGACCGGACATACAAGTTTCAGATTAACTTTTTTATCAGCTAAAAACCTGACATAAAGAACAAGCGCAAAAAATCCGACAAGACCCAGCAAACACAATGCTATTATCAATACATTATACATGCAACGCCTCCTTAAGAATATAAAAACAATTTAAGAAACTATTTATAAAAATAACTCAAACGCGCCGATAGTCAATAACATAACAACCCTCCAACATTATTGAGAATGTTATAGGGTTGTTTTTTATTATTATATAATTACCTTATACTATATACATGAAAAAAAATTACAGCGCGTGGCAAATTAATTATCAAGATTTTCATAAACAACTATCGCTAACCGAACAAATTTATTTTCTTATTCGTTTTGCGGTGCTCGCCCCTTCCGGCCACAACAGCCAACCATGGAAATTTTCAGTTAAAAAGACAACGGTATTTTTAAAACCTGAAATCCAAAGAGCGATTCCGATGAGCGATCCAGCGCAACGACAAATGTTTATCAGTTTAGGGTGCGCTTTAGAAAATTTTTTAATCGCCGCTGATTACTATAATTTAAAAAATAAAATTGAATATATTGACGATAAAACTTACGGCATAATGACAAAAATTGTCATTGAAAAATCTAAATCGACAAAAGACGAAAAAGAACACCTAATTTTTTCAATTCCGAAACGTCGCACTAACCGCAATAAATATTTGGAACGGCTCCCCGAAAAAGAATTCATAAATAAAATCACTAACCTTTCAAATAATGACGCCCGTATTGAATTAATCAACAAAAAAGATATCAAAGACTCTCTGGCTCAAATAGCAATAGAAGCTCAAATAGAAGCAATGGAGGATAAAAATTTCAGGAAAGAGTTGTCGGAATATTTAAAATCAAACATTACCGATTCAAAATTAGGAATGCCGGCGGTCGGATTTGGAATACCCACACTGATTTCTTTTTTTGCGCCAACACTCATTAAATACATAAATGTCAATAAATTAAGCAGAAAAAAAGACGAAACGTTGTTAAAAAAATATACGCCCTTTTTAGGAATTATCAGTACCGCTAAAGACAATAAAGAAAGCTGGATAAAAGCCGGACGGCTTTATGAACAAATCGCTCTTGAAGCCGAAAAACAAAATTTAAGCACCGCTCCTTTAGCCGCCGCGATTCAAACGAAAAATTTCCATAAAGACATTCAAAAACTTATTCAATCAAATTTTAGACCCCAGCTTATTTTTAGGCTCGGCTATAGTGAAAAAATCGCCGGTCATACGCCAAGGTTAACAGCTGAAGAAATAACAGAAATTTAATCTATGCGGTCAATAAACGCTAAAAAAATTCCAGGGTTCGATAATCACCGCGATATTTTATCTTTTTCAGACGAACAAAATGGAATAACGGGATTTATCGCCATCCATAAAATAAAATCGGGCATAGCGATAGGCGGAACGCGTTATTGGCATTATGATACCCCGGAAAAAGCGTTAAGCGACGCTTTGCGGCTTTCAAAAGCAATGACTTATAAATGCGCGTTGGCTGGAGTGCCCTACGGCGGAGGCAAAGGCATTATTGCTGTTAATTCCAAAAAAAATAACAAATCGGCAATTTTAAAGGCTTACGCAAAAAAATTAAATTCATTAAAAGGAATTTTTTATACCGGACAAGATATAGGTTTGACTCAAAATGACGTAAAACTGCTTGCCAAAGAATCGTCTTATATAGTAGGTAGGCCAAATTTAGCCGGCGACCCGGGATCTTGGGCCGGATTAGGAGTTTTTTACGCTATTCAAGCCGTCTTAGAAAAAGTTTTAGGCCAGCCTGATGTTGCCGGTAAAAAATTCACTGTCAAAGGCATTGGTAAGGTCGGCTGGAAACTTTGCGAACTTTTACTTCAAAACAAAGCTGACGTAACAGCCGCCGATATTAATCCCAAAATTGTTAAATCCGCTCGTAAAATATTAAAAGGCATCAAAATCGCGAACCCCGATGAAATACACCGACTTGCAACCGATGTATACTGCCCATGCGCTCTAGGAAGAGAAATAACAGCGGAAAAAATCAACCAGCTAAAATGCAGAATCGTCTGCGGCGGCGCTAACAATCAACTAGCCTCGCCAGAAATAGATAATAGCCTTTTCCAACGCGGAATTGTTTACATTCCGGATTATGTTGCCAATGCCGGCGGGTTAATCAGCGTTGCCGCGGAACTTGATAAAAATGGCTACGAAGAGAGCCGTGTCCTTGACCAACTCCAAAATATTAAAATCAATGTTAAAAAAATCGTTGATTTATCAAAAAGCAGAAACAAGCCGCCTGGCCAAACCGCCGATCAATTAGCTGAATTTATATTTAATTGATATATATGCTACGATTTATAAATGGAGGGTATTTCCAAAAATTATTCTTCTAACCGCTTAATAAAATTAATTTATTCAAAGAAAAGCTATTACTGGGAACAAATAAAAAAAGTCCGGGCTTTAAAATTATTTCATGAAGCCGCGAAACGAGTGCCGGCTTATAAAGATTTTTTAAAAAAACAAAATATCAATCACGAAAATATCCATACTTTTAATGATTTTCAAAATATACCGCCGGTCAGCAAAAAAAATTATTTAACGCAATATCCGCAAAAATTATTAAATTGGGGCGGCTCTATCAGCAAACCGCTTGTTTTCACTTCCACTTCCGGTTCAACCGGAGAATCTTTTTATTTCCCTAGGCAGGAAGAATTGGATTGGCAATATTCAATTCTGATTGAAAAATTTTTGAATTACGGAACAGGTCAGGGGCCGGCTTTAGTAATAATTTGTTTCGGAATGGGTATCTGGATCGGCGGATTGATAACTTACAAAGCCTTTGAAATAGCCAGCCGCAGAGGTCAATACCCTGTTTCCATTATTACTCCCGGAATTAATAAAAAAGAAATATTTAGAGTTCTTAAAAGATTAGCGCCTCAATATAATCAAATTATTTTAGTCGGATATCCTCCATTTTTAAAAGATATAATTGATGAGGCGGCGGCAGAAAAAATAAACATGAAAAAACTCAATATACGGCTTCTTTTCGCGGCGGAACCGTTTACGGAAAAATTCAGGAACTATATAGCTAAAACAGCTGGCATTAAAAATCACTGTTTGGATACTTTAAATATTTACGGCACTGCGGATATTGGCGCTATGGCCTGGGAAACACCAGCCTCTATTTTAATAAGACGGGTGGCAACAAATAGAAAAAAATTATTTAACGAACTTTTTTCTTCTGCTTCAAAAACTCCGACCTTGGCCCAATATAATCCCTTTTTTATAACT
>JACPKE010000017.1 GCA_016187205.1 Candidatus Brennerbacteria bacterium | reverse complement strand
CGGCGCTAAAAAAATAATAGGGTTGGTTATTGCAAAAAAATAAATAACTGCGCCGCATCTGCTTACTGCTCGCTGCTCGCTAATTGCTGCTTGTCATTCTTTATTTCGATAAAACCATTTTCCCGTTTCCAAAGCCATAATGTTAAAAATTCCGAGAAAAAAACTTCCAATCAGCCATTCCAATGGCAAAGGAACGGTTTTAAAAATGTTCTGAAAAAACGGCAGATAAACAGCCAGAGTCATTAAAACAATTCCGGCTAGAATCGCGGTTAAAAGATAATAATTGGAAAAAGGATTATATTCCCAGATTTGTTTTTTCAAACTGCGAACCGATAAAGACAAAAATAAAGTGTAAGTGCCGAAGCTTAAAAATATGAAAGTTTTGACTATTTCCGGATTAACGCCTTTAGCCACAAACCAGACATAAAGAAAATAATTCAAAGAACTGGTAAAAATCCCTACCACCAAAATATAAAACTTGACCGCCGGGTCAAAAATCGGATTGCGGTCCCTGACCGGTTTTTTTAAAAGGTCGCCGAACCCGTTTTCAAAAGCCAAAGCCGTGGCCGGCAGGCTGTCGCTGAAAAAATTCACCCAAAGAATCTGCAGCGCGTTCAACGGCAAAGGCAAACCGGCGGCTATTGAAGCCCCGATTAAAATCAGCTCATCAAGAACGCTGGAAAATAAAAACACGACTACTTTTTTGATATTTTCAATAATCCGCCTTCCTTCTTCAATCGCGGCAGTTAAAGTTTCAAGATTATCGTCAAGTAAAACAATATCAGCCGCTTCCCTTGCCACATCGGTTCCGGAACCAAGCGCCACGCCTATATCGGCTGTTTTAAGCGCCGGCGCGTCGTTTACGCCGTCGCCGACCATCGCCACCAGTTCGCCGTCAGACTGATAAATCTGAACAAGTTTTAATTTGCCTTCTGGCGTTACTCTGGAAAAAATTTTTACCAACGGCAAATTTTTCCTTAAATCATCACTTGAAATTTTGTTAAAATCAGCTCCGTCAATAACGGCTGTCCCGTCCATAGTCCAGCCGATTTGTTTTGTCAGCGCTTCGGCGGTTCCACGGTGATCCCCTGTAACTATGACGATTTTTATGCCGGCTTCTTCGGCCCGTTTAATCACGCCGGCAACTCCCGGCCTGATCTGATCGCGTAAAATTAAAAAACCAAAAAGCGACATTTTGTTTAAATTTCGCGATTCCCTAAAACTATTAGACGGCAAAGAATCAAATTCGCGTCCGGCAACCGCCAAAACCCTGCCGCCTTCAAAAGCTTTTTTTGCGATAAAATCTTCAAGTAAAACTCTTTCTTTTTTGCCTATTTTTTCAAGACGGCCGGCATTATTAAAAAAATCCGACATTGAAAGAATTTTTTCCGGCGCTCCCATAATCCCTAAAATAAAATGCTTGTTATTTCTTTTAAATAGCACTCCGGCATATTGCCGTTCCGCGTTAAAAGGCAAAAAATCAATAATTTCCGACTTGATTTTAGAAATCGCCACGCCGGCTTCGGCGGCGCCCAACACAATGGCTTTTTCAATAGGCCGGCCGCTAATACGCCAAAGAGATGCCGGATCATCCGGATTTTCAACCAAGATATGGGAATTTAAAACAGCCAGTTCCAAGATTTCTTTTTCTTTTTTTGAATTAGCGGCAACCGGCGCCAATGATTTATCATTTAATGCCAAAGGCTCAATAATAATTTCCGAAAGGCTTATTTTAGCTTCGGTTAAAGTGCCGGTTTTATCGGTCAAAATCACAGTCGTATTTCCTAAAGTTTCGGCGGCAAGCAATTTCCTGACAACGCCGTTCTTTTGAGCCAGCCTTTCAACGCCCACTGCTAAAATTACGGTTATAGCTATAGGCAAGCCTTCCGGCAAAGCCGCTACCGCAATCGCCACCGAAGTCAAAAACATTTCAAAAAGCGGCTCGCCGAAATACCAGCCAAACAAAAAAACTCCGGCTGTTAAAACCAGCAAAACCAAACTGACTCTTGAAGTAAAACTAGCAATTTGTTTTTGGAGAGGGGTTTTTTCTTTTTTTGTTTTGGCAAGAACATCGGCAATCAAACCAAGCTGGCTGTCCTTTCCGACCGCCGTCACCACCGCAAATCCAACCCCTTCCGTCACCAGGCTTCCGGAAAAAACCATTGAACTTTGATCAATTAAATCCGCTTGAAAACTAGCGGCTCCCGGAGTTTTTTCAACCGGCATTGACTCGCCGGTTAAAAATGACTGATCAATAAAAACATTATTCGCAAAAACAACGCGGGCATCGGCAGCTATCCGGTCGCCCTGGCTGAAATGAAGAATGTCGCCGACCGCCACATCCCTCCTGTCAATTTCCATCTGCCGGCCGGAACGGCTAACCACAGCTGTTTCTCTTATATAATTTTTCAATCTCCCTAAAGCTTCATCAGCTTTATTTTCCTGATAAAAACCAAGAACGCTATTAACTGAAACCGCTAAAAAAATAAATAAAGCGTCAATGTATTTTCCGATTGCAAAAACAATCGCGCCGGCAATTATTAAAATAAAAATTAAAGGGCTTTTAAATTGAGAAATGAAAATGCCAAACCGGCTTTTTGCGGCAGAATCGGTAAGCTCATTCAAACCGAAAATCTTGCGCCGTTTTAAAACTTCCGATTCGTCCAAACCGGCGCCGCTGGTCTGCAAAATTTCAAAAACCTCATCAACCGGCAAAGCCCAAAACGAATGCTTAACCGCATCTCTGGTAATACTCATCAATTTAATTATACACTAATTTCAATCTTAGGAAGTGGGACTTCCTAAGATTATTAATTATGTTAATATTTAAAAATGCAACGTATTAAACCGGCAATTAACGAAATCTATCATCTCTATAATAGAGGTGTTGAAAAACGTAAAATCTTTCTAGATGACAATGATTATCTTCGTTTCGTTCATGATCTTTTTGAATTTAACGATCAAAATCCAACCATTAACCTTGCTTATCATATTGGCTATAATAAATCTAAGGAAGTGGGACTTCCTAAGATTGAACGAGAACCGCGACAATTGCTCGTAGAATTATTAATATTTTGTCTTATGCCAAATCATTTTCATCTAGTAGTAAAACAAAAAGTTAAAAATGGTATTACTGAATTTATGCGCAAACTAGGAACTGGATATACTAATTATTTCAATAAAAAATATGAACGCGTTGGTTCTTTATTCCAAGGCATATTTAAAATAAAACATATTATTAATGAAACACATTTTGTTCATCTTCCTTATTATATCCATTGTAATCCTCTTGATCTTATAGCTCCTGAATGGAAAAAACGAGAGTTTAAAAATTATCATAAAATAAAACAATTTTTAGAATTCTACCGCTGGAGCAGCCACTTAGATTATTTAGGTAAAAAAAATTTTCCATCGGTAACTCAACGAGAGTTTCTTCTTAAATATTTCGGCGGCCATGAACAATACAAAAAAGACATGGCAGATTGGCTGAGAAATTTAAATCTTGAAGAAATAAAAGATGTGACTTTAGAGTAAAAATCAATCTTAGGAAGTCCCACTTCCTAAGATTGATTTAATATATGATATAATTAAATTGATGAAATTTAAAAAACAGCGGCAAGGATTTACCTTAATTGAAATCCTTGTTTATGTCGCGATTTTTACTACTACCGCCGCATTGCTGATCGGGGTTTTAAGCACTATAACAAGAGTGCAAAACCGGGAAACCGCTTCAGCCGAAGTTTCCCAGCAGTTGGAATTCGTCCTACAAAATATCCAACGCTATGTCCGCGAATCAAGCAATATTGATATTCCTGCCGGAACAGCGACTTCCACTCTGAAACTTCGTTCTAAAAGCTCTTCAACAGACCCGATTTTAATATTCACCGATGCCAGCAATACCGCGATTTATATTAAACAAGGAACCAGTGCCAGCACTACCCTAACCAGCGATCGCGTCACTGTCGGCAATTTCAGCGTAACCAAATATGAAAATCCGAGCGGCCATGCCACTGTCCAGCTTGATATGACTTTAAATTACAACACCGCGCAAGCGCCTTTATTCAAAGATGTTTCCCGAAGTTTAAGCACGGCTATTGCCCGGGTTTCGGCCGCCACTTTTGACTCCGACTTGGTGCCGAATGCGGATAACACTTTTTCCGTTGGCCAAACTTTAAACCGCTGGAAGAACGCATTTTTTGATAAAATAGCCATTGGCACCACAACAATCACGAATCTTTTTCAAGTAGCTACTGCCACGCCTATATTTACTGTAACCAGCGCCGGTAATGTTGGAGTTGGAACAATAACTCCTTCAGAAAAACTAAACATTAATGGTAATACGCGTATAAATGCAGGCACTATATATTTTGACAGCGGTCCTGTTGATAGTGCACAAGTTTTTATAGGTAGAGATCCGAGTAGTTTTCCCTGGCTTTTATTATCCGCTTACGGCGGCACTAAAATATTACTGAATAATAATAATTCTGTGTCTGGAGATGATTTAGATGATTTCAGCGTTTATGCCACCAGTACCAGCGGAACGCCTTTATTCAGAATTATCGGCGGCATTAATACTCCGGCATCAACCACTGCCGTAGGTTTTGTCGGAATAGGCACTAGTTTTCCTAAAAGTCTTTTACAGGTGGCTTCCAATTATATTCAATTTCCGACAATTTCCGGAGCGACTCCGACCGGAACCGATTGCGACGAAACAGCCGAAGCCGGCCGAATAGTGGTTCGCACCGATGGAACAGCTAATCTTTACATTTGCACCGGAACCGGCGGTTGGATCAACAAATAAAAATTTAAAAAGATAAACCGAGCTTATTTTTAACTTCCATTAATTTTCGGCTGGCAATGATGTTGGCTTTTTTAGCGCCGGTTTTTAAAATAGTTTTTATTTTTTGCGTCTCCCGCGCTTGAAGAACACCGGACGTTTTTCTAAACGGCGCAAAATATTCAATAACCGCTTCAGCCAACTCTTTTTTAAAATCACCGTAGCCCTTATTTTTATATTTTTTCTCAATATCTTTTATTGGCGCGTCGGTTAATGCCGAAAAAATCCCGATAAGATTGCTGATTGCCGGTTTTTTCTCCGGGTTAAATTTTATTTCCCGGCCGGAATCGGTAACGGCTTTCTTGATTTTTTCCCGCATCTCAACCTGCGAATCATCCAGAAATAAACACCCTTCAGGACGCGACTTTGACATTTTTTTATGCGGGTCATCCAAAGACATCACGCGGGGAGTTTCAGTTAAAATGGGTTTTGGCTCAACAAAAGTTTTACTTGTCCCGCCAGAGGCGGGGCCAAACCTGTTATTGAATTTCCGCGCCAAAGTCCGCGCCAATTCCAAATGCTGAAGCTGATCTTCTCCAACCGGCACAAATTCAGCGTCATATAATAAAATATCGGCGGCCATTAAAACAGGATAAGTGAAAAGACCGGTATTAATAAAAGTTCGGAGTTCGAAGTTCGGGGTTCGAGGTTCAAAGTTAGAAGTTAGAAGTTTAAAATTAGATGATTTTTCCTTGAATTGCGTCATACGATTCAACTCGCCCAATGGCGTGATCGCGCTTAAAGTCCAAGCCAGCTCGGTTACAGCCGAGGAAAAAGATTGAATAAAAATAGTTGATTTTTTTGGATTAAGTCCAGCCGCTAAATAATCCGCGGCAAGACTAACGATATTTTTCTTTAATTCCTCCGGTTTAGGATTTTCCGTAAGAGCGTGCAAATCAGCAATAAAAAAATAGCACTCATATTTCCCCGAATTCTGCAGATCAACAAAATTTTTTAAAGCACCGAGGTAATTGCCGATATGCAATCTGCCGGTCGGCTGAATACCGGAGATTAACCTTGGAAGTTTGGTATTTAAATTTTGAGGTTTAAGGTTTTTCATAATAAAATATTAATATTTAGGAAGTCCGACTTCCAATGGAAGTCGGACTTCCTATAAATTTCCAAATTAAATTTCAATAACAACCGGCAAAACCATGGGCCTTCTTTGTGTTTTATTATATAAGAACTGGCCGATCTGGTCGCGGATTAAAGATTTCAAATAATCGCCGTCAACCGGCTGGTAACGGGGTAAACGTCCGACCAAAGCGCGTAAACGGCTGCGAATTTCTTCAAGCATAGTCTGGTTTTCTTTCAAATAAATAAAACCGCGGGAAATAATATCCGGGTTTTTCAGCAAACGGCCGCCGCGCCTGTCTATGGTAACGATAATAACCACCATTCCTTCCTGAGCTAACATTTTACGGTCTCGCAACACCACCTCGCCGACATCGCCTACTCCAAGTCCGTCAACCATTACATAAAAACTAGGCAGATATTCATCGGTAAGCTTTATTGCTCCGGACCGCAACTCAACAACCTGCCCGTTGGCTGGAGATATGATATTTTCTTTCGGAATTCCGACCGATTCCGCTAGTTCGGAATTAACCGCTCTCATAAAATAATGGCCGTGCACCGGCAGATAAAACTTCGGCTTCATTATTTTAATCACGGTTTTTAACTCTTCCTGCGGAGCATGGCCGCTTGAATGAATATCTATAACTTTAGAATGGTAAATTTTGGCTCCCTGGCGCGCCAGTGAATCCTTAAGCATCTGAACTCCCCGTTCATTGCCCGGTATGACCGAAGAAGAAAAAATAACCGTATCCCCCGGCTTTATCTGAACATGACGGTGTTCACCGTTTATAATCCTCATCATGCTGGCATTCGGTTCTCCCTGGGCGCCGGTAGTCAAAACCATTATCTTATCGTCTTTATATTTATGGATTTCTTCAAGCGGAATAATCAATCCTTTAGGCACTTTAATATAACCTAGGTTCTGCGAAATCTGAATATTTGTTTTCATTGAAAAACCGCTTAAAGCGACACGGCGATCCAGCCGTTCGGCGATTTTCAAAATTTCGGCAATACGGGTCAAAAGCGAAGCGAAAAGCGCGATAATAATCCGGCCTTCGGATTTTTTAAAAAGCATTTCCAGGTTTTTTTCAACAACGCGCTCGGACAAGGAATAACCCGGCTCTTCGGCATTGGTGCTATCCAATAAAAGCAAGTCCACTTTTTCTTTGGCAACTTCTTTAAAATCGTCAAGATTAAGAGGCTTGTCGTTTTTATCGTAATCAAACTTAAAATCGGCAAAATGAACCGCATTGCCGACAGGCGTTTTCAGCATAACACCGGTCGTGTCCGGAATATTGTGCGCGACTCCAAAAAATTCCGCTTCAAAATGTTCGGACAGCCTGATTTTGTCGCGATTCTTTATAACTTGAATATTTAACTTTGGGCAATTGGGAAAATCTTCCTGCCGCCTGATTACTATTTCTTTAGTAAGCGCCGTGGCGTAAATCGGCGGATTGCCAAGTTTGTCTATCAAATAAGGAATGGCGCCTATATGATCGTAATGCGCGTGCGTCAAAATAATCGCCGCGATATTTTTTTTGCGCTCGGCCAAATAACTGACGTTGGGAATGATAAAATCAATGCCCGGAGTTTCTTCTTCTGGAAATTGCAAACCAAGATCAAGAATAACAATCTCGTCCTTATATTCAAAAAACATGCAGTTTCGGCCAATTTCTTCCAAACCGCCTAATGCGGCGAAACGCAAAAGATCTTCTTTATTTTCCTTTATTGAAGGCGGAACCAACCGCGGCCTGCTTACGCGCCTGGATAAATCGCCCCGCTTCAAAT
>JACPKE010000016.1 GCA_016187205.1 Candidatus Brennerbacteria bacterium | reverse complement strand
CGATAGTAAAACCGTCCGGCTTCAAAGCTTTTTCAATAAAACCGGCGACGATTTTAACGGCGTGAAAAACCGGCCTCATTAAATTATCGTCAAGTTCAAAAATATTAGCCGCATGCTTTTTCGGCGCAACCATAGTATGGCCCGAAGCCCTGGGATTAATATCCAAAAACGCCAAAGCTTCCTCGTCTTCATAAACGATTTCCGCTTTAATTTCTTTTTTAATGATTTTGCAGAATAAACAATCCATAAAACTTCACGAATATACGAATATAGCGCCGATATACGAATTAATTATTTGAGAATAGGACGCTGATATGCAAATTCGGATATTCGCGCTTGATTCGCATATTCGGGCAGTTTATCTTAATCTTTTCTTCACTTCCTCAACCACTCTGCTTAACGCTATATTCTCCTGGGCGCCGCTTGCCATATCCCGAATAATTATAGTTTCTTCAAAAACTTCTTTCTGCCCGAAAATCAAAACCAGTTTTGCTTTCATTTTATCGGCGGCTCCAAGCTGGGCTTTCAAAGAGTCTTTACCAAGAGATTCGGCTATTTTGACGCCGGCGTGCCTCAATTCTTCCATAACTCTCAACCCGCATTTTTTTGCCTGCTCGCCGATAGTTATAAAATAAATTTTAACCGGCGCCTTGAAAATAAAAAGGGATTCGGACTTAATAATCTCAATAACCCTTTCCATGCCCAAAGCCCCGCCAACAGCCGGCACAAGCCTGGGGCCTATCATTTCCGAAAGATAATCATATCGTCCGCCTGCGGCGATAGCTGTTTTTTCAGAACCGCCAAAAATTTCAAAAAACGTCCGGCTGTAATAATCAAGCCCGCGCACCAAAAAGGGATTAGGTTCGTAAGGAAATTTATTTTCTTCAAGATGCTCCAAAACAGCCCGGAAATGGCTGTTGCAAGCCTGGCAAAGATTATCAAGCATATTCGGAGCTGCGGCTTTTAACGGCAAACACTGCTCTTCTTTGCAATCAAATAAACGCAAAGGATTTATTTCCAGGCGGCGCTGGCAATCTTTGCAGATTTTATTTTTTAATTTTCCGTAATATTCTTTGAGCCGGCGCAAATAATGCTGGCGGCAAACCCGGCAGCCGACAGTATTCACTTGCGGCGTCAAACCGGGTATTTTAAGAAGCTGCAAAAAACGCCAAAAAAGCAGGATTATCTGGGCGTCATACAAAGGGTCGGTATCGCCGATTATATCAAAATTAAATTGATGAAATTGGCGGAAACGTCCGGCCTGGGGATGTTCATAACGGAACATTGGCCCAAAAGAATAAACTTTAAAAGGTTGCTGTCCGTAACTCAAATGATGCTGAAAATAAGCCCGCATAACGGAAGCGGTTGTTTCCGGCCTCATTGCCAGGCGATCTCCTCCTTTAGTTTTTACGATAAACATTTGTTTTTCCAAAACTTCGGTCGCCTCGCCAAGGGATTTCTCAAAAATTCCGGCAAATTCAAGAATCGGGGTTTCTATGCGGCCGAAATCGTAAAGACCGGCCAGCTCCTGGCCGATACCGATCAATTTGTCCCACCATGGCTGTTGAACCGGCAAAATATCAGCCATGCCGCGCGGAGATTGAAAAAGCTCTTTTTTCGGTTTCTTATCTGATTTTCCGGTTTTTTTTATTTTTTTCATTTTATTTAGATTGTAGCCGGTAGTAAGTAGCCTGTAGCCCGTAGCCTCTTATCTACTACTTCCTACTAGCTACTGGCTATTAGATTCTAGATTCTAGATTCTAGATTCTAGATTCTAATACGCTGGCGCCTCAAACGCCATGACTTTATTTAAAGGCCATAATCGAAATCTGACTAAACCGACCATTTTATTTTCTTCCAAAGATCCCCAGCTCCTTGAATCAAAACTAAAGTTCCTGTTATCGCCCAAAACAAAATACTGGCCTTCTTTTAATTTAACATCAAAATCGCCAAAAGTTTTTATATCCTGTTCAAGATAGCCTTCTTTTAATACAAAAAAATTATTATCGGCTTTCGGATAAACTCTGACTTCTCCGTTTTTAACGCTTATGCGCTCTCCCGGCAAACCGACAAGTCTTTTGATAAAATAAGTGTTTCCGGCGGTGGGCGATTTAAAAACTACCACCTCCCCTCTTTCCGGCGTCCGGAAACGATAAGTTATTTCATCAATCAAAAGATAGTCGTTATCGTGAAAATTAGGCTCCATGCTGGCCCCGCTGACCAAAAACGGCTGAACTAAAAAACTGCGAATCAAAAAAACAGTCGCCGCCGCTATGATAATCACCTCTAAAATTTCCCAAAGAGATAATAAAAAATGCCTCATTGAATTAGTTTATAGTTTATAGTTTATAGTTTATAGTTTATAGTAAAAAGATATGGACTTCAACCCCGATAAAATAAGGCTGATAATAGGCTTAGGCAATCCCGGAAAAAAATATGCCGACACTTATCATAGCGTGGGCTGTTTAACAGCTGATTATTTAAAATCTCAAAATATTCTAGATTCTAGATTTTATATTCTAAATTCTAATTCATACATGAACGAATCCGGCGCTTTTATCATTAAAACTATAAAAAAATTCGGCGTGAAACCGGACGAACTTTTAATAATTCAAGACGATAGCGATATTGCAATCGGAAAATATAAATTATCTTTCGGCCGCGGCTCGGCAGGCCATAAAGGCATTGAGTCAATTATCAAAACCATAAAAACAAAAAACTTCTGGAGACTGCGGATTGGCATCAGGCCGAAAAAGTTAGAAGTTAGAAGCCAAAAGTCAGAAGTCCGGCTAAAAGCGAACTTGCCCGCCATAGCTCAAAGAGCGAAGGCGGGAGAATTCGTGCTTAAAAAAATCAGCAAAACCAATCAAAAAATATTAAATGAAATTTTTAAAGAAATAGAAGAAATATTAACCGATACAAAAAATCCTAAAATTTATTCGGATAAATTCGGAGATTAGGATAAAATTCGTTGTTTCGGATGATTTAAAAATTTAAGCTATTAATCTTAAAAGTCATATTAAAAGAAACCAGCTCTGCGCTGACAGGAACAATCCCGATTAACGGCAAAGAGACATCGGCAAACTGGGACTGGGCGGCTATTTTATTTTTAAATTCAATTGCCGCTCTTTCACTGACTGCTTTCGCCTGTATGCTTACCGGAATGCTTAATGACTGGATTAAAATACGGTCAAAAAAAACCTGATCACCGGCAATCTCCCTAAGCTTGGCGAATAAAGGAGACCATTTCAAATTTTCGGATTTTACCTGCTTAATCAATTTAACCGACCGGTTGAACTGGCGAGCCTCATTTTGCAGTTTAGTAATCGTTTCGGTATCTGACTGCGAAACAACCGAAACCAGCTGCTGGTTAAGACCGCTTCCGATATCCCTGAATAAAAGATCAACGCCGGCAAAAACTATAATTAAAAATCCTAAAAAAACAGCAAAGATAGCCCGCCATAATCCGATAAAAGAGATTGTCTGATAATGGTAATATTCCTGCTCCGCATTGATTCTCGCTAAACTTATCAAATCATCGTTGGCTCTTGGCATCAAACCTCTCAAAGCCGATCCTAAAACCCCGAACCAAACCGGACTTAACGAAGGAAAGGCTGGTAAACGGAACTGAACGGCTTTAAAACCGAAACGTTTTTCAACGATTTCGCTTATTTCATTTTCCATTGCGGAAGCGGCGATAAAAATTCCGTTTATTTTTCGGGAAAAATGCGTAGAAGCGAAATTATCAACCTTCTGAATCTCGCGAATCAAAATATTCTGGAAGTCTTCGGCTTTTATCTGCCGTTCTTCTCCCTGAACCGTTTTCCATGAATGAAAATAATTAAAATAAAGATTGCCGTCCTGCGCGATTAAAAAATCAAGCCCGTCGGGAAAAACATTGATAATGATGTAAAAACCAGCGGCATTGGAAAAATTTTTAAACACTCTTGCGATCGCAAGAGCCGGAAATTCAAAAGCCGACGGATAAAAACCCGCCTCCCGCAAAACGCCGTATAAATCGTCAACCAGATCGCGGGCGACAAACGCGCCCAATATGTCAATCTGATTCTGCTGATGGTTGCGAAAACCGATTTTTTGCCAATGGTAATAGGCGGTCTCAAGGCGCTCTATCGGGGAAACCATTTGAAGGTTTAAATCAGCCGCTTCTTTCAGCTCTTCATCGCCAAGTTCCGGCACGCTGAAAGTCTGGGTAAAAACGCTTGCCGGCGGCAAAGAAACAATAACCGGCAAAATAACTTTCGGCTTGACGTCTATCTGCCGCCTCAAGTTTTTCAAAGCTTCCAAAAGAAAATTTCGGTTTAATTTACTGCCGCTAATCCGCAAAAAACGCAGATGCGAATCGCTGATTTCAAGGCCGCCGACGCCAACTCTTGAACTTAACTTATCAAAAAATAATCTTAAAAATTTTAAAATTTTGCCGGTAGATTTCATAATTTAAAACGCAATTTCATTTACTGACTCAAGATCAATTTTTCCGGAATTGGAAACTATAACCAAAACCGCCTGGAGTTTTTTCTGCCTGGCGCCCGCAGAACCGATTGAAGTTACGGTTTTTCTTTCAAAAGCCAGATTGCTGACATCCCGAACCACCGTCACCGTAGCCGTGCGGTTATCAATTGGAACGGTAAATCCGGCGGAACTGAAATTTTTGTCGCGGGCTATTTTTATAAAAGCATCCGCTAAACCGGCTTGCGCCACCCCCAAAGCTTCTGCCGATAAACGTTCGCCTAATCCCGAATTTAAAAGCAAAAAAACTATAAAAGTAAGACCGACGGCTATTTCAAACAAAACTCCGCCGATAATCAAAACCATCGGAAGCGCGGCTTGGCCGTTATTGCGAGAATTTAGAATATAGAATTTAGAATTTAGGGATTTCATTAGTCCTTCAATCATTTTAGAAACTTCTATAATTAAAGACAATAGATTTTGATAATTTTCTTTAGAGAAAAAACCAAGCTTATCAGCAACTTCAATTTGGCTTTCTAATTCAGCAGCAGAGCCATAAGCCACATTATAAAATTGTAATTTTTCTTTTTTATGAATTCTTTTAAAACCTTCGGCGATGTTAGAACTTATAGAAATACTTGATCTTCTCATTTGATTAACTATTCCATAAAGTTCGGAACGAGGGAAAATTTCAGTTGTTTTATAAACTAATACCGCCAAATCAACAGATTTCTGCCAAACAATTAAATCCTTAAATGATTTTAATGTTTTATTATTCATTGTCCTAAATTCTAAATCCTATATTCTATATTCTAATTTTTAGAACCCCTGCACCTTCAGCGAACCCGGCGCATTGCTGTAATCGGTATTCGTTGAAGTGCTGAAAACATTATCCGGCGCGGTAAACGGACCGTCCTGGCCCGGACCGTCAACCCAGTCAAACTGCTGAAAAACAAAATTACGCCAACGGGTCAAATAAGTCGCGATTTTAACTTCAGGAGTTTTATCAACAGCGGTCCATTGAACATGACTGGTAATTTTTTGAGTTGAAGGATCGTCGCTTCCGCCCGTTAAAACAATATCGTCGCCTGAACGATTAATGTTTTCTATAGTGAAAAACCTGGTAAAAGGAGCATTAGCGCTCTCATATAATTGCCGGATTTCATCGCTGGAGATAGCGCGGTTGTAAATGCGGACTTTATCAATTCTGCCGGCAAAACCAGAACCGCCAGAAAGTTCATCATTATCGCCGATATATAATGTTCCGCTGCCGGCGCCGGTTTTAACTCCGCTTAAATTACTGCTATTTTTTAGCAATCCGTCAACATAAACGGAATTAGTAGTCGCGTTAACTACCATGCATCCGTAATGCCAAAGATTATCAGTAACTACAATTCCACTGTCAATTTGGTTAGAATTACCGCTATACCAAACATTGCCTTTGAATCGACCGCTAAGGGTCTTTAAATCATAACCGCCATTGATTGAATCTTTATAAGAAACAATATACCCGGTTGTATCAGCGGTTCTAAACCAAGCGCAAACTGAAAAATTACCGGCCGCAATATCAAAAAATGTGCTGGTGGCTATTTTAACCCTTTGAATATCGCCGTCAAAACTTCCGCAAGAATTCAATTTGCAATTTACGCTTGTATGAAGATCAGTGGAAGAAGCGTTGGAAAACATGCCTGCTGTCTGGCTATTGCCGGAAAAATCATAAACCAAAGTGCCGGTGGCTTCGTCAAATTTCCAATAACCAACCAAACCCTTACTGACATTATCGCCTAACACCCCTTCCTTGCCCGGAATAACCGCTAAATTTGTTCCGGAAGCAATAATAAAATAATTGGTGCTTGTGCCTTTTGGCGAAAGATTATAAATATCGTTCCACTTGGCTTCAGAAATAATCCTGGCCTTATCAACAAGCTCCTGGCTAAGCGACGAAGCAACCTGAAAATTTTTAATTTGGACATTTGATTTTAAAGCAACAGCCACAGCGCTGGTCAATACGCCGATTA
>JACPKE010000012.1 GCA_016187205.1 Candidatus Brennerbacteria bacterium | reverse complement strand
TTGTCATTTTTATTTTTGATTTTTACATTTTAAATTTTTATGGCGGCTATAAAAGAATTACAGGAAACAATAGGCGTTAAATTTAAAAAGCCCGAGCTTTTGCAGGAAGCTCTTACTCACCGTTCTTATTTAAACGAAAATCCTCGCTGGCCTTATCCTCATAATGAGCGTATGGAATTTTTGGGCGACGCGGTTTTAGAGCTGGCGGTGACGGAATTCCTTTACGCCGAATATCCGAAAGAGCCGGAAGGCTGGCTGACCAGTTTGCGGGCGGCCTTGGTAAATTACCAAATGCTTGCTAAAATAGCGCGTGAAATAAATCTGGAAAAATCAATTTTGCTTTCGCGGGGCGAAGCTAAGGACAACGGAAAGGCAAGAGAAGTCATTTTGGCAAACGCGTTTGAGGCTTTGATAGGCGCGGTTTATCTTGATCAAGGATATAAAATTTCGGCTGGCTTCATTAAGCAATTTGTTCTTATTCATCTTGAAACTGTTTTGGAGCAGGGTCTTTACAAAGACCCCAAAAGCAAGCTTCAGGAAGTTGTTCAGGAGAAATTAAAAATAACTCCTGTTTATCGCGTTTTGGAGGAAAAGGGCCCGGATCATCAGAAAATTTTTAAAATTGGGGTTTATTTTGGCGATAAGCTTATTGCAGAAGGCGCTGGAGCTTCCAAGCAGGAAGCCGAAGTTGAAGCCGCTAAATCCGCTCTTTCCGGCTGGAATTAAAAACCAATCTTAGGAAGTGGGACTTCCTAAGATTGGTTTTTAAAAGCAATTTCAGTATTTTCTGGTCTGCACAATTTGCTATAATATAAATATGCCCGGTAATTCAACTTCGACTATAATTCAGGCAAGAGTTTTGCCACCGCTCCAAAGTTGATATATTACGAGGCTTGTATTAACGAAACAGACGCTAAAATGCGAGAAAAATACTTGAAATCAACAATAGGTCGCAGATTTATAACTAAAAGACTTCGGCATTATTATCAGTCGAAGTTGAATTAACCGGGTATGGAAAACAATTCGGTTTCAAACAATAATTTTATAAAAGTAGCTATTATAAGCGGAATCGTTATTTTGTTCGCGCTTTTTATTTCTTACAGATTTTATACTCGTTCTAATCAAAAAACCGCCGGCGGCGGAACAGTCGAACAACAAACAGGAGGCGCCGGATCTGTTTTATCGGAAGCGGAAAAAGCAAGGCAAGGGCCTTTTCCGACTATCACTGAAGAGGAAATTAAACCGCAAGAAGCTGTAAAAATTAAAGTGCCGGAACCGGGAGATCAGACAGCCGAGAATGTGGCGGCGCCGACCAATGTTCAGCCAGCGGCTCCGGGCATTGCCGCCAAGGACCGAACCTTCACTATTCAAGGCGAGAACGGCGTCTTCACCCCTTCCACTATTATTGTCAAAGTCGGCGACACTGTTCGTCTAACTATTAATGCCGTTGATAAAGAATATGATTTTGTTCTGCCTGATTACGGTTTTGCCACCCAGCCGATAGCCGCCGGCGCTTCCACTTTTCTCGGTTTTCAGGCGTTGAACTCCGGCAAATTCATTTTTTACTGCAAACTCTGCGGCGGGGTTAATTCAACGGCAAAAGGAGAATTGATTGTGGCGCCGTAGATTAGCTGGTAGCGAGCAGAAAGTAGAAAATAAAAAATGGAAAGTAATAAAATTATCAAAAAAACAACTTCTGTTATCCGACGGCGTTTATCCCCAGGCTATAAATTATTTTTATTTGGTTCGTTTGCTCAAAAAAAAGCTCATCAAACTTCGGATATTGATATTGCTATTTTAGGCAAAGAAAAAGTTTCGCGCCGGACAATGTCGTTAATTTTGGAAGAAGTTGATAATATTTCAACTTTAAGAAAAATTGAAATTGTTGATTTAAAAACCAAAAATAAAGTTTTTAAAGACGCTGTTTTAAAATATGCGAAATCTTTATGAATCCCGTTAGAAAATTAATAAAAATATCAATTTTTGCAATCAAACTTTTTATAGAATGAAAGAGCTATTTTTGAGTTTTAAAAAATCTATAGTTCAACTGCAAAAAATTTTGAAGCAAAAAAAGACGGTTGCCAACCGCGACTCCGCCATTAAACGTTTTGAATTAACTTTTGAGCTTGCTTGGAAATCTATTCAAAAATTTTTACAAGAGCAAAATAAAGTAATATGCCGTTCTCCTAAAGAATGCCTGCGGGAAGCTTTTGGCCTTGGTTTGATAGCGGACGATTCAAGATGGTTGGAGGCGCTTGATGACAGAAATTTAACGGTCCACACTTACGACGAAAAAGTAGCGGATGAGGTTTACAGCCGCCTTGGCCGTTACTTAAAATTATTTGAACAATTTAATGAATCTTTAAATAAGTTTTTATGAACAAGCATTATAAGCTTTTTATTTTTTTTATAATTTTACCGCTTCTGTTTTTGGCAATAGCGGCGGTAAACGCCTTTAACCCTCCTTCTCAAAATCCTCCTGGCGGCGGGTCAGCCATTGGCATTGCCACCAGCACGCCGTCCAATACTTTGTATTTAAACGGAAGCGGCAACGTCGGCATCGGGACCACAAATCCAACTTCCACCCTTACCGTAGCCGGAGAAATTAAAACAACAACAGGAGGTGTAAGATTTCCGGACGCCACTCTTCAAACCACGGCTTTTACCGGCAGCAGCACTCAAACCGTTGCCGCCGGCAATGTAATGTCCGGCACTTTCGGCTCCAACACTGGCTTCGGTAATTTCACCTTTGGCACTTCATCCAACCCCATACTTCATATTGACAATACTAATGCCAGAGTGGGGATTGGGACAACGGCGCCGGGGTACCAACTACATCTATTAAACACAAACACGGGTAATGATTTTGAGATAGATACTGCCAACTTTTCTGCGAGCAATGTGGTGCGGATAGGTAACATATCAGGAAATAGGGGTTTAGAAATCTATTCGGCTGGAGGCAATTCTAACGGTAATTTCTTAAAACTAACTGTGGGAACTATTAATGACGCCATGGGTACGTCTGGTATTTGGAGGATGTCTACCACCATTAATGATGCCACTCCAGGAACAAAAGCATATACGGGATTACTGGTAAAAGTTACCGAAACTTCCATTGGTAGTGGTAACAATTTGCTGATGGACCTTCAGGCAGGAAGTACCCCAACAAGTAAATTTGTGGTTACAAATGCCGGCAACATCGGCATTGGGACAAGCACGCCAGTGGCGAAACTTCATGTTGAGGGTCAGTGCGTAACCGGTGATTCTGAACTTGTTGCTGAAAATGGTAAAACTTTGCGTATTGAAACTGTTAAAGGCGGCGAAAAAATCCTTTCTTTAGATGAAAAAACCGGCAAGTTGGTATTTGCCGAAATTAAAGGATTATTGGATATGGGAGTGAAACCGATTTATAAACTTATCACTGAAGACGGAAAGAATATCAGAACCACCGGCAACCACCCCTATTTAGCTATTAAAAACAAAAAATCCGCCTTGAAAGCGGAATCTTTGGAATCTCAAAATGATTCGAATTCTGTCTTGACACTTGATTATAGTTTAACAAAGCAAAAAACTTTGTCAAGTCTTTTAAATGTGGATAACTTTTTAAGCCGTGGACCCGCGGGGAATCGAACCCCGAAGACTCTAATGTCAAGTCAGAACTCGAACCATTCCGGGCCCACGGCAACTCAATTATATGATAACCAATTAACCAACGCAATCTGGACAAAAGTCGTTTATCTGGAAGAAGGAGACGAAATTGCGATTGCTACGGATGATTTTAAAAAGGTTGAGTTCGTTAAAATCAGCCATATTATTCAACTTCCGCCGGAACAAGTTTATGACATTGAAGTGGAAGGCACGCACAATTTTATTGCTAATGGAATCTTAGCTCATAACACTTATTTAAGCGGCTCCGTCGGCATCGGCAATTCTTCTCCCACCGGTCTTCTTCACGTAAGTTCCAGCGCTTTGTATGTTTCCAGCACAACTGGTTTTGTGGGGATTGGGACAACGGCGCCAACCGGGAAATTGGAAATACAAAGTGATCAAACAGCAGAAGTTAAGGCCATAAATCTTTATAATAGAACAGGAAATTCTAATGATGGTCAGAGTATTAGTTTTTACAATGGTAGTCCTACTCAATATGAAATAGGTAGAATAACTGTTGATCAAGTAGCTACTCAAGGACAAGGCGATATGCAATTTTGGACTAGATTCGCTTCTTTACAACAGAATATGACTATAAAGGATAACGGCAACGTCGGTATTGGAACTAACGCGCCTGCTAGCATCTTGCATATTAGAAATACTACTATGGATGGAAATACAGGAATACGTGTTGAAAGAGATTCTTCTTCTAGATTTTTATCTTTATGGCAGGGAAGCAGTGGGGCTGTTGTAGAATCAAAAGGAGCGGCTGCGGGGTTTGGATTGCATTTTATGACTGATAGCAATGAAAGAATGACTATTTTAGCAAGCAATGGCAACGTCGGCATCGGGACGGCGGGGCCAACAATTAAACTTGCCATTGGCGACACAGATACAGGGCTTGATTGGGTGAGTGATGGTATTTTGACGGTGAAAACAAATGCGGTTGAACGTATGAGGGTTAATGCATCCGGCAACGTCGGTATTAATAATTCAGGTTCAGCTGGTGCTAAGCTTTATGTTTCAGCTGCAGCCGGCCAAAATGGTATTTTTGGAGAGGCTATTGACGGCGGCGTCGGCGCCACTGTCGCAGTTTATGGAGATACCAATGGTGTTGACGATTATGGGATTTATTGTCAGTCTATTAATAATGCTAGTGGATGTGCCGGCAACCGTGCTTGGACTAACACGTCGGATGCCCGTCTTAAAACAAATATCAGAACAATTGACAATGCGATTGCTAAAGTAATCAAATTACGGGGCGTTAATTTTGAATGGAAAGCTAATCCGGGAATAAACCAGATGGGATTTATTGCCCAGGAAGTTCTGCCGGTTGTTCCGGAAGTGGTTGGCCTGGGAATGAACGATTATTATTCAATGTCCGCCGGCCAGCTTACAGCTCTTTTGGTTGAAGCTGTGAAAGAACTTAAAGCCGAAAACGATTCCCTCAAACAAAGAATTGAAAAGCTTGAGTCCCGTTAATATCAATCTATCGCGGTCGGACCGCAATATATTGCGGTCCGACCGCGATACACCGCGATACACGATAGACCAAGATATTCTATGACTCTAACGTTAGATCATCTATTTGTTTTAGATCAATATCTTTAAGCCACTTTATGGTGTCTTTTTTGTATTGTTCCGGTCCGCCTAAAAATTCATTTAAAAATTCTCTTTGAGTTACTGATGGAAAATTCTTTTTGCCGATATAATCCATAAAACTGCTCCAGCGATAGTTTTCTAAGAAACTCATTATTTCTTTATAATTATTAATTTCTCTGTTTCTCCATTCCGGGAATTTTAAATCTAAAGGATTCATATGTATGTAGTAAGGAAGATGTATAAAGTGCGATTCTTTGGTTGCGGGAATTGCCTTGTACTTACCCTGAAATAAAGCTCCTGACCTGCCATACTTATTGTTAAAAAATTGGCTATAACCGCCATTAAGTTTTTTTATAAATTCTGAAGCACCGGTGTCAATTTTTGGTTTTATTAATAAATGATAATGATTTGGCATTAAACAAAAGGCTAAAATTTCCACCAATAATTTTCTTGGTTTTTTATCTTTTTCAATATATCGCTGTCCGACCGCGATAGAATTGGATTTCTTTACAAAATATCCAAAATTAAATACGCGACTCGTATCATTAAATTCAAATAGGTCATGGATAAATCGAACGTAATCACTTTCATCCAGAAAAATTTTTCTTTTATCAACGCCTCTATTTAATACATGGTATATATTTCCGGCTATAATTTTTGGCCTCATAATTTTATATAATAATATATCGCTGTCGGACGTCAATATATTGCGGTCGGACAGCGATATATTATTGCGGACGCGCCAAAATGTTAGCGTTGTTATAGTATAATTTAATTAATGCGCTGGAACGTTTTTATTTTCGGATTTTTAGCTTTTGTTTTGATTTTTGCCGCTGTTTCGGTTTTACGGCCAGACGGTTTATTTGAGGTTTTAAAAGTTTTGGCCGCCACGAATGTTGATTCTGTTTTCCGTTATGCCTGGGGCGACGGGCCCGGATGGTTTGATTTTTTCAGCGCCGACAGCGTTATTGTCGCGTCTTCCAGTTTGCAGGGCTGGGCCGACAGCTCAATCGGGCCGTTGGCTTTGAATTGCGACAGTACCCCGAACGGCAATATTTGTTCCGCTTCTTCAACTTGGAGCGTGGCAAACGACGGCAGCGGTAATTTAAGCGGCTGGGCTTGGAACGATACTATTGGTTGGGTCAGTTTTTGGTGCGGCAACGTCACCTCTACTGATTGCACAACTTCAAATTACCGCGTCAGGATAATGGCTAACCGCGATTTTCAGAATTACGCCTGGAACGATACGGTCGGCTGGATAAGTTTTAATTGCGTTGATCCTAATGTTTGCGGAACTTCCAATTATAAATTAAAAAGCGCCTGGGGATATGCTTCCGCGACCGGCACTCTGGTTTCTTCCATATTTGATTCAGGTATAAGCGACGGCGTTTCGCCAAACAGCATTATGTGGCTTGGCGATCAGCCGGCCGGATCCGTAACTTTTCAGATAGCGAGCGCCACCAGCACCGCCGGACCATGGAATTACATAGGCCCA
>JACPKE010000011.1 GCA_016187205.1 Candidatus Brennerbacteria bacterium | reverse complement strand
CCGCAGTCTTTGGGGCAAACGCCAAGCTGGGTTTCAACCGGACCACAGACACCATCTCCGCATTTGCCGGCTGGAACAGGAGAGGGTTGTCCGGAAGAACCTGTCCTTAAAGGCTGACCCATAACAGAAGACTGTTGAATGTTTGCTTTATTACTTCCTAAAAGATAACCAACTACCCCCGCCAAAACAAGCATGAAGATGATAAAAACAGAAACAAAGAGAATAAGATAGGGTTTGAATTCAGGCATGGGTTAATTATAACACTCAATATATATATATATATATATTAGCTGTGGATAAGTTTTTTAGATAGATTCTTAAATTTCCTTATCCAGTTCCTCAAGAAGTTTTTTGGCTTTAGGAGAAAGCTTCTTAGGTTGGCGAAGCTCAAAATCAATGTAAAGATCCCCGTGTCCGCCTTCAAGTTTTGGCATCCCCAGTCCGCCGAATCTCAATTTTTCTTTAAAATTAAATCCAGCCGGCGCTTCAATTTCAATAAGTTTGCCGTTCAATGTATTTAATTTTATTTTCTTGCCGAGAAACGTTTCGGCAATGCCGATTGATTGCTTCATTAAAAGATCCGGCCCGCGGCGTTCAAACACCGGATGCGGCTTAACTTTGATTACTATATATAAATCTCCGGGCTGGCTGTTTCTTCCGCCCGCTTCTCCGGCTCCTTTTACCGTAATAACCTGCCTATCGTCAATCCCCGATTTTATGAAAATTTCAACCTGGCGGGAACCTGTTTCACGGCCCGAACCGGAACAATAAGAACATGTTTTGTTCGGTTTTTCTCCGGAACCAAGGCAATCGGGACAGACTTTGACCTGCGAAAAAGCGCCGAAAAAAGTCCGTCGGCTTTCGCGGATTTCACCCTGGCCGCCGCAAGCCGAACAAACCGCAACACCGGCTTTTTTATCATAGCCGATTCCTTCGCAATGCCTGCAATTTACCGAAGTGTCATATTTAATAACCTTTTTCACGCCGCTAAAAGCTTCTTCCAAAGTGATTTCCTGAATTATTTCAACATCGCCGCCCCTTTGGTAAGTTTTGCGGCGACGCATCCCCAGCCCTTCAAAAAAAGCGTCAAAAACATCGTTAAAATCTCCTGGTTCCCCGCCGAATCCGAATTCCACATTAAAATCTCCGAATCCCGGCCAACCTCCGGCGCCAAAAGGCGAACTGCCAGGCGCTCCGTCAACCCGGCCGAAACGGTCATACATTATCCTCTTTTCCTTATTAGAAAGCACCTGATAAGCCTCGCTAACTTCCTTAAATTTCGCTTCATTGCCGCCCTGCTTGTCCGGATGAAACTGATGAGCAAGCTTGCGATAAGCTTTCTTAATATCGTCTTCGGTGGCGTTTTTCGCAACGCCTAAAATTTTATAAAAATCTTTCATAATTAGCTTTTAGCTTTTAGCTTTTAGCTTTTAGCTGGTTATCTCTAACCACTAAACACTAACCACTAAAAACTAATTTATAATACAACGACTTCCCTGCTCCGGCTTTCATACAAAACCGCCATAAAAAGCGTTGCCAGAAGAATTTCAAAAAAAAGAAAAGATAAGATATTGACAATCCAGATTAACGGAATACTCAAGCTTCGCAGCAGAAAAAACAATAAAAAGAAAAACAGGAGCGCGATAATATTTTTAGTCAAATCCGGAGCTTTGTCAAAGTTTTCCCTGGCGGCGCGGTATAAAATTTTTGACACCGCTGATTTGGAATCAATTTGAATATTTAAAAAACCGGATGCCTGCTTTATTAAAGCATCAACCGTCTGCCTGATAAATAAAGTTTTGGCGTCTGCCGGCAAAACAGCCGTTCGTTCGTCAGATTCAATCTGACGGCTTGCTAATTTTTCCGCCACATCGCCGATGCTCTGATCCAAAGTAAACCGCCAGTTAACCGGCAAAAAATCGAAAACCGGATCAAAACTCCAAAAAATAACCTGTTCAAAACCGGATTCGGAAATAAAAAAACTTTTGTCAATGAAAAAATTTATGTAAAAAACAGCGATGCCGAAAATAATAAGACCTGTAATTATCTTAGGCAGAAAAACCGATATCAAACGGTGCAACCGGACCTTCATCATATTGTTGTATTCATAACGCTCCCTTGAAATTCCAAATAAAAAGAAAAGCAACATGATTCCGCCGGCAATCGCGAAAACAATCGGCTGGCTTAAAGCTTCATGATAAAAAAACGAACCGAGCGCTAAGATACCGAGCAAAACCCCTAAAAAAAGCAATGAAAAGTTTTTTATTATTATCGGCAAAAAGCCGAAAATTGTCAGAAAACCGATCAAAGCTCCAAAAAAAATCAACGGCTGGCGATAATTGGGGTTTAAAAAATCAAAATTGTAAAAAAGCCCGTATAAAGAAAAACTTAAAAATACGGCGAAACCTATAAAAAAAGAAATAAAAACTATAATTTTAATCAGCGAACGGTCAACTTCCGCTACCGGCGCCTGTTTCTGGGGAAGACGAAGATCCATCTTGTTTATTATACATCATAGAACCCGCTTTTTGAATCTCTGCCGAAAGCTCCGCTGTTTTTGATTTTATTTCCTCAATATTATCACCGTTTTTAACATTTTTAAGAGCCTCTATTTTAGCATTAACAGCGGTTTTTAAGTCAGCGGATATTTTGTCGCCGGCTTCGCGTAAAGTTTTCTCGCTCAAATAAACCAAATTTTCGGCTTCATTTTTGGCTTGAGCCAATTCCTGTTTGCGTTGGTCTTCGCTCGCGTGCTCGGCCGCTTCCCGCTTTAATTTTTCAATTTCATCCTTTGAAAGGCTGGTTTTTGCTTCAATTTTTATTGACTGGATTTTGCCGCTTGCCTTGTCTTTGGCGGAAACATTCAAAATGCCGTTGGCGTCTATATCAAAAGACACTTCCACCTGGGGAACGCCGCGCTGCGCCGGAGGCAAGCTGTCAAGAATAAACCTGCCTAAAGTTTTATTGTCCCCTGCCATCGCTCTTTCTCCCTGCAAAACATTGATTTCAACCGAAGTTTGATTGTCGGCCGCGGTTGAAAAAACCTGGGATTTTGAAGTGGGAATGGTGGTATTTTTTTCTATTATTTTCGTAAACACTCCGCCGAGAGTTTCCAATCCCAAAGACAAAGGCGTCACGTCCAAAAGCAGAACATCCTTGACGTCTCCCTGAAGAATGCCAGCTTGGATAGCGGCGCCGACAGCCACGACTTCATCAGGATTGATTCCCTGGTGCGGGTCTTTTCCAAAAAACTTTTTAACCGCTTCCTGAATCGCCGGCATCCTTGTCTGGCCGCCAACCATTACTATTTCATTTATATCGCCCGGTTTGAAACTGGCTTCAGCGAGAGTTTTTTTCACAAGTTCAATGGAACGATCTATATAATCCCGCACCAGCTCTTCAAGCTTTGCCCGCGTCAACTTCATCAAAAAATGCTTGGGGCCAGCAGAATCGGAGCTGATATAAGGGAGATTAATTTCAGTTTCAAAAGCGGTTGAAAGCTCATGCTTGGCGCGTTCGGCCGATTCCTTCAAACGTTGAAGCGCGAGCGGATCTTTGGAAATATCAATGCCTTCCTGTTTTTTATATTCGGAAACAAGGTATTCAATCAGCCGCTTGTCAAAATCATCGCCGCCAAGATGGGTATCGCCTCCGGTGGATTTTACTTCAACGGTGTCGTCGGCGATTTCCAAAACAGAAATATCAAAAGTGCCGCCGCCAAAATCATAAACAATGATTTTTTCGTTTTTCTGCTTGTTAAGGCCGTAAGCCAGAGCCGCGGCTGTCGGTTCATTAATAATCCGGCGGACTTTAAATCCGGCGATTTCTCCGGCATTCTTGGTGGCTTGCCGCTGGGAATCGTCAAAATAAGCCGGGACCGTTATAACCGCCTCGTCTATTTTTTCACCCAATTTGGCTTCGGCATCGGCTTTAAGCTTGGCAAGGACCATCGCGGAAATTTCTTCCGGATTATGCCAGCGGCCTTGTCCTGAGCCAGCCGAAGGATCGCCCATTTTTATTTCAACGCCGTCAGTGCCCGATTTTTGAATATCATAAGGGAGCCAGACTTTGTCATTCTGGACTTCGGCATCGCCGAATTTTCGGCCAATCAGCCGCTTTACGGAAAAAATCGTGTTTTTTGGATTGGTAACGGACTGGCGCTTAGCCAAAAGTCCGACCAGCCGCTCATTGGTTTTGCTGATTGCCACAATTGAAGGCGTAGTCCGGTTGCCTTCGCGGTTTTCAATGATTTTCGGCTCGCCGGCTTCCACCACCGCCATCGCCGAATTAGTTGTGCCTAAATCTATGCCTAAAATTTTTGCCATAAGTTTAAAAAATTAAAAATGTAAATATCAAAATGAAAAATGACAATGTAAAATTTAAAAATCCTTAAAAATTTTCAATAACGAATTTCTAATTTCTAATCAATCGCCAAATATTTAATGACCAATGAATAAACTTTAATTTTTGTATTTTACATTCATTTCGCCAGCTTAACGCGGCTAGGGCGGATGACTTTCCCGTGTAAAGTATAACCCGCTTCAATTTCTTCAACAACGGTTCCGCTTGGCTGGCTGGATTCAATTTCAACGACCGACTCGTGAAATACCGGGTCAAATTTCTGCCCGACGGAAACCGCAATTTTTTCCAAACCAAATTTCTTTAAAATATCTTCCAGCTGGGATTTTATAAGATACATTCCTTTCTGGGCTTTTGATTCCGATTCCAAAGCAATCAAACTCAAGTCAAAACTGTCCAAAACATTTATTAACTCCCTGATAAAAAGTTCTCCGGAAAATTTTATGGTTTCTTCAAACCGCCTGACTTCGTCTTTTTTGTAATTCAAGTAATCGGCTTTGGCTCTTTGCCAGCCCGCCAGATATTCCGCGGCTTTTACTTCCCAATCAATGTTTTGAGCATCGCCGGAAATATCTTTTTTTTCTTCATTTTTATTTTCTTCAACCATGATTTATAATCTTGCAAACTAAATTCTAACGAATTTAGTTTCGTTTTACGAATTCAATCTTTACTAAATTCATCTTAATAAAGATTATTTTTTCTGTGCCACGGTTCTTATATTCATCTGGCTTCCAATTTTTCTATTCTCTCCTCAAGTCTTCGTAATTGCGCGCCAAACATCAATAATTCTTCCTCTTGTTTCTTGTAAAGCGTAATAAATTCGTCAAGTTTTACAAAAAGTTCGCCGGAGTTTTCTTTCATTTCTCTGATTTCCCTCTCAACTCCATCCAATCTCTTATCAATCCCGTCTAATCTCTTATCAATCCCGTTTAATCTCTTATCAACTCCGTTAAATCTTTTATCAATGCTTAAAAATCCCTGCTGGGTCAGTCTCGCTAATTTTTCCAAAGTCATTTTTGATTTTATAATATTTTTTGCCATTTTTATCAGAATAATAAAATAATAAATTAAACTGAATTCAACAAAACGGAAAAAGCCGTAAACTAAAATTATTTAGAGAGCTGAGCCGGAGTTTCAGGCGCCTGCGGCAATTGCTGAGGAACAGCCGCCTGCGGAGCAAACTGCTGAGCGCCGGAACCCGCGGCTTTTATTGCTCCTGCAACCTGGCTGTCAGATTTCAACTTATTAATCCAGACAACTTTATCTCGGCTCAAACTGATTTGCCCGGACGGCCCCCAGAAAGCGTCGCTGAACTTCTGCAAACTAAAAGGATTTTTCTCATCGTTCGTGCGCGCCAGTATATAAACATTTTTCAAATCAACTCTTGAGCTGGGGATAAATGACCTGGAAAGCTGGCCAAAATAAAGATCCCCTGTCTGCAAAAAAACCGCGTAATAAGGAGATTCCGCGTTCAACTTCTGCCAGCCGACAAAACCCAAAACACCGACCAATAAAACAATAACGACTAAAAACAAAAACTTAACGTTTATTTTTAAATTAAACATATTTTTTTATTTTTTGACCTTTTTTAAATTATTTATTAATTTTATAGAAAAGTTTTACGCTGTCAATAACTCAAATTCATAACTATATCGTCAACTCTCGGACTGCCTGTCTGGCCGCTGTCGGAAGATAATTGTATTTTATAACGAAAATAACGCTGATTCAAATGATTGGCAACCGTTATTTTAACCGGCGAGTTCTGACCGCTGGTGTTATAAAAAGACT
>JACPKE010000009.1 GCA_016187205.1 Candidatus Brennerbacteria bacterium | reverse complement strand
TTTATTTGATTCCAGAGTAAAAATTGTCATAAAAAAAGAACTGCAAGCCGTCATAATGCCAGCATGATAATACCAGTCTTTAGGATGCTCTAAATCAATGGCATTAGCCGTGGAAATAAAAAACAAAGACATGATAAAAAAGAACAAAGTGAAAATTTTAATACTTATCGCTTTCTGCTTCATTTAATGCCCCTCCTAATTATTTGAAAAATTTAAATAACTGTCTTTGTTTAAAATAACAAGGCATTTCCTAAATTTCAAGTGTTTTAAAAAATATGTTGACATTTTATATCGCTTAGCTATACTTAATAAATAATCCGCAGATAACAGGCAAAATATTAAGACCTGTTGAGGATAAACTGGTTTTAGCTTTATTAGCTTTTAACTGATTATATCTGCGGACAACCGCGGATTTTTTTTGAAACTCCGCTAATATACGAATCAAGCGCGAATATACTAATATTTTTAATTTGTATATTTTGTCTATTTCGTATATCAGCGCTATATTTGAATATTCGTGAAGTTTTATGAAAACCAAAGCGCAAAAAACAGAACAAATAAAACAAGCGGAACAGCTTTTAGCAAAAAGCAGACTTTTAGTTTTTGCTGATTTTACAGGGTTAAGTGTTGCCGGTTTTCAAAAATTAAAAAAGTCTCTGAAAACTAGCTTGAATATTTTTCAAGTTGTTAAAAAACGGCTTTTAAAAATCGCTTTTAAAAACCAAGGAATTGAGTTTGATCCGGTTCAGTTTGAATCGCAAGTAGCGACTCTTTTTTCCGCTGAAGACTTGACTGATATTGCGGCTCCTATTTATAAATTTTCCAAAGAAACCAAGAATGTGTTTAAAATTCTCGGCGCTTATGATTTAAACGATAAAAAATTCTTTAGCGCCGATGAGGTTAAATTTATCGGCCAGCTGCCGCCGCGCGAAGTTCTGCTGGCGCAGCTTGTCAGCATGATCAGTTCGCCGTTAAGACAGTTTTTATTTGTGTTAAACGAGAAAGCCAAAAGGTCGCAATAAAATTGGTGAATAAGTTAAATGGAAAAATACAGCGATATAATTTCAAAAATAGAAAAATTAACGGTCGTTGAGCTATCCGAACTGGTCAAAGCTCTTGAAGAAAAATTCGGAGTTTCGGCCGCGGCGATGGCTGTTGCCGGAGCCGGAGCAACGGCCGCCGGCGGGGGAGCGGCTGAAGAAAAAACTTCTTTTGACGTTATTTTAAAGGCCGTCGGAGACCAAAAAATTAACGTGATTAAAACAGTTAAAGAGGTCGCCGGGCTTGGATTAAAAGAAGCCAAGGATTTGGTTGACGGCGCGCCAAAAGCGGTTAAAACAGGCCTTAAAAAAGAAGAAGCTGAAGAGCTTAAGAAAAAACTTGAAGCTGTCGGCGCTACTGTTGAATTGGCTTAAATAAACAATATTTCGGTAAAACAAAAAAACGCCATTTGATTGCGGCGTTTTTTTGTTTTATTTTTAATAAATATAAGATTGCGCCTTTAGCTCAGTGGCAGAGCGTTCCGTTCACATCGGAAAGGTCGTAAGTTCGATCCTTACAAGGCGCATTCATTAAGAAAAGCATAATCGTTTAATAATATAAACGATCTATTTTTTGTTTGACATTAATTATAAAAATACTTAACATCAAATTTAGAATAAAACCTTGAAATTAGGAGAGAATATGGTTAGTAATTGCGATTTTTGCGATAGAACTAAATTTGAAGAACGTATTATCGCTGAATATAACGATTGGTATGTTGTTGCTTCGCTTGGCCAGATAATTGGCGGTTATACGATTGTAATTCCAAAAGCGCATATTTCGTGCATGGGCGCGCTTGCATCTCATCATCATGACAATCAGATAGAATCAATGGCTAAAATAATAAGCAAAGTAAGTTGCGCGCTTTCATTAGAATATTGTAAGAACAATCCCGCAGTTAATTATCCGATTATAATGTTTGAACATGGGATTATCGGTCAAAGCATAAAACATGCCCATCTTCACTTCTTACCCGCAATTATTGATTTAACCACAATAATACTCGCAGATTTCCCCAAAGCAAAGTTTAGAGAACTTCAGCACCCTGCTCATTTACAAGAACTTTACAATGAACGTCTGGAACCATATCTTCTTTGGACAGTTCCTAACGGTAAAGTAATGGTGTGTTGGAATCCGCCGGCGCCATCTCAATATCTGCGTATTATTATAGCTGACATACTTGGTTATCCCGAACGCGGGAATTGGCGCAATATGGATCCAGAATTGGACAAAAAACTTTGGCAGGAAACAGTTGCTAGACTCAAACCATATTTTAGAAGGAGGAAGAAATGAAAATTCTTGAAAGACCCATTGCTATTACCGATGTTGAAACCACTGGCCTTGATCCAACAATTCAGGAAATTATTGAGGTCGGATTAGTGTTAGTCAATCAACAAACTCTTGAAATCATAGATACGCTTGACGTGAAAGTACGACCGAAACATCTAGAGACAGCCACCGAATTTGCTTTAAAGCTTAATGGTTATAATGCAATTGATTGGCATAATGCGCTAGCTCTTCAAGCAGTTATGTTGATCTATAGCGCTAAAGCAAAAGATGCTATATTCTGCGCCCATAATGTTACTTTTGATTGGTCATTTATTTTAAAAGCATTTAATAAAACCGGTGTTGAAAATTTAATGGACTATCACCCTATTGATCTTTTCACAATGGCGTTGATGAAACTTAGAAATTCCGGTCTTGAGAAATTCAATATGAATGAAGTGGCAAAATATCTTGGAATTCCAGAAGAACCAATGCCTCATAGAGCTATTAACGGCGCAATGACCGCCTACGAAATCTATAAACGATTAGTAAGTTAATTAACTTTATAAAGATGGGTAAATTCCCATCTTTATTCTTTTTTTAAAGAATTTATTGTTTTATTTTATAAGCTTGCCCTGTAACGCATCCTTATGGACGTTACGGGCTTTACTTTTTTAAAATTTGCTTTAATCTTTAATAAGATTATTTAACAATTTAACATTATTCTCGTTTTTAAGGCGGGAATATAAACAAGGAGGAAGAAATGAAAAGGGTCTCATTTTTAGCTATGGTATTGATTTTAGGAATGGCGTTTTTTATTCCAGCTTTTGGCGCGGATATGGAAACAACTGCGGGTGATTTGAATACATCAATGAGAGCTGGTTTTGATTCTTTAGCTTTAATGATAAAAGATCAAGCCGGTCCTTTTATCGGAATAGGTGTTGCCTTGCAATTTGACGAGGAAAGTAATCAATTTGAAATAATGGAAGTTTTGACGAATACACCTGCAGAGATAGCCGGAATGCAGAAAGGCGATAAAATAACCACTATTAACGGTAAAACCTTTCTTTCACAAGAAGAACTTGCAAAAGAAATCAGGGCTTCCGCAGTGCCTGGAAGAAAATTGAAGATTGAATTGATAAGAGATAATTCAAATATGATTATTGAATCCAAGGCCAGGGTTTTGCGTGAAGACAAGACATACGAGGCTCAAGCATTACTTGAGAGAGTAGAAAAAGAAGGAACAAAAATTTTACAAGAAGCAGATTTAGCTATGGATTTGGCTATTGCCTCGTCTTCCAATAATGAGGATGGTAAAAAGCTTATTAGCGATGCAAATGAAAAAATAAATAATTTTTGGGAATGGTATCTTGGTATCAGAAAAAAAGTAGATGATTTATTCACCTTTAGTTTTCCTTAAAGAATAATATATTTAAAGCCTCCGCTTTGCGGAGGCTTTTTCTTATTTTCCTAAATGTTTTGTAAGGTGTGTCCAGGATTTATGAGCTTCTTTAATTAAATCGTCTGTTTCTTTCTTTGAGATTTTTTTGCTTTTAGCATAGCGTTGAGCCGCTTTTTTAACCAGTTCTTTGTATTCCTGTTCGCCTATTTTTTTAATTTTTCTAAGATTAGGAATTAAATGCTTGTAAAATTCAGCTGTTCTTTTTTTGATGTCTTTTCTAAGATTTTTTCCCGATTCCGGCGCCAGAAAAATACCGGCAATAGCGCCTAAAACCGCTCCGGCTAAAATTCCTTCTATAAGTTTTCCGTTACCTTTTTTCATATTGTAGTTTTTATTTATCCCCACACCTATTTTAAAAATATTACGTCAGAATTAAAAAATAAAAATTATATAAAGAAAATAGTTATTTTATTACCTAACTTTATTATTAAAATAGGTGTGGGGATTTATTTCGCCCTTTTTTATATTCTTTGTTTTTTTTGCCTAAAAATAATGAAATGATTGGGATTTTATAGAACGCATTGATTGTTTTTTCCGAAGCATCGCGCAAATTTTTAGAAATATCTCTTAAATTCCTGGTCAAAGAAAGCAGGTAATAAATAAAAATCACCAATAAAACGCCGACAATAACCGCCAAAAGCGAAAAAATAAAATAAAAAACCGTTTGAGAAAAAATCAATGCCGATTCCATTATTTTTTATTCTAGCATACTTTTAGTTTGCCTGAAATGCTTTTATAATTTTAAACTCTCCGCTATTGCCACTTCAAGCGGAATAACCGGAAAAGGGGAATAACGCATCTGGCCATATGCGTTGATTAAATTTTTAAGAAGCTGTATATGTTTTTCCGGCTGAAAATAAGCGGTTTGTTTTTTAAGATTTTCCAGGTCATTTTTTGCCAATTCATTTTGAAAAGCGCTGTCCATTGCCGGGTTAAGTTTTAAAACCAATGTCCGGCGGAGATGATGAATCAGGTCTTTGCAGAACTGGGCAAGATTATAGCCGCCTTCTTGTATTTCATTCAGAGCATTTAAAGCTCCTTCAATGTCTTTTTTTAGAAGTTTTTCGGCGAACGCAGCTACTTTGGCGCTGCCGGTTTTGCCTATCATTTGTTCCACATCCCGTAGGCTGATTTTTTCTTCCCCAACCGGAGAACCGAAGTTTAACATTTGTTCCAGCAGAGATTCGGCATCGCGAAAGCTTCCTTCGGCCGCGGCCGCTACCAATTCAATGGCGTCATTATCAATTTTTATAGCTTCAATTTCAACGATTTTTTTAAGCTTTTCAATAATCTGCAAAACCGACGCTCTTTTGAAATGAAACCGCTGGGTTCTGGAAGCGATGGTTCCCGGAATTTTATCCATTTCAGTAGTTGCCATGATTAAAATAACATGGCTTGGCGGTTCTTCCAGAGTTTTTAAAAGCGCGTTAAATGCTTCTTTGGTAAGCATATGCGCTTCATCAATTATAAAAACTTTATAAAGATAAGAGGTCGGAGCGACGCGTGTCGCGTCTTTAAGATTGCGGATTTCGTCAATGCCCCGGTTTGAAGCCGCGTCAATTTCCACGATATCAAGCGCCCGGCCTTCGTTGATTTCACGGCAAATTCGGCATTCGTTGCATGGCTCGCCAAGAGCTTGAAATTTAGGGTTCTGGCGCCGGGTTTCACAGTTGGCTGTTTTAGCGATTAGCCGCGCCGCCGTTGTTTTGCCGGTGCCGCGGGGACCGGACAAAAGATAAGCATGGCCAATTTTATTGAGCCGTCCGGCGTTTTTAAGGATTTGGATAATTGTCGGCTGGCCAAGCAAATCGTCAAAAGTTTTAGGCCGATATTTGCGGTAGATGGATAATGACATAGTTATTTTGGCAATAATGTTTTAAATTTTAAATCATTTTCCCGTGTTATTCGTATATTCGTGCTACATTCGTATATTCGCGAAGTCTTATTTTAAGCTTATAATTTTTAAGAGTAATAATCAATTTACCCTGTTAAATCCGCTAAAGGCGGTCGGCTAAAAGCCGAATTGAACAGGGTAAAAAAACAGTCCCAAAAAACGGGACTGTTCTGTAATTATGAAAATAGTTAATCTTCACTCTTAATCCATGCTTTTTTCTCTGTCGTTAAGAATTACTGAAAAGTTCTTTATATCTCCTTCTCTAGCAATCTCTATTTCTATGGTTGTTCCAGGTTTAAATCCGGCAATGATCTTAGACAGCTGTTTTTGCGTTTCTATTACAACGCCGTCAACTTTTAGAATAATATCACCGTGCTTTAACCCTGCTTGATCAGCTGGTTGGCCAACAAAAGTCTCGGATATAAGCACGCCGCCTTTAATGCTATCCCAATTAAATTTTTCCGCCAGTTCTTGACTTAATTCTTGTATTCCAATACCTAACCATCCTCTTGATACTCTGCCTGAAACTTTAAGTTGGTCGGTAATTTCTTTTACCAGATTAGCTGGAATAGCAAATCCAATAGTATTCGCTCCGTTTATAATTGCCGTATTAATGCCAACAACTTCCCCCTGAATATTAAAAAGAGGACCCCCGCTGTTGCCTGGATTTATTGAGGCGTCAGTTTGGATAAAATCTTCAAATCGATTTATTCCTACAGAATCCCTGTTTAATCCCGAAACAATTCCAAAAGTTGTTGTGCCTTTAAAACCAAACGGCTCGCCAACAGCTATAACCCATTGGCCGGTTTTAACATTATCTGAATTACCAAGAGTGGAAAAAGGCAATTGTATCAGGCTATTTATTTTTAATAAAGACAGGTCTGTGTCCGGATCGCGGCCAACTATTGTAGCAATAAATTCTTTTTTATCAGCCATAATAACTTTCATTCTGTCGGCTTCTCCGACAACATGATAATTGCTGATAATATATCCATCAGCCGTTATTATGACGCCTGAACCGGTTCCTTCTTCTTTTGGTTCCGGTTTATCGGGCGTATCCGGGGGATTTTGGTTCGGCGGGTCTTTTTTTTGCTGCGGCTGTGAAAAATCTTTTAGCGGTTCTATTACTACAACGCTGTGCCTGACTTTTTCCGATAATTCAACAAAAAAATTTTGCAGCTGTTCCGCCAGCGCAAACCCTTTGTTTTCTTCGGCGTAAACAGTGTTTCCTAAAAAACAAAATAAAGAAAAAATGCCTAAAAATAATACCAGAACCGACTGTTTTCTTATGCTTTTCATCTCACTTCCTCCTTATAAAAATTTTTTATGGATTTCTATTATTACGATATTCCTTTTATCTTTTTAGTCAAGCTGTTAAAATAATCTTGACCCCCCCGTTAGAAAATTAATAATGACGCCATTTTTTTTTAAAATAATTTTAATTAATTTCAAAAAGTCTTTAAATCGTAAAGATGCCGATTTTAATTTTTTAACGGGATAAATGCGATTTTTGAAAGCTTTATTAATTTTAAGCGGAGTCGGGGCAACGGTTTTTTTATTGCGAATGCCTTTTTTATTTTTTTGGCAAAAAACTAATGATGTGATTTTATCGGTAAATTCAGCTGAATTAGACAAAAAAATATCGCCGGATATTTTACCAAAACCGGAGGATATTGAAAATCAACAACCACTTCCAAATCCTCCGGCTGAAATAAAAGCTGTTTACGCAACCAGTTTTTCCGTTTCCTCCCGGACAAAAATGAAATATTTGCTGGAGCTTTTGAAAACCACCGAGCTGAATGCCATTGTTATAGATATAAAAACTTTTGACGGTTATGTGGCTTATGACATAAAAAACGATTTAATTGATAAATATAAAGCCAAAGAAATAAGGATTTCAAAAATAAATTCGCTTGTTAAAAAACTGCACGACGATAATATTTATATTATAGCGCGGATTGCTGTTTTTCAGGACCCGGTTTTAGCTACTGCCAGGCCTGATTTAGCCATTCACCAATATTCCAAATTGCCAAAGGAATTTATGGCATCATCTTCTTCCTGGCCATGGTCAACGTCAACTCTCTGGTATGACAATAAAAAACTGGCCTGGATTGATCCGGCCGCTAAAGAAGCGTGGGATTATAATATTGCCATTGCAAAAGACCTGGTTGAAAGAGGATTTGACGAAATAAATTTTGATTATATCCGTTTTGCTTCTGACGGAGATTTAAAAAATATGACATTTCCTTTTTATAACCGGAAAACAACTTTAAAAAGCAGAATAATCGGGGATTTTTTCCAATATTTAAGGTCCGAGATGAAAGACGTTAAAATTTCAGCCGATCTTTTCGGCCTGACAACGATCAACAAAGATGATATGGGCATAGGCCAGATCATTGAGAACGCTTACGCGAATTTTGATTATGTGGCGCCGATGGTTTACCCGTCGCATTATATTTCCGGTTTTTTGGGGTATAAAAATCCCGCTTTATTTCCTTATGAAGTGGTGAAGTATTCTATGGATAACGCGCTTTCTAGACTAATAACTTATAACCGACAACTTATAACGGCTTCGACAACCGTCAAAGGTCAACTGTCAAAGGTTAAACTTCGTCCCTGGCTTCAGGATTTTGATCTGGGCGCAAGCTATAACGCCGATAAAATAAAAAAAGAAATCAAGGCGGTTTATGATTCCGCTTCCAGCACCGCCGAACTTCTTAATGGCTGGATGCTTTGGAACGCAAGCAATGTTTATACGAAAGAAGCGCTAACTAACCTTTAGCATTTAACATTCAACTTATAATTACATGATTTATGAATTGAAAACCGAAAAATTTTCCGGACCAATTGAAAAGCTTTTGGAGCTTATTGAGGCGAAACATCTGGATATTACCGAATTAAGCCTGGCTGAAGTAACCGCTGATTTTTTAAATTATCTTAAAACTATTGAAAAAACCGAGCCGCGCCTGCTGGCTGATTTCATTGTGGTTGCCAGCCGTTTACTTTTGATAAAATCAAAAGCGCTTTTGCCGGTTTTGGAAGTCAATGAAGAAGAAGAAAAAGAAATCAAAGACCTGGAAGAACGTCTTAGATTATACAAAGAATTCAGGGATGCCAGGGAAAATATCAAAAAATTCTGGAATGAAAAGCCGCTGATTTTCAGCCGAGAATTTTTAGCTTTTCAGCCGGCGTTTTTTTATCCGCCAAAAGATTTGAATGCCGGCCAGCTTCATTTGGCAATCAGCCGCATTATAACTGATTTGAACCAGTTTGTTCTGGAAACCAAAAACATCAAAATTTCCATTATCAGTCTTGAGGAAAAAATGAACGAAATGATGGAAAGAGTGAAATCTTCGGCGTTTAAATTTAAAGATTTTATTAAAGACAAAAGCCGTTCCGAGATTGTCGCTTTGTTCTTGGCTGTGCTTCATCTTCTTAAAAATAAACTGGTTCAGGTTGAACAGGAAGAACATTTTGCGGAAATCAACATTTCTAAGATATAATAAATTAGCTTTTAAAGCGGTTAATTATTATGGATGACATAAAGAACGATGATAAAATTAAAAAAAATGCGGCGGCTTTGGAAGCCCTGCTTTTTATTTATGGCGAGCCGCTTGCGATTTCAAAAGCCGCTTCTATTTTAAAAAATGGAGTTGATGAATTGGAAACGGCCGCTGATTATTTAACCGAAAGTTTAAAATCCGGCGAAAGGGGATTGGAATTATTGCGCGTTAATGACAATGTGCAACTCGGCACAAAACCGGATTTTTCAGGCACATTGGAACAGCTCATCAAAGAAGACATGAAGGAAAACCTGACTCCGGCGGCTTTGGAAACGGTTTCTTTAATCGCTTACGGCGGGCCTATGCCGCGTTCTACTATTGATTACATAAGAGGAGTAAATTCCAGTTTTATTTTACGCAATCTTTTAATGCGAGGACTGGTGGAACGTTCAGTTGACCATAAAAAAACCAATGTTTATTTATATCGCGCAAGTTTCGATTTTTTAAAACATATAAATTTGCCTAAGCCGGATGACTTGCCGGAATACCAAAAATACCGGGAATTATTAAAACAAACGATGCAATGAAAACGTCTTATTATTCGCTTTTATTCACTGTTGTTGTTTTGGCATCGGTTTTTGTCAATAAATCAATTTTAAGCCGGTCGGAAACGCCGGCGGCTGTTTTAGAACAATCAAGACCTGCTTCGTTTAATCAGGCCGTCGCAGTCAGCAGTTTTTTGGGAAAAGAAACCGTTAATCAGCGAACTGTTTTAGCGGATTTAAACTCCGCGGCCGCGCCAATTAAAAAATCCGGCGCTCAACCGCCTTGGATTGAAGCGGCCGCGGCTTTGGCCGTTGATTTGGACAACGGTTTTAAATTTTTCGGGTTTAATTCCGATAAACGTTGGCCTATCGCTTCTTTGACCAAATTAATGACTGCTTTAATCGCGGAAGAAAAAATAGGCTTGAAGAAAAATATCATTGTCAGCCAAAAAGCGATTGCTACCGAAGGCGGCGCCGGCGGCCTGGAATCCGGCGGCAGTTATCTTGCCAAAGACCTTATAAAAGCGATGATGGCGGTTTCAAGCAATGACGCGGCCGCCGCGCTGGCCGAATTTTATGGCGACGAAAATTTGATTGAAGAAATGAACGGGAAAGCCGAAGCTCTGGGAATGAATCAAACTAGATTTTTTAATCCATCCGGGCTTTCTGTTCTTAACCAATCAACGGCTAATGACCTGCAAAAACTTGCCGGTTTTATTTTAGCGAACAAACCGGAAATTTTTGCCATAAGCCGCGAACCGAAAAATTCTATTTACGAAATAAATTCCAAAAAACGGATTGATCTTGTAAATATCAATAAATTTTCCGGCCAACCGGATTTTATCGGCGGCAAAACCGGTTTTCTTGAAGAAGCCCAGCAAAATCTTTTGTCTATTTTCCGGTTTAATAATCGCAATATCCTGATAATAATTCTTGGTTCAAAAAAGGACCGGTTTGAAGAAACTCTTAAGATTTTTAATTGGATAAAACAAACGTATTATTAATAAACATTTAACATTGAACATTTGACATTTGACATCGATGCCTATTTTTCAAGTGATAAGAGTTTTATTTCTTTCTTTTGCGGCTTTTTTTGTCGCTTTAGCGATAACACCGATTTTTACGCGACTTTTGCAAAAACGCCGGCTGGTAAAAGCGAATATCAGACCGGAAAAAAGCGCCCCGATTTTCAACCAACTTCATAAAAATAAGTCGGGGACCCCGACAATGGGAGGGGTAATAATCTGGTCAACCGTTATCAGCCTTGCTGTTTTGTTTTGGATTCTCGATTCTTTGTTTGACGGATTCTGGGGATATTTAAATTTTATTGACCGGGCCCAGACTTATCTGCCTTTAACCGCTATGTTGCTTGCCGCCGCAGTCGGTCTTTTTGATGATTTGCTTGGTGTGTTTAAAATCGGGCCTCATGGCGGAGGCATTAAAGTCCGGCATAAACTTATTCTTTACGCCTTTATGGCCGCTATCGGCGCCTGGTGGTTTTATTTCCGCCTTGGCTGGGATATTTTATATATTCCTTTTTTAGGAAATTTTCAGATCGGCTGGTGGTATTTCCCGTTTTTTATGTTCATTATTATTGCTTCGGCTTTTTCCGCCAATGAAACCGACGGTTTGGACGGGCTTGCCGGCGGAGTTTTGCTGACAGCTTTTGCTTCATTGACTGTCGTGGCTTTTGTTTTGGGACGTTATGATCTGGCGGCTTTTGGCGGAACAGTCATAGGCGCTTTGCTGGCTTTTTTATGGTTTAACATTTATCCGGCGCGTTTTTTTATGGGGGATACCGGCTCAATGTCATTGGGTATTACTTTAGGCGTGATTGCCATGCTCACCAACACCGCCATATTATTGCCGTTTTTCGCTTTTATTCTGGTTTTGGAATCTTTGTCGGTAATTATTCAGATGGCAAGCAAGAAAATATTAGGCAAAAAAATTTTTCTTTCCGCGCCGATTCATCATCATTTTGAAGCTCTTGGATGGCCGGAAACCCAGGTAACTATGCGTTTTTGGATTATTTCCGCTATTTTCAGCGCTTTAGGACTGATAATTTTCTTTTTAGCAAGATTTTTTTGAGGGCTTGCTCTGACCGAGCACATAAAACTTTATGTGCTCGGTCAGTTAGTAAACCTCAACCCCTCACTTTGACGATAAAAAATAATGAAAACTTACTTAACTAAGCCGTAGGCGATTCGCTCCTCTTGGTTTTAATTTTTAAATCAAAACATTACAGCCAAGGTGAGGGGTTTATCTTATTTTTTTAAACCGTTGTAATGCTATAATGATAATTAAAGCATGACCATTTTAATCAAAAACGCCTTAGTTTACGATGGCAGCGGCAGTCCTGGTTTTAAAGCCGATATTTTGATTAAAGACCAGCGGATTGCCGGCGTTGGTAATTTTTCCCAGCGCAACGCGGATAAAATAATTGACGCTTTAGGCGCGGCGGTAACGCCCGGGTTTATTGATATTAATACCGATTCAGACCATTATCTCGGTTTATTTTCCGACCCCTATCAGCATGATTTTATAAAACAGGGAGTAACCACTATTTTGGGCGGAAATTGCGGTTCATCGCTCGCGCCCTTGATTACCGGTTCTTTAAATTCCATCAGGAAATGGGCTGACATCAACCAAGTGAATGTTGACTGGCAGACGATTGCCGAATTTTTGGAAGTTGTCGGGCGTCAAGGGCTGGGAGTTAATTTCGGAACTTTAGTTGGGCATTCAACAATCAGGCGCGGCCTGGTCGGCGAAAGTTTCCGCAATTTAACCAGCGAAGAAATCATCGCTTTTAAGAAAATTCTGGAAACCGCTTTTCAGGAAGGCGCGTTCGGTTTTTCAACCGGACTGGGTTATGCTCATTCCCGTTTTGTTCCTTATAACGAAATTAAATCACTGGTTGAATTAACGGCGCGGCACAAAAGAGTTTACGCCACTCATCTTCGTTCCGAATCAAACGGCTTGCTGGCCGCTCTGAACGAAACTTTAAGCCTTGCCAAAGACACCGGAGTTAAAACGCAAATCAGCCATTTCCGGCCGCTTAACGGATTCAAGGCTGATTATGAAAAAGCTTTGGTGATGATTGAGGAGAATGCCGCGACCGCCAATATCAATTTTGACCTTTATCCTTTTGATACCAGCGTGACGCCGATTTATACTTTACTGCCGGAATGGGCCCAACAAGGAGGTTTAGAAGTTATGGCGGATAATATTACCGCGCCAGAGGTAAGAGAACGACTCATTGATGAATTGCCCAATGTAAAAGGCGAGGATCTTATAATCGCCAGAACCCTTCCGGCTTATAAATTTTTAATAGGAAAAACTTTGGGCGAATTTGCCGCGAATCATAATCTTAAAAATAAAGAAGCGCTTTTAGAATTGATGAAGCTTACTGATTTACGGGCAGTTCTTTTTTATAAAAATATAAATTTTGAATCAGCGCTGAAATTTTTATCGGTGCCGCGGTCATTTATTTCTTCAAACGGCGCTAGTTTGCCTGACGATCATTTCAAGCACGAACGTTATTACAATACTTTCCCAAAATTCCTCCAGCTGATAAAAGAAAAAGAATTGATGTCTTTTGAGCTGGCTATTTCAAAAATAACATCGGCTCCGGCAAGAAAATACGGCATTAAAGACAGGGGATTGATAGTAGAAGGTTATTATGCCGATTTAACGGTTATTCGCGATAGCATTCCGATTGATGTTATTTTAAACGGCGCAGTTGTCATGGAAAACGGCAAAATAGAAAAGAATTTAAACGGCCAGATATTAAGAGCTGGCTAATATGAGAATCAGAACTTATAATTTTGAACCAGATTATATTTTTATTGCCGCGATTTTCCTTTTAACGGTTTTTGGGTTAATGGTTTTGGCGAGCGCGTCTTCAGACTTAGGACAAAAAAAATTCGGGGACAGCTATTATTATTTAAAACACCAAATTTTATACGGCTTATCGCTCGGCTTAATCGGTTTTTTTTTAGCTTTAAAAATAGATTACAGCCGTTTTGAAAGGCTGGCTTTTTGGTTTCTGATTGCAAGCGTAATTCTTCTTATGCTTGTTTTTACGCCCTTAGGATTTAAAGCCGGCGGAGCCGATAGATGGGTAAAATTCGGGCCTTTAACCGCGCAACCGGCGGAAATAGTAAAAGCCGCTTTTTTAATTTATATCGCCGCCTGGTTAAGTAAAAAAACCGAACGCTCACGCAGTTTTCAAAGCGGTTTTATTCCTTTTTTAATCGTCTGCGGATTGGTTGCGGGCCTTCTGCTGGCCCAGCCTTCAACTACTACCGTAGCTTTAATCGCTTTTTCTTCTTTGATTGTTTATTTTTTAAGCGGAGCCAAAATGTCTTATCTTTTAAGCGCGATTTTTTTGGGAATTTTGATTTTAACGCTTATTATTTATTCTACTCCTTACCGGCTTAAAAGAGTGCAGGCCTTTTTAAACCCCCAAGCCGATTCGCAGGGAACCGGATTTCATATTAATCAGGCGCTTACCGCTATAGGTTCTGGAGGGCTTTGGGGCGTTGGCTACGGCAAGTCTTTGACTAAATATAATTATTTGCCGGAACCGATCGGCGATTCAATTTTTGCTGTTATAGGAGAAGAATTCGGTTTTGCGGGCGCCGCAGGACTGGTGTTTTTTTATTTTTTTCTTTTATACCGCGTTTTCCGCATTGCCTGGAAAAGCCGCGATAATTTCGCAAAACTTCTTTCAACCGGATTCGGAACGATAATAGGGGCGCAAGTCTTCATTAATATTGCCGCAATTTCAGGAATTATTCCGCTAACCGGCGTACCTTTGCCGTTTATCAGCTACGGCGGCACCGCTTTGGCTGTATTTTTAACAATGGCGGGAATAACGGCAAATATCTCAAAATATAATACTCTGCGGTAATTAAAAGTTTATTATTTTTTCCCAGCTTAATGCCGGATTGGTGAAATGGCCATAGGCCGCAGTTTGCCTGTAAATTGGGGTTCGCAGGTTTAAATATTCAATAATCGCTTTTGGCCTGAAATCAAAATTTTTAACAACAATTTTTCTCAAACTCTGATTTTTTTCGTTTATAGCTTCTATCATTACCGGTTCGGCCCGGCCGATGGCGTATGCGACAGTAACCAGGCATTTTTTGGCAAAGCTGTTGGCAACCAGATTTTTAGCGGCAAAACGGGCCATATAAGCGGCTGAACGGTCAACTTTTGTCGGGTCTTTGCCGGAAAAAGCTCCGCCGCCGTGCGGTATCAAGCCGCCATAAGTATCAACCATTATTTTCCTGCCGGTAAGGCCGGTGTCGGATTCAAAACCGCCGATAGCGAATTTTCCGGTCGGATTAACCAAAATTTCAATTCCATCGGTTTTTCCGGCAATCGGGGCAATAAGTTTTTTTACCAGATTTTTTTTGATTTCCGCTTGAGAAATTTTATCGCTGTGCTGACAGCTGACCAAAATGGTTTTTATTTTGCCGCCGTTCATTGTTACTTGTGATTTGCCGTCAGGCTTCAGCCATGAAATGCTTTTGCTCTTTCTTAAATTTTCCAGACCGCTGGTCAGCTGGTGCGCAATCACGATTCCAGCCGGTAAAAACTGTGGAGTTTCAGCCGTGGCGTATCCGTACATTATTCCCTGATCTCCGGCGCCTCCGGTGTCAACTCCCTGGGCGATATCAGGCGATTGCTGGCTGACGTTAACAGCGATTTTAAGATTGTCGCGATATCCTATTTCCCGGTAAACATTTTCCGCGATTTTTTTGTAATTGACTTTAGCGTTAGTTGTTACTTCTCCGCCGATAACCAAAAAACCGTGTCCGCCAAAAGATTCAACAGCCACCCGGCTTTTCGAATCCTGTTTAAGGCATTCATCCAAAATCGCGTCCGATATCTGGTCGCAGACTTTGTCCGGATGCCCGTTGGTAACACTTTCAACTGTGTAAGTTTTTGGATGGAACATGTATAAATTATTAATTGATTTAATTCCGGCTTTTTAGTATATGATAATACTGAAAAGCAAAAGCAAATTGGCAATATAAGTTATGAACAGCATAAATAAATCAAAAAAGGTTTTCGTGGCCATGAGCGGGGGAGTGGACAGCTCTGTCGCTGCTTTGTTGTTAAAGAAAAAAGGTTATGAGGTAGTCGGTGTTTTTATGCGATGTTTCAATATTGACGGTTGCGCGGAAAAAGACGCCGAAGACGCCCGCCGGGTTGCGGAAAAACTGAAAATTCCCTTTTATGTCTGGGATTTTGAAGAAGAATATAAAAAAAGAGTGGTTGATTATATGGTAAACGGCTACCGCAAGGGCATTACGCCTAATCCTGATGTTATGTGCAACCAGGAAATCAAGTTCGGTTTGTTTTTTAAAAAAGCTCTGGCTATGGGAGCGGATTATGTGGCGACGGGACACTACGCGCGTCTTAAAAAAACCAAAAACCCCGTTTTTGGCGAGGTTTTGGTTGAATTTCAGAATGATTGGATAAAACCAGAGCTGGTACCTAATATTAGGGTATCAAATTCACTTAACTTGTCAAATGCAGTTGTGGATAATTTGAAAAGCCGTGGACCCGCGGGGAATCAAACCCCGGAAACTCAGGTACCAACCCTGGTCTCGAATCATCCCGGGCCCACGGCGTATTTATTGTATCAAGCCAAAGACAAAAATAAAGACCAAAGTTATTTTTTATGGACTTTAACGCAGAAGCAGTTAAAACATTGTTTTTTTCCAATTGGCGATTATTTAAAGTCAGAAGTCAGGGAAATAGCTAAGAAAGCAGGTTTGGCAACGGCCGCCAAAAAAGATTCTCAAGGGATTTGCTTTTTAGGCAAAGTGAAACTGGCTGATTTTTTAAAACAATACATTCAGGAAAAAAACGGCGAAGTTTTATCTTTAACCGGCGAAAAAATAGGGGAGCATAAGGGCAGTTATTTTTATACAATCGGGCAAAGGCACGGGTTGGGTTTAATTGATCGGCATCGTTTTAGCGGTTCAAAAGAAACCAAGCCTTTTTATGTGGCTGATAAAAATGTAAAACGCAATACCATTACTGTTGTTGAAGGTGAAGACAGTGAAACGCTTTATAAAAAAGAAATTAAATTAAGCAATGTTAATTTTATTTCCGTTCAACATTCCAACATTCTTGAGAATGTTGGAATGTCAGACAATAAAATTAAAGTTTGGGCAAGGGTTCGTTATCGCCAGCCTTTAGCGTCGGCAACTCTTTATAAGCTAAAAGCTAACCAATTCGGCAGGTTTAGGGTTAGTCCTGAGCAAAGTCGAAGGACTGGCAGTTATAAGCTAAAATTTAGCCGTCCGGTCAAATTCGCGGCTCCAGGCCAGTCAGCGGTGTTTTATGAAAAAAATCCTTCGACAAGCTCAGGACTAAAGATGCTCGGCGGAGGAGTGATAACATAAAAAAATTATGGTATTATCAAATTGATATGAGCTTTAGTCGCGCAAAAATCTTCGCAATCACGGCTCTTATTGCCCTGCTTTTTGTGGGTTTTTTCAGTATAGGCATGGGGAATATGGATATGAATAAAGACGGTGGAATGAGCGGATGTATATTTACCGGAAAAATTATGCCTTGCGACATGAGCATAGTTGAACATATTTCGCTGTGGCAAAATATGTTTACAGCCATGCCGACAAAAAATATTATTTCCTTTTTGTTCTTCTTGGCTATTTTTGTAATTATGTTCTCCGTTTTGCGTAAAAACATTTTAACTCCGCCGTTATCAGAATATTTTTCGCTCAAACAATATCAACGCCGCAAACCAAAGAACTTTTCTTTTAATTCCGTAAAATACGCTCTCGCAAAAGGTGTTCTTCATCCGAAAATTTACGAATTGGCATATCTATAATACTTGCGGGTTTTTTGCCAATTTTTTCGCCGAAGGCGAATCAGCCTCTGGCTAAAATGGTCATTTGGCAAACATCTGCCGCAGATATTTTTGTTGCGTAACTCTTATTAAAATTAACCACTGTAAAATATGAACCCCGTTAGACATAACGGCTAAATAAAAAAATAGGCGGAGTGCATCTTAACGGGGATTCAAAAAAAATAATATGTCAGAACAACAAAAAATGTCTAACGGGGTGAACAAAAAAATAATCACTTCTATTATCATTATCGGCGCCATCATACTTGGATATTTTCTTGGCGCCGGAAATAAACCAGTCGTCCCGCTGTCATCGCCTGACCATCAAGAAGCGGGAAACGCACGAATCCCCGGCGCCCATCATATTCATGCTCTCGCCTATAATTATGATGGAAATCTTCTTCTTGGCGCCCACGGCGGACTTTTTGAGTCAAAAAATCGCGGCAAAACATTTGAGAAGATTCAGACAAAGGGAAGCGTCAATGCCGATGATTGGATGAGCATTGTTTCTCATCCGCAGAATCGCAAAATTCTTTTTGCTGGAGGCCATGACCTCGGCGTCATTAAAAGCGAGGATGGCGGCGTCACTTGGATGCGAGCCGATGAAGGCATCAAGGGAACCGACATTCACGGGCTTGCGATCAATCAACGGAATCCGAACTGGCTTTTTGCTTATTCCGTTGATAACGGCGTTTTTCGCAGTAAAGACGGCGGCGTGTCCTGGAAACGGATGGACGATGGCCCGGATAATCCAGGCGTGCGGTCATTTGCGTATATGGCAGTCCAGACAAGCATGGATAAAAGCATGGGTTGGGATAACTGGGGACTTCTCTTTGCGGGCACCGCCGATGGCGTTTATCAATCATTTAGTTGTTTTTGCGGCTGGACAAAAACTACGGACGTTTTTAACAACACCACAGTTTATACTTTAGCCGCGCTCCACAAAGATTTGGAAATAATGTATGCCGGCACGAAAGACGGAATATGGAAAAGCGGGGACGAAGGGGGCTCATGGGAAAATCTCAATGGTCTTAAAGGATTAAAGATTGCCGCAATCGCCATCAATCCCGACAATTCTCAAGAAATCACCGCTTCCACCGAAGATGGAGTTGTTTATCAATCAAATGATGCGGGTGATTCATGGCAACAAATGAATTAAAACAAAAAATAATGTCGTATAAAGCAATAATAATTTTACTGCTGACATTTGCGTCTATCCCAATCGTTTCCTTAGCAAACGGCGGAGACCAAAGAATTGTTGACGGCAAATATTTTATAAACCTTTCACGTTCGCCATTTACTCCTCGCATTGGCGATAATGTTTCTTTTTTAGCGTCATTTGCGGATATAGAAAAAAATAAATTGATAAGCGAAGACCTTATTGTCGCTGTTCGTATTGCAAGACTTGGCGATATTGGAACGGGTAAAAGGATTTTTATTTTTGAGAAAGAAAAAATTTTGGTAACGGGCGGCATTTTGGAATTGCCTTATAGTTTTGCCGGGAGCGAGCTTCACGAAATTTTCTTTGATTTTGCTTTTGCTTCAAACCCGCAAAAAATTTATAAAGCGCCTGACTTTTTGATAGATGTTCAAGGGCAATCAAATAGATACAATGCAAATCAAATTCTGATGGCGATATTCGGAGGTTTTGTTGTTGGATTATTCGTTGAGCGGTTGATAAAAATTATAATGAGGCGCAAAGCGAAATAGTTTTCGTTTGCCAAAACAGTTTTAAACGTTTAACATCAGGCGCATGCCCGGTAATTCAACTTCGACTAAGTTGATATATTACGAGGCTTGTATTAACGAAACAGACGCTAAAATGCGAGAAAAATACTTGAAATCAACAATAGGTCGCAGATTTATAACTAAAAGACTTCGGCATTATTATCAGTCGAAGTTGAATTAACCGGGTATGACGCCTGATGTTTTATTTTTCTGGTCGGCGATTGCTTTTATGATTGGCGCCGGTTTAGCGTCGTTTTTACCGCTAATTTTAGTGTTGCCGCTGGCCATGCTTGGCGCGGCAATTTTTATTTTTTGGCTGGTTTTAAAAAAACAAATTATTTCTTGGCAATATTTTATTATTTTATTTTTTATTTTAGCCGGTGTTTTTTATAACAGCTTATATTTTAAATACGAAAAAAAATTCAGCGAAATTTTCAATAATTCTTTATTCATCGGGATTTCAAACGGTCTTCAAAATTTTAAATCCAAAGTTGAAAATAACATTGAGAAAGTTCTTGATTCTCAAAAAGCCGCGTTTCTAAACGGTTTGATTCTGGGAGACCGGCAAAATTTCTCCAAAGAATTTCGCGACGATTTGAATAAAAGCGGCACTACTCATCTGGTGGCGCTTTCCGGTTACAATATCGCCATTATTATTCTGGCGCTTAACGGTTTTTTTGGCAGTTTTTTTTCGCGCCGTTTTCTTTTTGTCCCGATTGTTTTTGCGATTATCGCTTTTGTGGCAATGACCGGAGCGGCGTCATCCGTGGTGCGGGCCGCTATTATGGCGGGATTGATTTTATTAGCGGAAAGAACCGACAGGTTATACAATACCCGTAACGCAATTATTGCCGCGGCTTTATTAATGACATTGGCAAATCCGCGGGTAATAGCGTTTGACTGGGGATTTCAGCTGTCTTTTGCCGCTGTTTTGGGATTAATTTATATCAGGCCATGGCTATTAAAAATTTTCGGGAAAGAAGCGGGATTTTTAGCCTGGAAAGAAAATTTATTGACAACAACATCTGCGCAAATTGCGGTATTGCCTCTGCTTATATGGCATTTCGGCTATTTTTCCCCGTTTTCTCTGATTGCTAATGTTTTGATTCTTGAAGCTGTGCCATTGACGATGTTTATGGGATTTTTAATCGGCGCTTTGGGATTTTTTTCTTACAGTTTGTCGTTAATCGCCGGCTGGTTTGTTTCTTTACTGCTTGGTTATGAAATTTTTGTTATTAAATTATTCGCCAATTTAAGTCTTTTATTTTTTTAATGAATGACGCAAAGATAAAAAATAAAATCATTCTTTTGCTAATTTTTTTGGTGTCTTTTAATATTTTAATTTGGCGAGAGATTGTTTTTAGCAAAGCCGTTCAAAAGCCGGAAATTTATTTTCTTAATATCGGACAAGGGGACAGTCAGCTGGTTATTTTGCCCGACGGCATAAAAATTTTAATTGACGGCGGACCAAACGGATCAAAGCTGGCCGAACAACTTTCCGAAATCCTAAATTATAATGACCGTTATATTGACTTGGTTGTTTTAAGCCATCCGCAAGCCGATCATTTTATCGGACTGATTGATGTTTTTAAACATTATAAAGTCGGCGCTTTCATATCAAACGGAATTGAAGGAACAGCAAAAAGTTTTAAGGAATTGGAAAATGCGGTTAATGATAGTTCAGCCAAAAAGGTTGTTTTGCTGTCCGGCGATTTAATAAGCTACAAAGATTATTTTTTAAAATTTCTTTCCCCGAAGCCGGAGTTTTTTGATTTGCCGGATTTGAATCATGGATCTTTGGTGATTTTATTTAAAGCCGGAGGCGCCAGCGCTCTTTTCACCGGCGATATCGGCTTTGAAGAAGAGGATTATCTTGCGAGAAATTACGATATTGACGTTGATATTTTAAAAGTCGCTCATCATGGGTCAAAATATTCTTCCGGCGGAGATTTTTTAAAAGCCGTCAGTCCAAAAATCAGCGTCATTGAGGTTGGCAGAAATTCTTACGGACATCCCACTGCTTTAGCTCTTTCGCGGCTCGCGGCTGTTAGCAGTAAGATTTTCAGGACTGATAAAGACGGCGTTTTAAAACTTGTAATTGATGAGCGGAAAATTAAAGTTTTCAAAAATCGGTCTGGTAATTAATTTAGAGTAATTTTGATTTTGCGTTATGAGTAGTAGTTGACAGATTTTAATTCTTGTGATATTATCTTAATAAAGAATTTTAAGAACCTAAACAATTTAATAAAGGAGAAAAAAGATGATAAATCTTTATCTTTTCGTTGGAAGTGTGGTTTTTTACTATGTGGTATTATGCATAGTAATAAAAGGAAAGCTGAACAAGTTTTTAGGTTTAAAGACTTTAGTAGTGCTTGTTCTGCTTTGCTTACCATTCAACTTTAATGATTATGTCGTTACCGTGATTGGTAATGCCGAAGGAGAAAAAGGCGTTTATTCCATTCTTTCTTTATATCAAGGAAGTAAGAATGGGAATACGTTTACGCTGTTAGGTATTCCAATCTATCAAAAAGCAGGAAAGCAGGCTTCTACTGTTATAGGTATTCCAATTCAAAAAGCAGAAAAGGTTGCTATAAACTTTGTAGGCATTGGCGTTTATCAAAACGCAGAAGAGGTTGGAAATATAATAGGAATCTCCATTTACCAAAAAGCAAAGCAAACGGCAGTAAGCGGTATAGGTTTCGCTTTTTATCAGAAAATTGTAGATGAGAAAGATGAAATGCTTGTTGAGAGGTTTTTTGGAACTTTTTCTATTTTAAAAAACCCAACTTATCCTTAAATTATCATCTAAATAAAAAAAATCAGGCCTGTTGTCTTAAAGACAACGGGCCTTTTCTTTTTTTAAAATCTAGCTAAAATTCAGCAGTTAAACGGTGTAGATACAATAAAACATTTTCATAACTTTTTTCCGGAGTTTTTTCCACAATTTCACGATTAACCAAGATAATTTTTTTCTTTAAAAGTATAGCGCATTGAAGGTCGGCGAATGATCCGGTTGATTTTTTATTGTACCAGAAATGAATTATGGCCGAGTTTTGCATGGCGTTTAAATTATGCAAAACAATTTCTATTCCTATGTTATCAGTTTCTTGATGCGGATTATCCCTTAATGGCCAGTATACTTTTAATCCGGCATTTTCTTTTATTTCTACATAATTTTCAATTTCTTTAAATTCCGTCTTGCTTATTTTCCTGACAGGTGAAATCAAAAAAATATCATATTTATATTCCGGCTTTTTCTCTCCTTATTAATTAAAATTTACATTTTAAACAATCTAAATTTAGATTATTTGCTTAATAATCGGTTGTCAAGGTAAAATAAAATTATGCGCGTTTTAGTTAAAGAGATTATTGAAAAAGAAGGCGAGCAGGTTGAACTTTGCGGCTGGGTTGCGGCTCGCCGAGACCATGGCAAGATTATTTTTATTGATTTAAGGGACAGAAGCGGAATAGCGCAGGTAGTTTTTACCCCCAAAAACCAGGAGCTTTATAAATTAGCCGATGGTTTGCGTTCGGAATGGGTGATAAAAATAATCGGTAAAGTTTCCGAAAGACCTAAAGGAATGGAAAATTCGCAGTTAATAACCGGCAAGGTTGAGGTTGCGGCTGAAAATTTGGAAATTTTGAATCCGGCCAAGACACCGCCGTTTAATCTTGACGGAGACGGTTATGATATAAACGAAGAAATCAGATTAAAATATCGTTATCTTGATTTACGGCGCGAACGGCTTCAGAAAAATTTAAAATTGCGTCATCAGGCAATCGGTTTTATCCGTGATTTTTTAGCAAAGCGCGATTTTATTGAAACAGAAACGCCTATGCTTACAAAATCAACGCCGGAGGGTTCGCGGGATTTTGTCGTGCCTTCCCGTCTTCAGCCGGGAAAGTTTTACGCTTTGCCGCAATCGCCCCAGCAATATAAACAACTTTTAATGGTCGCAGGCCTGGAAAGGTATTTTCAATTTGCCCGCGCGTTGCGCGATGAAGATTTGCGCGCCGACAGGGGATTTGAACATACGCAAATTGACCTTGAAATGAGTTTTGCGGGACAAAAAGACGTAATGAATTTGATTGAAGAAATGATTATCGAGCTTTTTGATTCGTTTGGCAAAAAAATCATTCAAAAACCGTTTCCAATTTATTCATACAAAGAAGCTATGGAAAAATTCGGAGCTGATAAATTTGACTTGCGTGAAAACAAAAATTCAGACGAATTTGCTTTTGCGTGGGTTGTTGATTTCCCTATGTTTGTTAAGGATGATAAAGGCAAATGGACTTATGGCCATAATCCTTTTACCGCGCCGCGGCTGGAAGATGAGGAAAAACTTATATCCGGCAATAATTTGGGAGATATTACCGCTTTGCAATATGATTTGGTTTGTAATAGCTATGAAGTTGGAGGTGGAGGTGTTAGAATAAATAAAGCGCCTTTATTGCGCAGAGTTTTTGAAATTATCGGGCATTCCGATGAAATAATAAATAAAGAATTCGGGCACATGCTTGAAGCTTTTGAATACGGCGCGCCGCCGCACGCAGGCATAGCTATAGGTTTGGACAGATTAATGATGCTGATTTGCGGGGAAAGCGCTTTAAGGGAAGTGGTTGCTTTTCCGGCCAGTTCCGGCGGTCAGACTGCGGTAATGGATGCGCCAAGCGAACTTACGAATAAACAGCTTAAAGAATTAAATTTAAAAATAGAATTTCCTAAAAAATAGGAAAAGGTCGAGGATTAAATCTCATATTATAAAAATGGAAAAATTTTTAGATCAATTAAAAGTAGAAGATACCAAGTATTATAGTTTTAAAATAGGCAAAGCCGTAGCCTCATCGCTGGCTGGTTTTATTTCCGGTTTTTTGATTGCGACTTTAATTTGGATTGTTTATTTTTTGCCGAAACTGCCTTAATTTTTAAATTTAATTAATTTTTAAAAATGAATTTTGATTCCCGAAAAAAATTTAAAGAGGAGCGCACTTTAATTTTAATAAAACCGGATGGCGTGCAAAGAAGTCTGATTGGCGAAATTATCGGTCGGTTTGAAAGAAGCGGCCTAAAACTTATTGGTTTAAAAATGCTTGTGCCGTCAAAGGATTTGATTGAAAAGCATTATTTAGTTAATCCCGAATGGCGGAGAATTACCGGCGAAAAAACCATTGAATCATATAAAAAGAAAGGGAAACAGCCGCCGTTTGAAGACCCTTTTAAGGTCACGGAAATAATTTTAAATAATCTTAAAAAATATATAACTTCAGGACCGGCAGTGGTGATGGTTTGGCAGGGGATGCACGCTGTCGGCATTGTCAGAAAACTCGTCGGCGGCACCGAGCCTTTGACTTCTGACGTAGGAACAATCAGGGGCGATTTTACGATTGATTCTTATGAAGTTTCCGATATTGACGGCCGGGCAGTGAGAAATTTAGTGCATGCTTCAGGCAATATAGAGGAAGCAGAAAAAGAAATCGTTCTTTGGTTTCAAGACGGAGAACTTTTAAATTACCGATTAATACCCGAATCCATACTTTACGATGTTAATTTAGACGGAATTTTGGAGTAAGATGGAAGAGTTAAAATTCGCGCATAAATTAATAAAAAATTAATAGCATTGTGCTATAATATAAATAAGCCTCGCAAATGGTTGATTCCGGATCAAGGAATCATATCAAGGAAGGACAATAGCGTTTAGCTCCGTGGAGTTGAATTGAGTTCTCCCACCTGGTTTTAGCCGGGGATATCAACAAGCGGGGCTTTTGATTTCAAAAAAAGAAGCAGCCGAATGGCTGCTTTATAGAATGGAAGGATTACTTAATTCGATATTTGTTTTTCGTTTTGACAATAACTCCTCTTTTATTTAGACGATAAAGTTGTCGAACGATTGGTTTGTCAATTGCAGAATAGGTTGACAGGTCAGGTCTTTTCCTCAGGACTGTATCAATAAAATCTTGAGAATTAAACCCCTTTCGCATTTTTATTTTTATATATCTTAAGGTACCTCTGCATATAGCTGCCATCCCAACCATTTTCTCCTCCAAATATTTAAATTTTTATTGTGCTATCAGGAAGCTTGCCTTGTTTCACAAGATTTTCTTCCCTTTTAAAATTCCGTTAATAAATAAGAAAAAGGAACTTTAAAAGGGAGGCAAGTTTTAAATAATTACATTATACAGCTTAATAGATTTTTGTCAAATTCAATATTTTTTATAATTTTTATTAGTTTTAAATAAATTATTTTGAGGAACATCCCGCAGGCGCGCCAGCTTGGCGTCCCGCTTTCAGCGGGACTGGCGCGCCGAGGGCGAAGAAAATTTTATCGCTGGAATAAAATTATTCTGTTTCCAAAAAATAATTTATTTAAAACTTCATTGTCGGGCTGCCGGGAATCGCCGCCCAAATTTTTTATTTGGGCGAGCCTCGCCCATTCAAAGTTTTTGAATGGGCGGGAACCCGGTCTACACCCTCCAGGAAATTATTAAATTATTTTCATTTTCGGGCTGCGGAGAATCGGACTCCGTCCTCACCCACCCCAAGGGTGTGCGCTACCATTACGCTACAACCCGAAAATAAAAATAATTTAATTTCCGCAAAACGCAAAATTATTTGCGTTTTGCCCCCTCGGGTGCGTACTACCTGTATACTACAGCCCGAAGTTTTATTCAGAAACAACAAAGGCGCGAACTGCCACTATTTCGATGACTCGCGGTCTTATTAAATTTTCCCGCGCGTCTTGCTTTTTAAACATTTGGCGCAAACCTTAACCCGCTTGCCAGCGCCTAAAGCAAGCCATTGCAGATTGGCTCTTTTTATTTTTTTGCCGGTCGGATTATAATGGCCGCGCAAAAGTTTTCGGCTGCCGCCCATTACTGAAGTTTTTCCGCAGAAGTGACAAATTCTCATAATATTAGGTTTTAGTTTATAGTTTATCCCTCACCCTTCAAAGATGCAAGTTTAATTAAATTTTCAAAATAAAGTTTATTTAATGGTTCAGGATTAAACATATAATACGATACTATTTTTTATTTATCAATCTTTGAAGGGTGAGGGATTTATAGTTTCCGGCTTTTAACCGCGAGCTTGGTGAATAATCCCAGTATAGTAGCGATATATTCCAAGTATTCCATGATAGATGTCATATAGCAGTTGGCCTCAAACGCTTTAATGCCTCGGGTCTTTTCTTCACCAAGATGAAACACATTCTTTTTTCTTGAGAAATACCGCTCAATCTCGGTTCTTGTCCGGTAAAGTTTATTGGAATGGGATCGGGGAAGGGATTTTATAAACCG
>JACPKE010000019.1 GCA_016187205.1 Candidatus Brennerbacteria bacterium | reverse complement strand
AATGGTTATTGGAATTTTGCAAAAGGCAAAATAGAAGGCGTCAGTGAAACCGCTTTTCGCGCGGCTCTTCGGGAAGTAAAAGAAGAAACCGGCTTAAGCGGTCGGGATTTAAAATTTAAAGAATATTTTAAAGTTTATGACCGGTTTTCTTTCATGAGGGAAAAAGAAAAAATTTTTAAAATTGTTGTTTATTATTTGGCGGAAACGCGGCAATCTTATATTAAAGTTTCCGATGAACATGACGGCTATGGCTGGTTTTTGTATAAAGACGCGGTTAAGTTGTTAAAATACCAGAATCTTAAAGATAATTTAAAGCAAGCGTATGACCGAATTCGCCCGAAAAATCTACAACGTCGTCAAATTAATTCCCCGCGGCAAAACTTTAACTTACAAAGAAGCGGCGGCCCGCGCCAGCCGGCCTAAAGCTTGGCGGGCCGTTGGTAATGTTTTAAACAAAAATTGCGATCCTAAAATTCCTTGTCATAGAGTGGTTCGTTCTGACGGCAAAATCGGCGGATATAACAAAGGAGTTAAAATGAAATTACGGCTTTTGAAAAAAGAAGGCGTCAGATTCCATTAAATTTTGATTTACTAAAGTTAAATCAACGGCCGTAGTTTTAACTTTAGTAAATGAATAACCGCACCGCAGAGCGGTGCGGTATCCAATCCGCTCTGCGGTCGCGCGGTTATTCACCCCTCCTCATTTGCTGTAAAATCTATGCATACGCAATGTTTAAAGACGAAGTCGCCTTGCGGCTCTGATATTGCTATTGCCTAATCTTTACTACAAATGAGGAGGGGTTTATTATTTCTATACCGCATTCATCCTCGTTGCAAAGCAACGAGATATTCTGCGGAGAAATAATAAAAATTAAAGATTAAGATTTGGCTGGGCTATAATTCTCAATTTTTTCTTTTTTAGGTGATTTATGTAGGCAGCGGCTCCCAGCATTGCCGCGTTATCGGTATTATATTTAAAATCAGGAACGAAAAACCTAGCTTTTAGTTTTAAGCTTTTAGCTTTTAGCTGACGACGTAATTCTTTATTGGCCGCCACGCCGCCGCAAAGCATAATTGATTTTATTTTAAATTGTTGCCCGGCGCGAATTGTTTTAGCGGTTAAAACATCAATAGCGGCTTGTTGGAAAGAAGCGGCGATATCGCTCAAGTCCGCCTCACGAAAAGACGGGGTCTCGTTCGTCCAGCGACTCACTCGCCCGCTTGACTCTCGCCCTCGCTCTCTCGCTTCGCCCAGTCCCGCAACAAAGTTGCAGGACTGGGCTTTACTCGAACCATGCCCGCTCGGGCTCCGAGACACTTTTCTTATAGGCGGCCTTGAGCGATTTTTTAAGTAGTATAGGACTGAGGTTTTTAATCCGGAAAAGCTGAAGTCGTAATTTTTATGGTTTATCATCGGTCTTGGAAAATTTATTGAAGTTGAGCTTCCATAGGCGGCGATTTTTTCAATTTCCGGTCCGCCCGGATATGGCAAATCAAGCATTCTGGCGACCTTGTCAAAGGCTTCGCCTACTGAATCATCTCTGGTTTCGCCCAGTTTTTTCCATTCTGTCAGTGATTTCATTAAAAGCAGAATCGTATGTCCGCCGCTGACTAAAAGCGTTATCGCCGGAAAGACGGAATCGACTTTAATGTTTTTAAGAATATTGGAATATAGATGGCCCTCAAGATGATTTATGCCAATCAGCGGTTTTTTATTCAATTTTGCCAAATCTTTTGCGAAATTGATTCCGGTCCAAAGAGCCGGTTCAAGCCCCGGGCCCACAGCTATCGCTATCAAATCAATATTGGTAATCCGTTCGCCAGCCAAAGCTTTTTTTAAAACCGCAGGCAGATTTTTTAAATGTTCTCTTTTTGCCAAATTAGGAACCACCCCTCCGAAAGGACGGTGGATTTTTATTTGGGACGAAACGGCGTTTGATATAATCTTAAATTGCGGATTTTTTAAGCCGCCTTTACCGTTTACCAGCGAAACGCCGGTTTCGTCGCAAGTTGTTTCAATTGCCAGAATTTTCATCTCTCACTCTTAAAAGATTTACCGCAAAGCGGTAAAAAAATGTTTAATAAAGACTTTGATTATTATTTAACAATATAATTTATTTTGTATTATGCAATATTTACGATCTTTTAAGAGTGAGGGATTATATGGTATAATTTAATTAAGAAAATGCCCAGTAATATAAAACTTTTGGAATTTTACGGTGAGGAATGCCCTCATTGCAAAAAAATGGATTCGCTGGTTGACCGGCTGGAAAAAGAAACCGGCGTTAAAGTGGAAAAATACGAAATCTGGCATAACGGGCAAAACGCCAAAATGATGGAGCAATACGATAAAAGCTTTTGCGGCGGCGTGCCGTTTTTCTATAACGTTGACAGTAATAAATGGATTTGCGGCGAAGCGGATTATGAAGAATTAAAAAATTGGGCAACATAATATAAAAATGATTCCCGTGCTTTTTATTTATAGCCAACTGGCGCTTGCGGCTTTACGCCTCGGTTTCGGGCTTATTTTTTTAGTGCACGGATGGCCTAAAATAAAAAATTTGCATTTTATTTCTTTTTGGGGCTTTATAGTTGCGATAACGGAATTTTTAGGCGGAATTTTTATTATTTTCGGTCTTTTTACCCAACTGGCGGCGTTTTTACTGGCAATAATAATGCTGGTGGCAATGGTTTGGAGAATAAAAAATAAGCAGGCTTTGTCAGGCGGTTATGAATTTGACCTGATTCTTTTTCTCGCCGCTATAATTTTATGGACTCACGGCGCCGGCGCTTATTCGTTGGAAAATTACTGGCAGATTTGGCTGTTATAATTATTTTGTTATAAATAATTTAACCGGGATTGACTTAACAAGCGTTTAATTTAATATCTATTAATAAATTGCATTTTTGAAAATTTTATAACTGAAAAGGAGGTTTGGCGATGGATAATGAAGAGATTAAAAAAGAAATTATCTGGTTTGAGAAAAAGCTGGAAGAAAAAGAACAGGAGTTGCAAATATGCGAATCGGCATATAACGAAATGATTGCTAAATATCGCAATTCACAAGGCAGGGTTAAGCAGGTAGAAGAAATGAATGGAAAAGTTGCGCAATCTCTCTCTGAAGCGAAAAAAATGCTAGAAGAAGCCAAGGCCGAGATTTTGGTATTAAAAAAAGAGATTGAGGCTTTAACTGCTCCGCCTAATGCTTATGGATTCCTCGTGCGCGTTGTAGACAGCGAGAAACGCCTTGTTGATATTTTTGTTGATAACAGAAATAACCGTTTAGTAGAAGTAGCTTTGCATATAAAACTTGATAATTTAAAAGTTGGCGTCAGGGTTCGTCTTAATGAAGCTTTTGTTATTATTGCCATTGATGATTGTTCGTTTATTGGCGATGAAGCGTATTTTGACGAATGGCTGGATCAAGATAAATCGCGGTTAAGAGTTCTAGATCCGGTTGGCGATGAGAAAATAATTGTTTTTGCGGCGCATTCTCTACCTAAAGATTTGGATGCAGGCGATGCCGTGCGTGTTTATAATGGCTTCGCTTTTGAAAAAACCCCGAAAAAAGAAGGAAGCGAGTATTTTTTGGAAGAAATACCAAATGTCACGTTTGAAGATATTGGCGCTCTTGATGAACAAATTACGACTATAAAAAATGAACTTGAATTGCCGTTTCTTTATCCAGAAAAATATGAAAAATATGAGATTCCATTGCCTAAAGGAATTCTGTTTTATGGCTCTCCAGGATGCGGCAAAACTATGCTTGCTAAAGCAATAGCGAATCGCCTCAATAAAAGAGCTAGCGAACTTTCAGGCAAGAAGATTTCAAGAAATTTTATCAATATCAATGGCCCCGAGCTTCTTAATAAATATGTCGGCGAGACTGAGCGGAAAATCAGGGAAATTTTCAAAGCCGCTAAGAAAATGGCCTCCAAAGAATTTCCCGTTGTTATTTTTTTTGATGAAATAGACTCGTTTTTCCGGGCCAGGGGAATAGGAATTTCATCCGATACGGAATCAACGATAGTACCCACGCTTTGTTCGGAGCTTGACGGTTTGGTTGAATTGAAAAATATCATCGTGATAGGCGCGACTAACAGGCAGGATCTTATTGATCCGGCGGTTTTAAGACCCGGCAGATTTGATATTAAAATGAAAATAGAAAGGCCTAACGAGAAAGGAGCTGAACAGATTTTTAGAAAGAAATTTAAAGCAAGCTATAAGCTCCATGAAAAATATAATAATCAACCCAATGCCTTGGACTTTATTATCAATAAAGCGCTGGAAAGTATATTTTCCAAAAAAGACGAGATTAGTTATAAAGATAATGAAGGCCGGGAACAAATTCGCGATAACAAATTCGTTGAGCTGACCTATATTAATGGCGAACCTAAAATATTATATTACGCTGATCTTATTTTATCCGGCGCTCTTATAGAAAATATTGTTGTTCGCGCCAAAAAAATGGCGGTGAGAATGGAAATTGAAAAAAAGGAACCAGGATTGCGCGCACGTTATTTATGCGCCGCGGTTCAGCAGGAATATGATGAAAATGAAGATCTGCCGAACACCACTAATCCGGACGAATGGGCAAAAATTCTCGGCATCAAAGAGAAAATCGTCAACATCCGTTTTATAAGAAAAGAAAAGAAAGACGCAAGGAAGATTGAAACAATAAATGTAGGACATTATTTATAAGAGTTTTTATTAAAAGATCCCGCTTAGCGGGATCTTTTTCTTTTGAAAAACTTGGTTTATAGTGGAAACAGTTTTAATTTTGACATTTTAATCAGGGGGGAGGATTTATGTTGAGCGCGGGCATAGATAGCGATAAAAGTAAATTTTTAATGGGATCGGAAAATGAATATGGTTTTAAGATAGAAGGCAAAGAATTTTTTGATAGCGGTTATCATGGTTTTCACCGTGATATTTTATCCGAGCTTATTCAACTTTCTAAGGATGTATCGTTTTTACGGTCAAAAGAAGAGAAATGGGTCAGGCAGGAAGATAATCAATTTAATAATAAATGGGTATCGGAATATCGCGCGGCGCCGATTGAAGAATATATCAGCGAGCTGGGAAGAACTCTTTTTAACGGCGGCCGTTTTTATATTGATAGTTTGCATCCTGAATTTTCAACTTCGGAAGTTACTAAGCCGAAAGATTTGGTTTTATTTGAAAAGTCTGGCGAGTTTTTGGTTGCCAGATCAGTTAAGGAATTGGAAAAACGCCGTAATCTTAAAATTTTTGTTCATAAAAATAACAGCGATGGACATGGAAATTCTTATGGTTATCACGATAATTATCTTTTGAGCCGGACTGGTTTTGATTCTATTGTTGAAAAAGAAAGAAAATTTGACGATGCTGTTTCTTATCTGGCTCAATGTTGGCTTACTTTTATGGTTACCGGAATTATTTATACCGGCGCCGGAAAATACGGAAGTGAAAATAATCGTCCAGAGTGTTTTTATCAGATAAGCCAGCGGGCGGATTTTTTTAGTCAATTATCAAGCTGTGAAACTATGTTTCATAGGGGATTATTGAATACACGAGATGAACCGCATGCCAATCGCCAGTTATTCGGACGATTTCACGTGATTTTTAATGATGCCAATATGTCGGAATTTCAGACTTATATTAAAACCGGCGTTCAGGCGCTTTTTTTAAAAATGCTGGATTTTGCTCCGGCTAATCTGGTAAATTTCCTGCCGATTCTGAAAGATCCTGTAAAAGTGCTTCCGGTTATTTCAAGGGATCTTGAATTACGGGAAAAATTTCCGTGCGAGGATGGTGTTGACCGCACTGCTTTGGAAATTCAGAAATTATGTCTTATAGCAATGGAAGAATTTTACTCCCGCAATGTTTCGGTAAACTGGATTAATGAGTGTCTGGTTGATTTTCGCCAAGTTTTAAATGAATTATCCGTTAATCCTTTAAATTTATGCGACAGAATTGATTGGATTGCCAAAAAATATTTTATTGACGAATATCAGAAAAAGAAAAATTCGGAACTTGATTTTATTAAAGCCAAACGTCTTGATTTTCATTATCATCAAATTCCCAATGGACTTTATCATAGTTTGCTGGAACCCAATTCTTTTTTTCAAATGAAGAGGCTTTTTAATGATTCTCAAATTGAGCAGGCAATGATTAATCCGCCGGTTGATACTCGCGCTTATTTTCGCGGTTTTTTGGTGAAAAATTTTCCCGACTGCATTGCCGATGTTGATTGGAGTTTCATTGAACTGAAATTGGGTAACGGCAGATGGCGATTGCATAATCTTGATCTATGGGCTTTTAATAAAAACCTGATTGACGCCTATTTTTCTAATATTTCAAACCTAACCGATTTCACATTAAAGCTTTTGCGTTTATTTTTAGTAAAAGGCAGGATTGTTTCGCCTCTCGGGTCAATTACTGTTCCCATGTCTTTTTATTCCGATTCGTTGATTGGCGGAAGTTGTCCTTCAACTCCGGTTGTTTAATTTTACCCCTGTTGAATTCGGCCTTTGTGCCGACCGCTTTTAGCGGATTCAACAGGGTGAATTTGACGTTTTTAAAGCAGCATCTTATAATTGATTCAGAATTTTGATTTTTCTTTTAGAAAGGAGGATTTAAATGTCTGAACAAAAGAAAGTTGAAAAAAAACCGGAAAAAAAAGAAGCGGTTGAAGTTCCAAGAAAAGAAGCGGCAGTTCGCGCGTTCTGCAAAAGGCGATGTTTTTATACGGCGCGGAATGGACAGCGGAGATCTTATTGAGAATATTGAAAAAAATATGGAATATGAGCAACTGGCGCCGTCTCGCAAATATTGCGCGAATCTCAATAATTTTTTGTTTAACGGAGGACGGTGTTATAAGGACGGTGAATATTTGGAACTGGCAACCCCGGAATGTTCCGGTATTGACGAATTGATTAATTATGAAAAAGCTATGGAAGCTAACTTGCTTGTTATTTTAAAAAAGATCAACAAAATATCTTCTTCGGCCGCAGTTAATGATTCATTAGCGCGGTATTCTTTTTTTGAAGTCAATAAAAAATCAACTGATTTTCAGAAATCAACGGGCAGCGCCGGTTCCCATGAAAATTATCATATTGAATTGACTAATGAATGGAAAAGTACAATGAATACGCACTCCCGCATGCTTTATGACATTTTATTGCCGTACCTATTCAGCAGATCGTTTTTTATCGGCAGCGGTCATCTTGATAACAATGGATTTTTTTTGGCATCCCCGCGTTTATTGGTAACAAAAAATCTTTTTTTAATGAGAGAAGACAATAATAGCGGCGATGTTGATGGAAATCATGTAAGGTTGCAGGTATGTCTTAGCGACGCCAATATGTCTTCTTTTTGCGTGAAGTTCCGGTTCGGTCCCACTCATATTATTTTAAGGATGATTGAGGAAGGATTTTTAAAGAAGCCTATTATTAATCTGGATAATCAAGGGTTAGCTGGCTTTGAAGCCATTGAAGGAAATGTTTTTAAAACTTGTTTGCTGGCAAACGGCCAGCGGGTTTCTTTTTTGGAAATTAACCGGCTTTATTTTGCTTTTGCCAGAAAATTTTTTGAAACAGTTTTAAAATCGGAAGAAGAAGTAAAAATTATGAAAATGTGGGAAGAGTGCCTGGATAATGTTGAAAAGAATCAATCGTTTTTTGATAAAATTGTTGATTGGCGGATTATTTACCGGTTTTTAACAGCCGTGCTTGAAAAAAAATATAATTTGTCATGGGAAGATTTGCAGCGGGATTTAAATTCTGATGAATTAAAAACCAGAGAAAAAACATCTAGCATTTTAACAGCTCTTCAGGCTCTTAATCTTCGTTATTTTTCTTTAACGGATAATAGAATAAGATTGGCTTTGTGTGAAACCGGATTTCTGGATATTTCTTTAAAATTTCCCGAAAATTATTTTGACTCGCCTTTACGGTTTAATCCGCCGGCTACCAGGGCCGAATGGCGTTTGAAAGCTTTGAAGTTTTTTTCTGACAATCCTGTTTATTGCCAATATAAAACTTATATTTATTGGGGACGGATTGAAATGAAAGAGCGGTATAATTTGACGCCGTCTATTTCATTGTCTAATTATGACCCTTTAAATCCTATTTTTGTTCCTCCTCTTTAATCCGCCGGGCATCTGCCGCGGCGGTTTTTTTAAGACAGCAAATATTTAGTTTTAAATCTGGCAATCTCTGTTTTCAATACAGGATATTTTTTTAAGGCCGGGTCATTATTGATTATTTTTTCCGCTTCAGCGCGGGCGGTTTTTACCAGTGTAAAATCTTTCAGAGAATTCATTGCCAGGTCCGGAATGCCGCTTTGAGCCTTGCCTAAAATTTCACCCGGTCCCCGTATTTCCAAATCTTTTTCCGCCAGTTCAAAACCGTTTTTAGCTTCAATCATGGCTTTTAACCTTTTATGGGTTGACGCGGAAGAAGAATCCGTGAATAAAAAACAAAACGACTGATGTTCGCCGCGTCCCACCCGGCCGCGGAATTGATAAAGGCTGGCCAGGCCGAACCGGTCGGAACTTTCAATCATCATTATCGCGGCATTCGGCACGTCCACCCCGACTTCAATTACCGAAGTTGAAACTAAAATATCGCTGGACCGGTTTTGAAAATCAGACATTATTTTTTCTTTTTCTTTCGGTCTCATTTTGCCATGAAGCATCGCCACTTTTAAATCCGGGAAAATCCGCTGTGATAATTTTTCATATTCAGTTTTAACATTTTTTACTTCAAGCTGCCGCAGAGCGTCAATTGCCAATAGTCCGCTGTCAGTTGTTTGTTCAATCCGGGGGCATATCACAAACACCTGCCGGCCTTTTTTAACCTGGCCTCGGATAAAAGCGTAGGCTTGGTCGCGGTTTTCCGGCGCCACGATTTTAGTGATTATTTCTTTTCTGCCTTTCGGCATTTCATTGATAATTGAAATATCAAGGTCGCCGAAAATCGTCATAGCTAAAGTGCGCGGAATCGGCGTTGCGCTCATGCTTAAAACATGGGGAATTAAAAGGTTTTTAAATTCAGGATTGGCCAGAGCGGCTCTTTGTTCCACTCCGAAACGGTGCTGTTCGTCCACTATGACAAAAGCCAGGTTATGGAATTTGACGTTTTTTTGTATAATGGCGTGTGTGCCGATAATAATTTTTATTTTTCCGGCGGCGATTTCTTTCAGTAAGCTGGTTTTTTTAATTTCACTTTCAAGATTATGTCCATAATACGCCCGGCTTTGGGATGAAGTTAAAAGCGCGATGCCTCCTTCAAAATCAGGAAACAGATTTTTTATAGTTTTATAATGTTGGGATGCCAGCACTTCGGTCGGCGCAAGGAATGCCGATTGGCAATCATTTAAAGCCGTTTGGATCGCGGCCAGCGCGGCGACAACGGTTTTGCCGGAACCGACATCGCCTTCAAGCAAGCGGCTCATGGGCTTGAATTTTTCCATATCTTTTAGAATTTCCCATAAGCTGATTTTCTGGCTTGATGTCAGTTCAAACGGCAGTTGTTTCAGCTGGATTTTTAAATCTTCAAGATTGATTTTTACCGCTTGCGCTTTTTGACTGCTTAATTTTTGTTTTTCTCTTAAATGAGCCAGCTGCATTAAAAATAAATCCTGAAAAGCAAAACGTTTCCGGCTGGATTCGGCTTCTTCAATGATTTCCGGAAAATGGATACGCGCCAGCGCTAGATTAATTTCTGGCAAATCAAGAGATTTAAGGGTTGAAGCCGGCAAAAAATCTTTCAGCCGTTCCAGGTTTTCAAGTAAGGGTTTGACTAAAAACCTGATGCCTTTGGAAGTTAGACCTTTGGTTTCCGGGTAAATCGGCACCAGGCGGCCGGTGTGTTTTGTTTCCATTTGGCCGGCGCCGATAAATTCATACGCTGGATTGGAAAGGCAGATATCTTCTTCGGAATAAACAACTTTGCCGGAAAAATTAGCCAGCCGACCGGGCCGAAGCGCGTTTTTAACATACGGTTGGTTAAACCATACCGCTTTGACCGCGCCGGTATCGTCTTCTATCAAAGCTTCCACAATAAACATATTCCGGCGCCAGCTGCGGCGCATTGCTACTTCCTTGACAATACCCTGCACCGTTGTTTGCTGGTTCGGCTGGAGTTCGGCTATTTTATAAATCTGTGAGAAATCTTCATAACGAAATGGAAAATGCCAGAGCAGGTCTTTCACGCTCTCCAGGCCGAGTTTTTTAAGTTTGAGCAAGAACCGCGGCGGAATGCCGTTGATTTGTATTAATGACGTTTCAAGCTTTATCATGGCGCATATTATACCATAACAATCATTCAAAATCTACTTTTTCAAAATATGTTATACTAAATTAATGAATCCTAAATCATCAAATCCAATAGGTTCGTTAATCGGCTGGATTTTTATGCTTGTGGTCATTAGTGTTTTTTTGACAAAAGCCGGCATAGTATCGGGTTTTGCCATTGTCGCAATCACCATAATTATTTTCGGATTCATGTTGTTAATCAGCGGTTTAAAAATAGTAGACCAGTTTGAACGCGGTGTTGTGTTGACTCTTGGAAAATATACAAGTACCCGTCAACCCGGGCTGACTTGGATTTTTCCGGCTATCCAAAAAATGACGAAAGTGGATATACGGATCACTACGATTGATATTCCTCAGCAGGAAGTTATTACTAAAGACAACGTGCCGGTTGGCATTAACGCGGTTGTTTATTTTAACGTTGAATCCGCTGAAAGCGCTATTTTAAACATTCAAAATTACACTATCGCGGTCGCTCAATATGCTCAAGCCGCTCTTCGCGACGTTATCGGTGGTATTGAACTTGATCCGCTTTTATCAGAACGGGAAAAAGTAGCGCAGGAAATTAAGAAAATTGTTGACGAAGCGACTAAGATTTGGGGTATTAATGTAACTGACGTAAAAATCCAGGACCTTGAATTGCCCGCGGATATGAAAAGAATAATGGCCAAACAGGCGGAATCCGAACGGGAACGGCGTGCCGTTATAATCAAAGCCGAGGGTGAATACGTGGCTTCGGAACGGTTAGCCCAGGCGGCTCAGATTTTAAGTTCAACGCCCGGCGGCATTGCAATGCGCACTCTTCAAACTATAGAAAAAATAAATCCTGATCCGTCAAAAACCGTTATTTTCGCTCTGCCCGTGGAATTTTTTGAAGGCATGAAAACACTGGCTAATTATTTTAAAGAAAAAACCAAGTAGCCGTTTTATTTGATTTCTTTCAAGAAGCCGTTAATAAGCTCAACTGTTTCTTCGGTGTTTTTAAAAACTGATTTCCAGACAACTACTATATCGGCGTCATTGAAAATCGCGCGTTGGACTTCGCGCAAAGTATCGCCTCCGGCAATGGAAATCATGATGTTGTAATTGCCTTTTATCCGCCTTATTTCATGAAGCGGTATTTGTTTTTCTTTGTTAAATTGCTCTTCGTCAACGCCGCGGTGCAAAATCACGACCGCTGGCGGTTTTTTTAAGGCCCGCAGAACCGAAAGCGGAAATTCAACGTTCATCATATCAATCATCGGGTCCAAGCCGTTAGCTTCGCAGGCCGCTATAAAACTGTTTAATGTTTCAATCGGCGCGTGGCCTAAAGCAATAGCCGCACTGGCGCCGGCTCGAGCCGCGATTTTAACTTCGGTTTCGCCGCGGTCCATTGTTTTTAAATCAGCGACGACGTAAGAGGAAAATCGGCCTCCGGTTTTTATAATATTGGTGTTTTGGGATAAGGCATTTAATGATGATTGCGCCAAAACATCCCAATTAGAAAGTATTGATGGAACATTTATAAAAGAAGAAGGCAAAGATAAATTTTCTTTTAATAAACGCATTTCATACCATTCGCGTATTTTTTTTATGCCTTCTTCTCCATATCTTTTTATCAACGGGGTTCCGGCTTCAAGAATAATTCTGTCGTTTATTGGCAGGCGGGCGATTATTTTTTTAGCTTCATCAAGCGTGCTGTTTAAAGCTACCTGCAAGTAGCGTTTTTTGGGATTTAACCTTGATAGCGGCCGGTGGCTCATATGACTTCATTATAGCTTATTTTTAGGTATGTTTTAGAGCGTTTATTTCCCGGAATTCAAACTTTTGGTTAACTACTTTCCGCCGAAAGAGAACCAGCTTCTGGTTGAAATACGGAGTTATTATGAATTAAAAGTTTAGTGTCCCCCCACCAGGAATCGAACCTGGATACACCGCTTAAGAGGCGGGTGCTTTGCCGTTAAGCTATGGGGGGCTTTGTTAAATTAATTGGTCTTTGCGTCTTAGTCAATTTTATCTATGTATTTTTAAAACTTTTAATTTTATCCTTTTCTTCTTGCTTGAGCAGTTTAATTTCTCTTTTTATTTCTTTGATATGCTTTTCCATAGAAAGATTTTCCGGTGTTGTTCCTCCAATTTCCTTAATAGTCTGTCTGATTTTTCCGCCTACCATAAAATGAGCTTGAGTAGCCGACTGTTCTCCTTGTATTTTATCTTTCTTTATTTTTTCATCGGTTTGAGTTATGCGAAACAGATTAGCCGCTAATTCAGTAGAACCGGCCCTATCTAATAACTCTCCCTTTTTAATTCCTTTTTTCTGTTCAACCTCCGATAATGGCATTCCATAAAGACCTTTATATCCAGCATCGTTAAATAATCCGAACTTATTTACCCCGGCTCGTCTCGCTGTTTTGAAAAGTTTTTTATTGCGGTCAGATACTTCATCGCGAATAAAAAGTCTTTTTTCGGCATCTGATAGTTGTTCAAAAATTTCCTGTCTTCTTGTTTGTATAGCAAAATAAGTCTGCGCTAAAGCTATTTCTGGCTTTTTAGGGTCTCCATTTTGGGCTACAAGATAGCAGGCATATCTATCAAGTCTATAATTTATAACCTCTCTAACGGTATTTGAGCCGATTTCAACCATTTTGCTTGATCGGGCAAAATGGTTATCAATATCCTGTCCGCTATTAATACAAGCCTTAGCCGCTCTGTTGATTACTTCCTCAAAGGCGCGCCACTGTGCATATCCTAATAAGGGCATTAATTCTCGGGCATCCCAAAATTCAACTCCATTTTCGTCAAGTTTTTTAATATTTTCAAAATCTTTATGCGGAGTTGATGGCATTATTTCATTTATCATAAAGTTATTTTATAAATTAAAAAGAAAATGGCAAATTTTTATTCTGGTGGAATTATACAACTCTGCTCGAACATTTTTTGAACGGAACTAACCGCCTCCGCTTCGCTCCGGCGGAACGTTCCACCTGTATTGAAATTTCGGCGGACAAGTCGGGCGCGGCGGAATTCCCCTCCAACCCCCTCGCCGCGCCCTCGCGGAGAGTCAAAAATTTTTTCGCCGTCAAAAATCATCAAATAAGATCGTTGTGGTTATCAAGCGAAAAATACTTCTTGGGGTCTCGCTCGAATTTTTCTAAATAATCAATCTTTACATCAGGATATTTAATTTGGCTCAATGGTGCAAGGAAAACTCTCTTTGGGTTTTTAGGTCTCCCGCCAATTCCTAAAATCACAAAAACAGGAATATTTTGTTTTTGTGAAAAATTTTGATACCTCTCAATTTGATCCTCATAAGCCCAGAGGATTCTTTCGTACTCCTTTTCCTTATATTTACATTCCACCGCTATTTTTTTATTCGTTCTCCGGTGAATAAAGACAAAATCGGGATTGCTATACGATTCAACCCATCTGCCAAGTTTTCTGTAGGCATTGCTTTCCGCAATACGCCATTCTTGTTTACTGAAAAGGTTTTCTACATATCCCTCAAAAGTAGCTCCTCTAATTTGTCTGCGCCGATAAAAAATGAGGCCAAACCAAAACGCGCCTGCGGAAACTAACGGGATAAGAATTGCAAAAATGATATTTCTGCGTGCCAGTGCCTTTTCTTTTTCCATGCTTGCTCCCCAAGGCCCAAGAATCTCGTTCCACAACTCATCAGCCGTCAGAATGACTTTGATATTTTTCCCCGAAGCGACAATCGTATCGTCTAAATTGAGACCATCGGCATATAGTTTCTTGTAATATCTTCCGTCAATCACCACTTCGGAATCCCTTACTAAAACCATGTCGTCCGGACTTACAACGCGGATAATTTGAGTGCCATCATCGGTAATTTGGAAGCCATAAACATATTTTGATCCTTGCAAAGTCAATTTATTGTCCAAAAGTTCATATACTTTTCCGTGGATAGAAACTTCATTTTTGTCGCAATAATCTGAATTTTCAAAAATTTCTTTCAAGGTATTGCAGGATTGAGCATAAACAACATTTGTGGCAATAAATAATACCGCAGTGAATAATAGAAAAATTTTTGGAAATTTAGTTTTCATTTTATTTTATTCCATTTATCCAAAAATTGTGATGGTTTCATATTTATTTTCTTTTCAAAAGTAGAAACAAGCTTGGGCTTTGACCTCATTGCTTTTTTGAAAGCAATTTTTGTTTCAAAAAGATGAATTTTCTTTTTGATATTCTTAAATCGTCCAATTGTTATATCGCCGACACGAAATGCTTCTTTATAAGTAAAAATATAGAATTTCGGTTTAGAAAAATTCTCGTCAAGTCCAACGCCTATTAAATAATCAAATTTTTCGCTTCTTTTCTGATTTTGGTTTTCAACTCGCCAACCCCAAAATCTAATTGTCTTGTCTGGGTATACGCCTTCATTTTTCCACAATGAAGTCCTAACTTCAATTTTTTTATTTAATTTTTTCAAAAAAATATCATACCCTCCTTGTCCACCCTTGTGCTCTGGTTCAAGACCCAATTTTTCTAATTCCTTTAATGCATAAAATTCACCAATCTCACCAACTAATTTTTTTGGAATTTTGGGATCAATTTTATCAAAATACTTTTTGAAATTTATGATAGCTTTAATTGCTTTTGTGTAGTTTTGGCTCATAGTTATTTCAATAGTTCATCAACAGAAACATCAAGCGCATTGGCGAGCTTTTCTAAAACAGCAATAGTAACATTTACCTTGCCGCCCTCAATCGCGTTTATATAGCTTCTGTCCATATCAATAGCTCGGCAAATGTCGCCTTGCGACCTACACTCTTTCAAGCGTATGCCCTCGCCAGGAATCGAACCCGGAATACGACGTTCGAAGCGTCGCGTGATATCCTTTTCACCACGAGGGCGTTAATTAGCTTTTAGTTTTTAGCTTATAGCTTTTAGCTTATAGCCGCAAGACATAGTAATGGGATACAATAAATAGATGAAAGTTCCCGAAGAAATTAAAAAAATAGCTAAGGTTTTGCAGAGCAATGGTTTTAGCGCTTATCTTGTGGGCGGCTGCATGCGCGATCTTTTATTGGGTCGTGAACCTAAAGATTGGGATATTGCTACTAACGCCAAGCCTGAAGAAATACAGAAAATTTTTTCCACCTTCGCTGGAGCTACGGCGGACAAGCCTGCCACTATTTATGAAAATCAATTCGGTACTGTCGGCGTGAAAACCGGTTCCGATAACCCGGCTTTAAAAATAGTTGAAATCACTACTTTCAGGCTGGAAGGAAAATATACCGATATGCGGCATCCGGATGAAGTTAAATTCGCCAAAACTATTGAAGAAGATTTAAGCCGCCGGGATTTTACGATAAACGCTATTGCTTTTAATATCGGGACGTCGGATGTCCAGAAAATTGACGGCAATATTAGGACATCCGACGTCCAAAATATTATTGACCCTTACGGCGGGCAAAAAGATTTGGAAAATAAAATAATCAGAACAGTCGGCGATTCCAGCCAGCGTTTTAACGAAGACGCTTTGCGGTTGTTGCGGGCGGTTCGTTTTGGAGCGGAACTTGGTTTTTCCGCCCAAGGCGGACCAGCCTCGGGTTGGAAAATAGAATCCGGAACGGCCGCGTCAATAAAAAAAGAAGCCGGACTTTTGGAAATGATTGCTAAAGAACGGATTCGCGACGAGTTTGAAAAAATGATTATGAGTTTTGGTTCTGGGCCGTCTGAAGGCATTAGACAGCTTGAAGAATTGGGGCTTCTTAAATATATTATGCCGGAACTGGTTGAGGGCGTTGGCGTAGGTCAGAACAAGCATCATATATATACTGTATTTGAGCATAATGTGCGGGCGTTGGATTATGCGGCTAAGCAGAACTATTCATTTGAAGTGCGGATGGCGTCTTTGCTTCATGATGTCGGCAAGCCGCGGGTTAAAAACGGCGACGGCCCGGATTCCACTTTTTACGCTCATGAAATTGTCGGCGGCAAAATGGCTTTAGCGATTCTTGACCGTCTGCGTTTTTCTAAAGAAGCTGTTCTTAAGATAAGCCACCTTGTTCGTTATCATCTTTTTTATTATAACGTGGGTGAAGTAACTGAGGCCGGAGTAAGGCGTTTTTTGAGCCGGGTCGGGCCGGAAAATGTTGATGATTTAATTAAGGTCCGGGAAGCGGACAGAATCGGTTCCGGCGTTCCTAAAGCCGTGCCTTACAAGCTTCGTCACCTGCTTTTTATGATTGAAAAAGTAAAGCGCGACCCGATTTCGCCGAAAATGCTCGCGGTTAAAGGCGAAGACGTGATGCGAATCGCCGGCATTCAGCCTGGTCCGAAAGTCGGCTGGATTTTGGGTATTTTGCTGGAAGAAGTTTTAGACGACCCGAAAAAAAATATTATAGAAAATCTGGAAATTATAATTAAAAATTTGGCAAAATTACCGGATGAAGAATTAAAAAATTTATCAAAAAAAGCCCGTGAAAAAAAGGATGAATTTGAAGGGGGGATTGAAGAAGAGATAAAAAAGAAATATTATGTAAAATAGCTTTTAGCTTATAGTTTTCAGCTTTTTAAATCGTTAGTTAACGGGGTGTAGTATACCGGCAGTACGTGCGCTTCGGGTGCGTAAAGACCGGGTTCGATTCCCGGCACCCCGACAGTAATCTCTAACGGGACAAGGATGCGCCTGCCTGACGGCAGGCAGGCAAAGACCGGGTTTAATTCCCGGCATCGCTTATTATGGCAAAATTAGCTAAAGCATTAAGCGTTTCAATTGAGGATTTGATAAGATAAAACTATGCAACAAACAAAGCAACTTTTAACAATTAAAGAAGCAAGCCATTGGGCAAGCGATTTTCTGAAGCGCGCTGTTAGTGAGTCAAACATCTCATATTTGGTGCAATACGGAAAAGTCAAAAAGCATAACGGCGGCAGTTCCGTTTTTATTGATGTGAGCGACCTCAAAAATTACTATGATTCATATCAAGGCCAGCGAGAAATAAATTGGAAAAAACGACTTGGCAATGACTTAAACTGGGCATTGTCCTTTGATAATTTGCGAGAGAAAGACACAACCAAACATGTCCACCGGCTTCACCCATACAAAGGAAAGTTTATTCCGCAACTTGTCGAGTATTTTATTGATAGCCATGTTGACGATTTTAAAACAAGCACATATTTTAAAACAGGCGATATTATCCTTGATCCATTTTCCGGTTCAGGGACAACGCTTGTTCAGGCATACGAAATGGGAATAAATGCTATTGGTATTGATATATCTCATTTTAATTGCATGATAACGGAAACAAAGTTGCTTGATTATGATTTTCCCGTTCTTGAGAGCGAAGTTAAAAAAATAAGACAAGCAATCACAAACTATGAAACCGACATCAAACTTGCTGATTTTGAAAATGAATTATTAACGCGCATGGCAGATTTCAATAATAAATATTTTCCTAGCCCAGAATTAAAATATAAAGTTCAAAGAGGGCAGATAGATGAAAAAAAATATTCAATAGAAAAAGAAAAGGAATTTCTGAAAATTTATAATAATCTTGTTAAGAAATATGGTATTGAATTAAATCATTTTTCTGCTAAAAATTTTTTAGACAAATGGTATATCAAGAATATACGTAAAGAAATTGATTTTGCTTTTGAACAAATTAAGAAAGTAAAAGATGTAAAAAATAAAAAGATTTTGGCAGTGATTTTGAGCCGAACGATTAGATCATGTCGAGCAACAACCCACTCCGATTTGGCCACTCTCAAAGAACCACAGGTAACCACTTATTATTGTTGGAAGCATAAAAAAATTTGCAAACCACTTTTTTCTATAAAATCATGGTTTGATCGCTACGCGATTGACACAATATACAGGCTTAAAACCTTTGCAAAATTAAAGACAGCCTCGCTTTATGCCGTGCTTCCTACAGATTCTCGAACGGTGGATATTTTTAAAGAAGTAGAAAAAAGAAATAAAAAATTCTACGAGATTTTAAAGAAACAAAAAATCAATGGTATTTTCACTTCGCCGCCTTATGTCGGCCAAATTGATTATCACGAACAACACGCTTACGCATATGACCTTTTCGGATTTGAGCGTAGAGATGAGTCAGAAATAGGGCCGCTTTACAAGGGACAAGGCGCTGAAGCGCGCGCATCTTATGTTGAAGGAATTTCAAAAGTTTTGCTCAACTGCAAGAATTTTTTAATTGACGATTTCGATGTATTTATCGTTGCTAACGATAAATATAATCTTTATCCGACAATTGCCGAACAAGCTGGAATGAAAATTATAAATCAATTCAAACGGCCGGTATTAAATAGAACCGAACGGGATAAGTCGCCCTATTCGGAAATAATCTTTCATCTTAAAAAGGAAAAATAATATGGCATTAACAACACAACAAAGCGAACAAATTAAGGAGTATTTGGTGGAGAAAATTCGTCAGAAGTTGACTGTCTATAATCCTGAAACAAATTCTATGCCGTTTCATTTTCGCTTGCTCGGCAAGGATAGAATGGCGTTATTTTCTTTCATTCAATCAGTAAACACAATGCTTGGTACTTCAATTTTCGAGCAAGTCGGTAAAATGATTGCCGAACCTAGAGCTAAACGCGCAATTGGACAATATAAAGAATTTAAAGGATTTATTAGTAGTGAAGCGGTTTTAAAGATTGATAGTATAATGCGTGATTTGCGCTCCGTTTCGCGAACGCCAGATAAAGAAAAAGAAACAAAAGAAGTGCTGGCTGTTGCCGGCAAGGGCGATATGGGAAAAAAGCTAAAAAAGCGAGTTGATCTTTTTGTAGAGATGAAAAATGAAACAGAATATTACTTTGAAATTAAAACCGCAAAGCCGAATATAAACGAATTTACAGGAATTAAAAAACAAATGCTTGATTGGATTGCAATGCGTGGAAGTGAAAAACCAAAGGCAAAAGCAAAAACAATCGTTGCTATTCCCTATAATCCATATGAGCCTAAGCCTTATGAGCGTTGGACACTGCAAGGACTTTTCGATTTGAAAGAGGAGGTTTTGGTCGGGGTTGAATTTTGGGACTTGCTCGGTGGTAAAAATACTTATGAAGATTTATTGAGGGTTTTTGAGAAGGCAGGATTAGAACTTTATGGCGAAATCGATAAAAAGATGAAAAATTTGAATAACAAAAATGGTTAAATATGAATTTCAAATTTGTAGCAACGCAATTTGGTGAATCAATAAAATATGATACAACAAAGAAAATTGTTTTGTTTTGCTCGCCGAAGTTCAGCGGTCGGAAACGCGGAGCAAAGCTAATCAAGCATTTTTCGTTCAAAAAAGGTTCAAACTAAAAAATTGACCTATTAATTTATAAGATGTAAATTTTTATTATGGCAATACAAGTTAAAGAAAAAAAGGCGAAAGTTGATAATATTCAACAGTTAAGAAAAAAGGCGGCTATTTTTGACGAATTAATTGATTTTATTGAAAATAAGGGACTGGGGTATTTAATGAGCGAAACCGAAAAAGAAACCAATCTTTCTTTTGATAAAGCAAAGAAATTGCTTACATAGGAAGAATGAAAATTTTCTTTAAACCGAGTTTTATTAAAGATTTAGAAAAAATCCCATCACAGATTCGTTCCGAAATAAAAATAATCTGTTTTCAAATCTTTCCGGCTGTCAATAATTTAAAATATCTTAAAGGATATAACATTAAGCCGTTGGGCGGATTTAAGCATTATTATCGTTTGCGTTTCGGAGATTATCGCATCGGTTTTAAAAATGAGAACAGCTCGGTTATTTTTATGCGTATAAAACATCGTAAAGATATTTATAAATATTTTCCGTAAATTTTTATGCATAAAATTACCATTTTTATAATAGCCGAGGCCGGCAGGGTTAAACGCGGAAAAGAAGCTTTGATTTCGCCGCCGATTAAAAGCGTTCCCCATTATTTTGAAAAAACCGTGCCACAGCAGATGGCCGTAAAGAACGAACAGGTTAAGGTTGGAGATTTAACGGTTGATTTTTCTGTAAAGGCGTATCATCCAGACGCGGTTATAATTGAAGCTAGTTTTCAGGTTGAAAATATTTTTAGCGACGATATTTTAATTTTAAAAGACAAAGTTCAGGCGGCTTGTTTTGAATTCGCCAAAAAGAATGGCGCCAAAGAAGACGGCTTGTCGGAAGAATACACTGTTTATCAAATTGCCGGCTATGAAGGCCATCCGGAAATTTTTCTTGAATTGAACGGGAAAAAAATCGTTAATCTTTTAAAATCCGAAAAATTGGAACTGGACGAAAAAGAAGTGGAGCATTCCTTGTCTTATCAGTTGAAATACGCTAAAGACGATCTTGTTATAGTCAGCTGGGACGGCGCTTTTCTTTTTGACCCGGCCGGTGAGTTCGGCGAAGCTATTGAGCTTTTGGAGCTCGCCAATTACCAGCTTTTGCGTTACCGCGTATTGGACAGAGATCTTGATAATCGTCTGCAAAAAATTTCCCGTCTGATTGAAAAAAACGTAAAAAAATGGTTTATTTTTAAAGCTGGGGAAGCGTCCCAGGCGTATCGTGAAATTATTTTGGCGCGTTCGCAATCGGTTTCGGAGTTCAATGCTTTGGATCGGGCGATTAAGCTGATCGGCGAGTGGTATTCGGCGCGAATGTATGATTTGGCGATTGAAAGGTTCCGGCTTGATGACTGGCGCGCTCTTGTTAAGGATAAGCTGGAATCCCTGGAAGATGTTTATTCAATAATTTTTGAAAATTTCAGCTTGTCGCGCCGCCGGATTTTTGACATTATTCAGCTTGTTGGCTGGTTTATACTAATGATTGGCTGGTTTATTTTGCTGTTTTTGGACTTAATGGCAAAATAATTTTTAACAAAGGGCCTATGGTTCAGTGGCAGAACACGGCATTTTTACCCCGTTAGACATAGCGCCGAAGGGCCTATGGTCTAGTGGCATGACGCCACATTCGCATTGTGGAGACGCGAGTTCGATTCTCGCTAGGTCCACAGAGAATGTCTAACGGGGGCAAGTTGCCGGGACGGCGGTTCGATTCCGCCTAGGTCCAAAAATTTTTAAAAGGCTCCATTATGGAGCCTTTTTGTTGTTTTTATTTAAATTCATTGAAGTTATATACATGCATTGAGCCTACTTCTTTGACATTTTTAATGCCGCAAAATAAGTCTTCTTTCAGCACCTCAAAATCTTCATATCCCACTGAAAATCTTATTAAATTTTCTGGAATTCTTCCGGCCGCGATGTCGTGGTGCGACATCGTATAGGGAATTTCAATATACGAACTTACACTGCCTAAACTGACGGCAACTTCTATTTCCTTTAGCGGCCTTAAAAAGTTTTTCGCTGTAGCAATCTTCACTGACAATTGCATGATCGCCGGGTTTTAGAACAGTCCAAAATAAGGTTGAAATCGCTGACATTCCAGAACTGAATGCCAGGCAAAACTTCGCATTTTCCATCTCTGCCAGCGCGTTTTCAAGCTTCTCAACCATCGGATCGCTTATTCTTGAATAAACGTATCCGCCAAACGGATTATCTATGTCTAAAGGAAAATTTATTTTTTCATAATACATCGCATCCTCCTCGTAACGCATCCTTATGGACGTTACGGGGCAAGCTTTTTTCACTTATCCACAGCGTTTTTATCCTGTTTTGTTATAATAAATCTAAAGATTAAAAGGTCGGAATCAATTCTTTGATTTTACCCGGGACCGTCCCGGGTTTGCAAAGGATAATTAATTAATTTTTTTATTTTATGTTAGTTCAAAAATGGGGTAATGTTATTATTGGCTCTCTTGGAAATGTTTGGGCGTCGTTTTCCAGTTTTATTCCTTCTTTTATAGGAGCGCTTGTTGTTTTTGTTTTTGGATTGGTTGTGGCAACTGCGGTTGGCGCTCTTGTTGAAAGAGTGGTGCGGGTTTTAAAACTTGATGAACTTTTAAGAAAACTGGGTTTAGCGCCGTATTTTGAACGGGCGAATTTAAAAATCAATTCCGGCCGTTTTTTCGGTCAGCTGGTTTTTTGGTTTTTGACCATAGCTTTTCTTTTGGCGGCTTCAGACATTCTCGGATTTTTCGCTCTGTCTTCTTTCTTAAGAGATGTTTTGCTTTACATCCCGAACATTATCATAGCGGTTGTCATAGTTTTAGCTTCCGTTGTTTTGGGTAATTTTTTAAAAAGAGTAGTGACGGCTTCGGTAATGAGCGCTCAAATGCACCATGCTAAATTTCTTGGTTCGCTTGCCGGATGGTCTTCTGTTGTTTTCGGTTTTTTGACAGCATTGGTTCAATTGGGAATAGCGGTAAGCATCATTAATACCGTTATTACCGGTATTATAGCGATGTTTGCTCTTGCCGGAGGAATTGCTTTTGGTCTTGGGGGCAAGGATTACGCGGCTCATCTTCTCGGCAAATTTCGAGATCAGGTGGAGAGATAAAATCTATTTTAAAGATTTTTAAAACAGGTCTTTTCATAAAGAAAGGCCTGTTTTTATTTAAAATATAATTTAAACGGGAAAACATGTTAAAAAGTTTGTTGTTTTTCAATGTTTTTATGGCTTGTATAGGGCCTTGCCCCGTAACGCATCCTTATGGACGTTACGGGGCTTGACTTATTTTTAGGCGCGACTATGCTTAATAGCGTAATGATTGTATTAAACAAAAAATTCCAACGAGGCGGCTAATTGCTGTTGTTTTTAAGTTTAATTAGTCCCGCCTTAACGGGACTTTTTGTTTGTCT
>JACPKE010000005.1:666-10989 GCA_016187205.1 Candidatus Brennerbacteria bacterium | reverse complement strand
CAACTACAAACAAATTATTTGTATATTCTCAATATCACGATAAATTGTGGATTTTTAACAGCGATTCTTTTATTAAGGAATCAGAGATTACATTAACAACAATAGTTGAAGCGGTATTATTCATGAAGAAACAGGGAGTTGTCTCTGTTCATGAAACAGATATCAGTAGAAGTTATTCCGACTCTAATTTTTCTTATTCAACTAATTGGAATGACGGAATAATAACCGTTCAATAAATTTAATTGGATAATTTCGTGTCAGCTTGCTGAGCGGATTTTTATTGCCGCGCGAGTGAAGGATTATTTTACCGTTTTTGAAAAAAGTTCTAGAATTAAAAGAATGGATTGGATTTTTTTCCTTGCGCTTTTATTGGTCTTTGTAGGCGGATTAGCCGCTGTTTTTTGGTTTTTAAATATCCGTTTTAAAAAATTAAACGAGTTTAAAAATAACGAACAGGCTCTGGTTTTGCTTCAAAACCAGATTGATAATCGGATTAATGAAGTAGTGAGAACGCTTGATTCAAAACTCGGCGAATTTTCCAGTTCCAATCAGCAGATTATTCAGAATCAGTTTGGCGAAAGCCACCGGATCATAAAAGAGGTGACCCAGGAGCTTACTAAAGTCGGCGAGGGCCAGAAGCAGGTTGTTGATATCGCCCGCCAACTGGAAAATCTTCAGGATGTTTTAAAAAATCCCAAACAGCGCGGAGTGGTCGGCGAATATTTTTTAAAAACCGTTCTTGAAAACGTTTTGCCTCCGGGGACTTTTCAGATGCAGTATGGTTTTAACGACGGGACCGTTGTTGACGCGGCGATTTTCGTAAAAAACCGGGTTATTCCCGTTGATTCAAAATTCAGTTTGGAAAATTACAACCGGCTTCTTGACACCAGGGATGAAATTGAACGCAAGCGCCTGGAACAGGCTTTTCGCGACGATTTAAAAATCCGTATTGATGAAACTTCAAAATACATTAAGCCGGAGGAAGGCACGATGGATTTCGCTTTTATGTTTATTCCGTCGGAAGCGATTTATTATGATTTGCTTGTAAATAAAATCGGAGCCGTTAAATCCGCGACCCGCGATCTTATTCAGTATGCCGCCGGAGAAAAAAAAGTGATGATTGTGTCTCCGACAACTTTTTTGGCTTATTTGCAGACTGTTTTGCAGGGCTTAAAAGCTTTGCAAATAGAAGAGTCGGCAAAAGAAATTAAAAAAAGAGTTGAAGAGTTGGGACGTCATCTGGGCGGTTACGAGACTTATATGAAAAAATTAGGCGGCCATCTCGGCACCACGGTCAATATGTATAACAGCGCTTATAAAGAGCTCGGCAAAATTGACAAGGATGTTTTGCGGATTACCGGCCAGGCCGTTGATCTTGAACCGGTTGCGATAGACCGTCCGGCAACGGATATTGAGATGGAATAAAATAATCCCCACCTTTTGATTAAAAGATGGGGATTAACTAACTATTTAAAACGGAATCCTATCTCAAAATACATTTTTGACACTTCGGAGCTTTCTTCGGGAGCATGAATTGACTTTGAAACATCGTATTGTTTTTCGTACCCGGTTTTGAAAATAATATCTTCCCAGATTTCTTTTTCAAAACTTAAATTCATCAGCCATTGTTCCGGCGGATCGGTTATTTTAACGCTTGAGCTTCGCAAAGCCAGGTTTATATTAAATTCAGTCTGCAATGGGAAATTAAACTTATTTTTTAATCCGTATTCGTTTCTTAAAATCGGGCCGGAACGGTCGTAAAATAATCCTTCCGTTGTCCAGTCCAGAATATACTGCCTTGCGTATAAATAGCTTTTCTGGTGGCTGAATCCGCGGACTTTTACTTCCATATCATGTCCGGGCTCGTCAGATATTAAGATAAAACCGGCTTCAGCAAATGTTCCTGCAAGTCCAAATCCTTTAGGCGACCCGGCGTCTCCTCTGGAAATATTATACTGTCGGTTATGCCCGATTTTTAAATTTAAGCTTTTCCAAAAAACTTTTTCAAAACTTAAATTCATTAGCCATTGTTCCGGCGGATCGGTTAATCCGATAATTGAGCCCTGAAGAATAAAATCCAAGTTCATTTTGACTTGCCAGGGAACGCCGAATCTGTTTTTCAGGCCGTATTCGGTTTTGATAGTCGGACCTGTCCGGTTGTAAAGAAGTTGCTCGGTTGTTCCGGAAGGCATATATCTTCTTATATAGAAATAACTTTCATTAGAAGAAAGTAATTCGGCTGTTCCGGTTAGCGGGAAAGTAATGAATGATATTAAGAATAAAAACAGGAAAATTAAAGCTTTCCAGCGGATAATCATTTTCTATCCTTTCTTAATTGCGTTTTTAAATTATTTAAACTTTCTGCATTTAACATTACGCAGGTTTTTAGTTTTTGGCAAATTATTGAAAGTTAAGCGATAATATAATATAGCGATATGTAATATGTAAATTGCGACATGATAAATGAAGCGAAAAAATTTTACCAACGTCTGGGGCGGCCGATAAATGATTATTCTTTGGATCGCCGCTGGCAGGATGTTTTGCGGGATAAAAAATGGAAGCGGTTTTTGAAAATGAGCTGGCCGTTCGCTTATCTGCCGTTTATTGATTTTGCGCTTGGAGCCGGTTCAATGGCTTTGGGCAATATACATACAAATTCTGATTTTGACGTCATAGTTGGCTGTAGGAATAACAGGATTTTTACGGCGCGTTTTTTTTGCGTTCTGGTTTTCGGATTATTGGGCTGGCGCAGGCGTAAGTTGATACATAACGAAGAAGCGTCGGATAAAATCTGTTTTAATCATTTTGTGACAAAGAAATCTTTCCGGCTTTCGCAACCGCATAATATTTATTGGCAGGAGCTTTATAAAAATCTTGCGCCGGTTTTCGGAAATCCCGGTTTGATCTCCGAGTTTTATTTGGCTAATAATTGGGCTGATGCGGCTTATTCCGCTGATACCCGTCATATTTTTAAAAAAGGAAATTCCGCCAAGGTTTTTTGGGAAATTATTTTAAGCGGCCGGATGGGGGATTGCTTGGAACAAGTTTTAAAAACCTTTCAGATTAAGCGAATTGAAAAAAATTTGAAAAAAGAACCGGGCGGATTTCAACCTCGCATAAGATACACTTCCGAAGAACTGGAATTTCATCCGGACACATCAAGAATTTTCGCGTTAATTGAAAATAAGCCTGGCAAATAATAAAATCCCCATGTTTCAGCTGAAACATGGGGATAATCAACATTTTTTTACAGGAGAAGGATTAAACCAACGCCAAATGCCATAATTATAGGTATTGTCGCTATCAGCGTTAGTAATAATGTTGACACTGTGCCTATTTCTGCGGCATTTACCGGCCAAAGCATGATTATCATTTCCGGAAGGTAGTTAATCATTACGATCCCCAAAATTATCAGAACTATTCCGAATAACTTTTTCATTTCAACCTCCTTATTTTAGAAGATATTGTTATTAGTCATAATTTTTAAATGTTATGTAAATTCCGGCAATAAATATTATAATTGCCGGCATAATCATTAAACCAACATCCATTTTCTTCACAATGATTTTTGCAACATTTTTTGACATCTTTTCTCCTTGTTAGTGGTTAGTGAACTGTTAATAATTGAATAATCAACATTATTCCCATCATTATAATAATTACTGCCCATCCCGCAATAACTATCTTTACTATTTTCATTATTCCCCTCTATTTGATTATTAATTTTCGCTTTTTAAATTATATATAATTTATTTAATAGTGTCAACCCCATCACTTAAAAAACGGCATTTTTTCAGATTAAACTATTTGATTAAAGCTAAAAAATCGTTAATCAATAATTTTTGTTTTATAAAACGTTTTATAGCTCATTTTTGCCTAGAAAATAAAAATGAGAATTAATTTTAAAAATAAAGCGGTTTATAATAACACCGCTTTTTAAGTGAGGGGTCAAGATTTGACAAGTTTTTACGGTAGATTAAAATAATACATACTTTGTTGTCAAGATTTGACAAGTTTTTACGGTAGATTAAAATAATACATACTTTGTTATGTTAAAACCACTTTCCAATCGAGTTTTCATTGAGCCGTTAGAACAAGAACAGACAACTAAGTCAGGCATTGTTTTGCCCGACTCGGCTGAAAAAGAAAAACCCGTTAAAGGGAAAATTTTGGCTATCGGTTCCGGCAAGCTGAACGATAAAGGCGAAAGAATAGCGATGTCGGTTAAAGTGGGAGATGTTGTTCTTTTTAAAAAATACGGGCCTGATGAAATTGAGATTGAAGGAAAAAAATATCTGGTCGGGGACGAGGATGACATTCTTGCAATTTTAGAATAAAATTGCAAGAAAAAATTAAAAATCAAAATGTAAAAATCAAAATGACAATGCAAAATGTAAAAATCCAGTTTTTAATTTTTGAATTTTAATTTGTCATTTTTATTTTTGATATTTGCATTTTAAATTTATTACTATGGCAAAACAAATATTATTCAATGAAAGCGCCAGAACGGCGATAAAAAAGGGAATAGATAAATTAGCCGAGGCGGTGCGGATGACTTTGGGTCCGCGCGGTCGCGCTGTTGTGATTGAAAAAGGCTACGGCGCTCCGCAGGTTACTTTTGACGGGGTGACAGTCGCTAAAGAAATAGAGCTTGAGGACAAATACGAAAATCTTGGCGCGGAATTCATCAAACAGGCCGCCGATAAAACCAATGACAATGTCGGCGACGGAACTACTACTTCCGTTGTTTTGGCGCACGCTATGATTGCCGAAGGTGAAAAAGCAATCCGGGAAAAAGGTTTTAATGTCATCCAGCTCGCCGAAGAATTGAAAAAAGCAAGCAGGACGATTATCCACGCTCTTGAAAAGCAGAAGGAGGCCATCAATGACAATAAAAAAATAGAAGAAGTCGCGACTCTTTCCTCAAAAGACCAGGAAATCGGCAAGTTGATTGCCGAAGTAATGGGAAAAATCGGCCGCGACGGCGTGGTAACTATTGACGATTCAAATACTATCGGCAATTCCTATGAAATCGTTGAAGGACTGCAGTTTGACCGCGGTTATGTTTCGCCTTATATGATTACCAATCAGGAAAGGATGGAAGCGGTTTTGGAAGACCCTTATATTCTGGTCACTGACAAAAAAATCTCGGCTATTAACGATATTTTGTCAATTCTTGAAAAAATCGTTCAAAGCGGCAAAAAAGAGCTGGTGATTATTGCCGATGAAGTTGAAGGCGAGGCGCTGGCTACTTTAGTGGTGAACAAATTACGCGGAATTTTCAATGTTCTGGCGGTAAAAGCTCCAGGCTTCGGGGATCGCAGAAAGGAGATGCTTCAGGATATTGCGGCTGTTACAGGCGCGACTTTTATATCGGAAGATCTTGGAAAAAAATTGGAAAATATAAGTTTGGCCGATCTCGGCCATAGCCATCGCGTTGTTTCGGACAAGGATAATACCACTGTTGTCGGCGGAAAAGGCGACCGGAAAATGATTGAAGAGAGAATTTCTCAAATCAAAGCGCAAATCAAAAAAACAACTTCTGATTTTGACAAGGAAAAATTGCAGGAACGTTTGGGCAAATTGGCCGGCGGCGTGGCTGTCATAAAAGTTGGCGCGCCAACTGAATCCGCTCAGAAAGAATTGAAACAGCGCGTTGAAGATGCGGTGGCCGCAACTAGAGCCGCCATGGAGGAAGGCATAGTTCCCGGCGGAGGAATCGCTTTGTTTAACGCTTCGGCGGCCAGCCGCCAGCAGTTAAGCCCTGAAGCCGAGTCTGTTGCCGACAGGGCGCAGTTTATTTTGCAGAAATCTTTGGAGGCTCCGTTATTGGCGATTATTCAGAACAGCGGAGAATCGGCTCATGGTATTATTGATGAACTGAAGAAAAAACGGGCGGAGAATATCTGGTGGGGCTTTAACGCGGTTACCAACAGAACTTGCGATCTTAAAGAAGCCGGCATTGTTGACCCGCTGAAAGTGGTTAAAACTGCTTTTATAAACGCCGTTTCGGTTGCCGGTAATTATCTTACTGTTGGGGCGGCGGTTACCGATCTGCCGGAAAAGAAAGATAGGGGCATGGGTATGCCTCCGGGTATGGGAATGGGCGGTATGCCGCCGATGGGAGATTACTAAATTAATAAATAAAAAAAGCGGGCAAGGGCTCGCTTTTTTAAATAATTTCGTGGTATATTAATTGTTATGGATATCGCAAAAATTATTTATATAATTTTAGGTTTGGCGATTTTAGTTATTGGCTGGCTGATTGGCGTTTATAACAGGCTGGTAACGCTTCGTTTTCGGGCCAAGGAAGCGCTTTCCGATATTGATGTGCAATTTAAACGGCGTTATGACCTTATTCCCAATCTGGTGGAGATTGTTAAGGGGTATATGGCTCATGAAAAATCGGTTTTGGAAAATGTTACAGCGGCTCGTTCAAAAATCAGCGGGGGCACTCCGTTAGAACGGGATCAGGCGGAAAATGCTTTATCTATGACTTTAAAAACTCTTTTTGCTGTTTCTGAAAATTATCCGGACCTTAAAGCCAACGCCAATTTTTTGGATTTGCAAAGGGAGTTGGCGGATACCGAAAATAAAATTCAGGCCAGCCGCCGGTTTTATAATTCCGCAGTCATGGATTTAAACACTAAAATTGAAACATTCCCGACAAACTTAATTGCCGGAACTTTTGGTTTTCATCAGGAAAAGTTTTTTGAGATTGAAAACGAAAAAGAAAAAGAACCGGTGAAAGTGAAGTTTTAAGCTCTTCGTTATAAGTTGTTGGTTATAAGTTTTAATTAAAATACTTGGATGTTTGAGTTTCTAGACGTCAAATTTTTGCTGGGACGGCTTCTTGAGCATCAGTGGCGGTTATGATAAAATAAAAATATGAAGACATTTGAAGAAGTAAAAAATATTTTATTGCAGAATAAAAAAAATATAGAAGATGGATTTAGTGTTAAAGAAATAGCAATATTTGGTTCTTATGCGAGGAACGAACAAAACGAAGAAAGCGACCTTGATCTTTTGATTGATTTTAAAGAGCCAATCGGCTTATTAAAATTTATTGAATTAGAAAGACATTTGTCAGATTTGCTAGATGTTAAGGCGGAACTTGTTACTAGAAGAGCCTTAAAAAAACGGATCGGACAACGCATACTCCAGGAATTAATTAAAATATGAAGAGAGATTATTTTGATTATATTCAAGACATCTTAGATTCTATTAAAGATATTGAAATTTTTATTACCGGCGCGGACTTTTATAAATTTAAAGATGATAAGAAAACTATTAACGCTATAATTAGAAGTTTGGAAGTTATTGGTGAAGCGGCAAAAAAACTTCCTGATGAAATAAGAGAAAAATATTCAGATATTCCTTGGAAAAATATTGTTGGGATGAGGGATAAATTAATTCATGAATATTTTGGAGTTGATGAAGAAATTATTTGGAAAGTAGCTTCGGAAGAAATTCCTTCTTTAAAATTATCAATTCAGAAGATTTTTAACGAATTGGATAAATAAATCCATCATTAAAGAAAAAAAGCCAGTTCAAATCAGCTTTTAGTTATTTTTATTTGATTTTTAACGGCTAACAGCTATAAGCTAAAAGCTTAAACCATGTCTCTTTACGCGCATCGCGATTCAAATATCAGGAAAACCTGGATTTTATTCAGCGTTTTTTTGATAGTTGTTATTGGTTTAGGTTTTGTTTTTTCGGAATTTTATAATTCACCGGATATTTTATTTTTTGCCGTGATTTTCAGCGTTGGAATGAGTTTTTTCAGCTATTGGTATTCCGATAAAATAGTTTTAAAAATGGCCGGCGCTGTTCCGGTTGAAAAGAAAGACGCCCCGGAACTTTATAATGTTGTTGAAAATCTGGCCATAACCGCCGGTTTGCCGGTTCCAAAGATTTATTTGATTAGCGAGCGTTCGCCCAACGCTTTTGCGACCGGACGCGATCCTAAACACGCGGTTGTCGCGGTTACAAAAGGCCTTTTGGATATTCTTGACCGTTCCGAGCTTGAAGGCGTTATAGCTCATGAGCTTTCGCATATAGGCAACCGTGACATGTTGATTTCCACCGCAGTAGTGGTGCTGGTTGGTTTTGTTTCTCTTGCTTCTAATTTTTTAACGCGTTCATTTTTTTGGTCGCCGACGCTCCATAGCTATGGCGACGGAGCGGGCGGGTTCGGCGGTCGCAGGGATGACCGGCGCGGCTCATCTCCTATTTTTTTATTGATTGGTTTGGCGCTGGCGATTTTAGCTCCTTTAAGCGCCACTTTAATTCAGCTGGCGATTTCCAGAAAACGGGAATTTTTGGCTGATGCGTCTGGAGCTTTGCTAACAAGGTATCAGGAATGTTTGGCTCGGGCTTTGGAAAAAATTTCCAAAAATTCAATCCCGTTAACTTCGGCAAATACCGCCACTGCGCATTTATATATTGCTGATCCGTTCTCCGCCCGAGGCGGATCCGCCTTCGGCGGAAAGGGGAAGGACGCGGCCGGGTTTTTAAAAAATCTTTTTATGACCCATCCTCCTATCGTGAAACGAGTGCAAGCATTGCGCGGAATGGATATTTAAAATTTGACATATTATATATTCAATATGTTATTATATAAACAAGGTAGTAACCTGCATTAATTGCTGGTTAAAAAAACTCTACTTGTCGCATAAATAGCCACAATCGTGGCTATTTATGTTATTTGATGATAAAATTTTGTAGCCTGGACGCGGGCTTGTAGTTATATGCAGTTAAAATACTACCTTTGACAAGTAGAGTAGCGGGTGCAAATCCCGCCGAGTCCAGGCAAGGAGAGGTCGCATAGTGGTCTAGTGCGTTCGCTTGGAAAGCGAATATGCCGAAAGGCATCCAGGGTTCGAATCCCTGCCTCTCCGCCAGATTACCAAGTTAGAATCTTGGTAAAATAATGCGAATATGCAATCATATTACGAAAAACCAAAATTCAAACTCTACAATGCTAACTGCTTGGACTTGTTAGCTGAACTTCCCGAAAGCTCGGTTGATATGGTTTTTGCTGATCCGCCTTATCTTCTTTCGAATGGCGGCTTTACAGTCCATGCCGGACGACGTGTAAGTGTCAACAAAGGCGAGTGGGACAAAAGTAACGGACTAAAAAAAGATTTTGAATTTCACCTTGCATGGATAGAAGCCGTCAAGCGTGTCCTGAAGCCACACGGCACGATTTGGATTAGCGGAACATATCATTCCATCTATCTTTTACTGCAAGTCATGAAACTTTGATCTGGGCACGCAAAGATAAAAAGGCAAAACATATTTTTAATTACGACTTAATGAAAAACGGTAACTGGCCAGAAGATCAACTAAAAAAGCCCGGACTTCAAATGCGTTCGGTTTGGGCAATGGGCACGCCAAAAACCGTAGAAAAGAAATTTGGCAAGCATCCCACACAAAAACCGGAAGATTTGTTAAAAAGAATTGTGCTTGCCTCAACCAACAAAGGTGACTTAATTCTCGATCCATTTACAGGTAGTTCAACGACTGGAATTGCCGCATATTTATTGGGACGACACTTTATCGGCGTTGATACTGAACCGAAGTATTTGGATGTATCAATCAAGCGATTTGAAGAATTGGATCGCAATTTGAAAAATAAATTTGCTCAAAAAGTATGAAAATCATTACTCGCGCAGTTGCGATAAAAAATTTGAAGAGATATATAGGCCAAGATTTACGAAAATTGGCTTTGGAACACGGTATTACGACTTATGAAACAGGAAAGCAAAATAAGGGCTGGAAAGGTCTTGTTTTGGAGCGACTGGCGGGACTTCAAACAAATGTTTCAAAAGCACCGAATGGGCTTACCTATGAACTGAAATCTGTCGCATTTCGTAAAATGGGCGATTTACTCGTACCGAAAGAGACCATGGCAATTACGATGATAAACCCTGAAGAATTGAAAGTCCATTCGTTTTTTGAAAGTCATGTTTGGGCAAAGCTCAAAACTATTGTCTTTTGTGCGGTAGGGTGGGACGGATTAAATGCAGAGGGATCAAAACTATTGAGCGTTGCTAGTTTAGATTTTGCGGAGGACGATGAGCTCATCAAAGAAATAAAAGCCGACTATGATTTTATTCGCGCAAAACTTATCAAAGATGGTTTTGAAGCTTTGACTGGAAAAGATGGAAAGTGGATACAAGCTCGTACAAAGGGAATTGGTGGCGTGAATCCACGAACCGGCCAGCGCCGACCGATTACACGCGCGTTCTACGCGCGGACCGATTTTGTGAAAAAGATTTTTGAAACAGCAAGCTAATATAGGCATATTATTTGATTCTT
>JACPKE010000005.1:0-622 GCA_016187205.1 Candidatus Brennerbacteria bacterium | reverse complement strand
TAAGGGTTATAATCAATCTCAAACTTTATAGTAGTTTGACTATTTACTATGAAAGTATTATGCTCAATTTAACAGAATAATCTCAAAGCTCTATATTACCATAGTAAATCGGCATTTTAGGGACTTGACACAGAATTTAGAAAGCATATTATTAACTTATTAAAACTTAACCGCTTATAAACCTATGAATACACCACAAAAAATTGCAGATCAAATTAAAGCTCTCTTGGACGAGCTCGTATCAATGACTGGAGAAAAAGCAGTAGCTAAGGCTGGCGCAAAAAGAGCAGTTTCTACTCTAGCCCCCAAAGGAGCGTCGGGTGCACTCAAAATACTTACTGATGACGGGTTTTTTGATACCCCCCAAGATATTTCTAAAATAATGGAGAAACTTAAAGAGATCGGGAGATACTATCCCCAAACCTCTGTATCAATGAATTTATTAAATCTAACAAAGAGACGGGAGTTTAATAGGATAAAGGACAAAGAAACAAAGAATTGGCTCTATATGTTAAGAAAATAATTTAATCAAAAATATGACAAACGACAATTTAGCTCACATCATAACTCGGATAGAGAAACTTGAAAAGGTAGTTTTTGGATCTGATATGAAAGAAAAAAA
>JACPKE010000013.1 GCA_016187205.1 Candidatus Brennerbacteria bacterium | reverse complement strand
CCGCCTTATTCGCCGCTATTCCGAATAATGCCAAAGAAGAAAAAATAACCGCTAATTTAGGCCGCCTTTTTTGGATTGTTTGCCTTGGTTTTGCCGTAATTTTCGGTTTTTATGTTTACGAAACTTTAAAACATTGAAATTAAATAACGATAGCGGAATAAAAAATATAATAAAAATCCTGAAAAACAACGGCATTGGAGTTTTGCCGACCGACACTATTTACGGATTAGTGGGTTCGGTGCTTTCAAAAAAAGCCGTTGAAAAAATTTATAAATTGCGGCGTCGCAACTTAAAAAAACCGATGATTATTCTTATCGGTTCTATTAAAGACCTGAAAATTTTTAAAATAAAATTAAAACGCCCAACTCAAAAAATTCTCCAAAAAATCTGGCCCGGAAAAATCAGCGTAATACTTCCCTGCCCAAAAAAAGAATTTTCTTACCTTCACCGCGGCAAAAAATCATTAGCTTTTCGCCTGCCTAAAAAACAGTCTTTAATAAAACTGCTGGAAAAAACCGGGCCTTTAGTCGCGCCCAGCGCCAATCCGGAAAACGAAAAACCGGCGCAGACAATCAGCCAAGTCAAAAAATATTTCGGCGATGAAATTGATTTTTATCTTAACAATGGGAAATTAAACTCAAAACCGTCAACTTTAATTGCTCTTAAAAATGGACGTATTTTCATAAAAAGAAAAGGCGCTAAAAATTTAACTTCATTGTTAAAAAAACTGGACAAAAAGTAAATATTGTTGTATAGAATAACTAATGGAACTAATAAAAAAAGCTCAAAAATTATTCCATTACAGTTTTTCCAATCTGCCGTCTTCAATTTCTTTAAGCGCCCGTCTTCAAATTTTAACCTTAATCTCCATCTTCCCGCTTTGGGTAGCCGTTATTTTTGCCAATATAGAACAACGCAATGACAAAATCCGGGAAACAGAAATCAAAACAACGATTCTTTCCAATTTTATTGCTAATGAAACGGCAATTTTTCTGAAAAACGGCCGCCAGCTGGCAATGGCGCTGGCGGCCAATCCGCTGTTTAATCAAAATAATAAAAAGGAATGCGCCGAATTGCTTAATAAGCTTATGCAAAAAGACGGCGGTTATTTGCATTTTATAATTATGGATAAAAACGGGGATGTGATTTGCGGCACAAATGAATTTAAAACGTCAATGCATTTTTCCGAACACCAAAATTTTTTAAAAAATTTAGCGCTTCAGAATTTTCTTTTGAATACAAACGCCGTCCGCGTTGATTACGAATTAAACAGCGAAGCAAAAAGAACTTTCATAAATTTCAGCGCGCCGATTTTTGACAACGTCGGCAATTTAACAGAGATCGCCGTGGTGATTTCCGACTTTAATTTTATTAATGAAATAACAACCAACTTTAAAATGGGCGATAACGAAGCTTTTATCATCTTCAATAATGAAAGAACCGTCCTGGAAAGACGGCCGGAACCTGAAAAATGGACCGGTCATGTTTTAAGTCCGGATGAAAAATTAATTTCATTAATTAATAAAAATAGCGGCATTGATTATTTTCTTGGCATTGACGGCATTGAACGTTTTTATTCCGTTAAAAAAAATGACGATGATTCGCCGGGAATTTACATAGCCGTAGGCGCGTCAAAAAAATCAATAGTCGGCGATACTAACCTGATTTTTCAAAGAAATATTTTTTTAACGATTATTTTCACATTAATCGCTTTAGTAATCGCGAAATGGCTTGGCAGAATTCTTTTTTACGAACGAACCGTAGCAATGCAGGAACTCAACAACCTTAAAACAGATTTTATTTCCCTTACTTCGCACCAGTTGCGGACGCCTCTTACTTCAATCAGATGGTTCACCGAACTGCTTCTTTTAGAGGAAGCCGGCAAAATAAATTCCGGCCAAAAAGAATTTCTGGAAGAAATAAGGACTTCAGTCAATAACTTAATCGGTTTAATCAACAAATTGCTCAACGTAAGCCGCATCAGAGGAAGCCGCCTTAAAGTTTCCCCAAAACCAACCAATCTGCTGGAATTATCTCAAAATGTTATTAAAGAAATGGAACCTCAAATAATAAATAAAACTTTAAAACTCAATGTTCACTTCCCAAAATCTCTTCCGCTCATATCAATTGACCCATTGCTAATCCAGCAAATAATTCTTAACTTAATGTCAAACGCAATCAAATACACGCCCAAAAACGGCAGTATTGTTTTTTCAATAAAACAGCAAACAACAGAAATTTATTTTTCAATTTCCGACACCGGCATAGGCATTCCCAGAAAAGAACAGAAGTACATTTTTGAGCGTTTTTTCAGAGGCTCAAACGCAAATAAAATAAATACTGAAGGCGTCGGCGTCGGCCTGTTTCTTATAAAAAATTTAGTTGAAACTTCCGGAGGCAAGATAGGTTTTTCTTCCAAAGAAAACAAAGGCAGTGTTTTTTGGTTTACTCTGCCCTTATCGGGAACCAGTAAAAGCGAAGGAGAAGTGACGCTAACATATGAACAACAGCCATAAAATTCTTATTATTGAAGACGACCGCGGCATAAGGCGCGCTTTGGAATTTTTGCTTAAAAAAAACGGTTATCGGGTTTTTTCCGCGGCAGACGGAACAAATGCCATCCAAATTATCTTTGACGAAAAACCCGACCTTATAATCCTTGACCTGATGATACCGGAAATAAGCGGCTTTAAAATAATGCAGAAAATCAAAGAAAATGAAAAAACATGCAATGCTAAAATCTTTATTTTCACCAACCTTTCGGACGAAAAAGACAAAAGAATGGCTAAAAAACTCGGCGCTGACGGTTATTTCGTAAAAGCGGAAATCTCAATAAACGAAATTATTAAAAAAATTAACCAAGTGTTTGAAACAAACGTGCTATTGACAAATGATAAAAAAGAAAATATAATTTAGAAATAAAAAGGTTGAGGAGGTGTTTTTAATTCATAAATATTTAATCCAATTAACGGAATTATAAAAACATGAGGCTTTTAATCGTTGAAGATGATGAAAAATTAGCGCTTTCCATTAAAAAATACCTGGAAACGGCGAACGGTTACGCTGTTGATTGTCTCTATGACGGCGAATCGGCAATGAAACGAATAGAACTTTATAAAAACGAGTATGATTTAATAATTCTTGACTGGATGCTGCCCGGAACTGACGGATTGGATGTTTTAAAAAACATCAGGGAACAAAATATTATGACGCCTGTTTTGATGCTTACCGCCAAAGACACGGTTTCTGAAAAAACAATAGGGCTTAATAACGGAGCGGATGACTACCTCGTAAAACCTTTTTCTCCCGAAGAACTGATTGCCAGAATAAAGGCCTTGCTCCGCAGACCGCAGCAAGCTCTCCCCGCAAAACTTGCATTTAAAGATTTAACGCTTGACACGGCATCAAGAAAAGTAACGCGCGGCAACAAAGAAATAAAATTAACAATGAAAGAATACGAACTGCTTGAATACCTGATGAGAAACATAAACCGGGTGGTTAATAGAGAACAACTTTTTGACCATTTATGGGATTTTGTCTGCAATTCAATGAGTAATGTTGTTGATGTTCATATCAATAACTTAAGAAAAAAAATTAAATCAACCGGCAAGTCCAATATTATAGAAACCATACGCGGTGTTGGGTATACATTAAGAAAATAACTTAATAATATCTTCATGGCCTGAAAGCGAAAATCGGAGAATGATGACAAAAATTTATTCTCGTTCTCCTCCCAATCAAAAAAAATCGCGAACAACTTTAACGGCTTTTTTCCGCTTAATACAATCTTAATAAGAAAAATTATATAAAAAATATAGATCTTTTTAAAAAACCTCAAAGAGATGCTTTGATTGTGGCGCGAGTTTCTCCCAAATTCACGCGTCATAACAAAACAGTTGGGATTTGGGGTTAGAGGGGGTAAAGTTGATAACCTAAAAAATACCGCTGGAGCGGTATTTTTTAGGTTATATGCTATAATTCAAATTATGAGCGAAAACATAAAAAATTATTTAGGAATTGCCATTATTATAACCTTACTGGTTATATCAGGATCTGCTTGGTATTTAATAAAAATTTATTCAAAATCAATTGAACCTTCGTCTTTTCGCAGTTTTTCAACAACCGGAGAAGGCAAAATAACGGCGATTCCGGACATCGCCCAATTTACTTTCAGCGTAATCACTCAAGGCAATAAAAATATCGCCGCGCTTTTAAAAGAAAATACCGATAAAATAAATAAAGCGATTGACTTTGTAAAATCGCAGGGCGTTGAAGCAAAAGACATTAAAACCCAAAATTATAATTTAGAACCCCGCTATCAATATTTTTCCTGCCCGATAAGGAATAACGAAGACGTCCAGCCTTGTCCGCCGCCGGAAATCGCCGGATATACGATTTCTCAAACGGTTTTGGTAAAGATAAGGGATTTTAACCATATCGGCGATCTGCTGTCGGGCGTTATCCAAAAAGGTGCGAATTCGGTTTCCGAACTTTCTTTTACGATTGACGACCAGACAAACCTGCAAAATCAGGCACGAACCGAAGCTATCCAAAAAGCCAACCAAAAAGCCGATGGAATCGCCTCAGCCGCCGGGTTCAAAATCGGCCGCTTGCTGTCAATTGATGAAGGAATTTCCTATCCTGTCCCCGTTTACAGATTCGGAGCGAAAGAAATGGCCGGTATAGCGGCTCCGGCTTCTATTGCGCCCGATATTGAACCGGGGTCCCAAGAAATAACAGTTAACGTAACTTTAAGATACGAAATTAAATAACGACCGGTACTACTGCCGCAACATCGGCCGCAGGCTGTTGGCCGGCAAAATCAACTTCGCAAATTCCGGCAACGCAAGCCAATTCTCTTGCTCCATTAGTCAGGTCTTCTTTTTCATAAACAACAATTTCCGAAAAATCAATTTCCGGCATTTTTGCAACCAGTTCATTATACTTTTCTTCGGTTATTTCCTCGTAAGGAGCGAGCATGTAAACATGGTCAGTTTTTGGTAAAAAAGAGAGTCCGCCGAGCATGTTCCAGTTTTCATAAAGCCAGTTGGCTGTTTTAATCCATTCTTCGTTATCCACTGAAATCGTAACCGAGGGATTGTGCTCGGTGTAATTCTTTTTAATCATTTTCCAGTATTCCAGCTGGTCAATTCAATAGCATTAAGGTCTTTTTTAAACACTGAACCGGACGGCGCCTTAACCGGAAATTCCAAAACATAAGTGGAGGCCGAACCTTCAGCCTGCCCCACTTCCGGATGATAGAGAAACTTCTGGTCTTTAAGCATTTGAAATAAAGGGTCGGTAGATGAGATGCGAACCCGGCGAATATAAAACGGAGCGTGCCGCGCGTGCATTCCCGGAGAACAATCAACTCTTTCGGCAACCGTGCCTGACGGCTTTACGCAGGTAATAGCCGAAGATTGATTAATCCCGAATCTTTTGGCATATTCGCGATTCACCTCAATGGCTTTTTCTTTAAGTTTGATAAGCGTTTCAACGTTGCGGACCGTCGGACAATCCCACTGGCCGCTTAAAGAAACCCCCAGAAGCCGCTCTTCCTCGCAATTTTTTTTCCATTCTTTGGAAAGATAAGGAAAATTGGTAAGAGTGGCCTGGTAAGTTCCGATAATGGCGGCGATTTTAATTTTTTCAATAAGAGTTTCTTCAGTATCTTCTGGCCGGCAAATAACCTCGGTCAAATTGCAGAATTGCTTTGATTTCAAAACAATCTCGCCGCAAGGATTTGTTCCGGCGGTAGCCGCGTCTTTTTCAAAAATTTTCCATCTTCGTTCCGGCAATTGGGATTTCAATTCACCGCGATTAAAAATCCCCCTTTCTCCTGTGCCGCTTTTGGCAAGCGCCAGCCATTCTTCCATAAATTCGGCGGCGGTCGGCTTTTGATTATAAACAGCGGAATTATTGGCCATTTGCCGCTGGGGCTCATTTAAATAAAACTGGCCTTCTTTTGAATGGCGCATTTCTTCATCGTCAAGATCGGAGAGCGAAATCAAAGCTGTCCGGCGGACCCCGCCCATTACCACCACTTCTCCGATTTTGCAGACAATATCATGCACGTCAAGATTACTGAGACGTTTACCCTGACGGTTTAAAATTTTAACCCGGCTGAAATCCAAAAGAGCGCGCAACGGCTCCGGACCGGAACTCCGGCCTCCCATTGTTTCCAATCTGGCGCCGGCCGGCCGCAATTTTGAATAATCAAATTTGATATCCCGGCCGTCATACCAGGCTTTCATTCCCGCGGTTAAAGCGTCGCCCCATCCTTCTTTGCTGTCTTCAATGGTAAAAATTACCGGAACTTCGCCGGTTTGTTTTTTAACCAAAGGCAATTGCTGAACCGTCTGCGATTCAACGGAAAAACCCACGCCGGTTCCGCACATTGAGAGATACATAATCTCTGCGAAATCCTCAAGCTTTGACTGCGCTATATATGAACAGTTATAAGCGGTGACGTTTGTTTTTCTGGCGGCTTTGCCGGC
>JACPKE010000010.1 GCA_016187205.1 Candidatus Brennerbacteria bacterium | reverse complement strand
GATTATTCATAATTTTCTGGACATTCCGCCGGTTGAAACGATCAGCGCCATCATCACCTATGACAGCCAATGGTCAAATGCTGATGGCCAAATGCATTTGATGATGGTTACCAAAAACGGCCTGGTTAAAAAAGTTGATTTATCGTCTTTTGAAAAAGTCAGGCGAACAGGCATTTTGGCGATAAAGCTGAAAAAAAACGACTCGTTAAAATCAGTTAAACTTACGTCAAAAGGCGAGGAAGCCATTATCACCAGCGGCAAAGGACAGGCGATCCGTTTTAAAGAATCGGATATCCGTTCCCAAGGAAGAAACGCGTCCGGAGTGCGCGGAATCCGCCTGAAAGCCAGCGATACTGTAAGCTCGCTTGATATAATAAAAGGAGGCAAGGGCTCGGCCGGTTTGCGGCTTTTAACGGTAATGTCAAAAGGATTTGCCAAACAAAGCGAACTCGGCCTTTATAAACTGCAAAGCCGCGGAGGACAGGGAATTAAAACCGCAAAAGTGACAGATAAAACCGGAGAAGTTATAGCCACTCACGTAATAAAAGACCAGGAGGAAATTCTGGCACTTTCAGGCAAAGGCCAAGTTTTAAGAACAAAAATTAGCGGCATCAGACTTGCCAGCCGCGCCACCCAGGGAGTGCGAATTATAAACCTGAAAGCCGGCGATAAATTGGTGGGAGTGATAACATTATGATTTCTAAAAATAAAATAATAATTCTGCTAGGCGTTCTTTTGATTGTCGGCATAGCTGTTGTTTTAATTATTGTTTTCACAGGCGGCCAAAAAACCGGCGGCGGAGTCCAGCCGGTTCCGGCTCCCGGAGGAATCCTTACGATGTGGGGGGTTTTTGACGATGCCAAAGCTTTTGAAACAACTTTTGCGGCGGCCGGCGCCAGAACGGGAATAGCGATAAATTATATTCAAAAAGACCCCTCTATTTATGAAAATGAACTGGTTAACGCAATGGCGGCCGGACGCGGGCCGGATATTTTTATGTTCCACAATACCTGGCTGCAAAAACACTACGATAAGATAGTGCCGATGCCGCCGAGTTTTTTTGATATGCAGACCTTCAGCCGGCTTTTTCCCGTAGTGGTCCAGCAGGATTTCGCGCCCCAAGGGACGGTTTTCGCCCTGCCTTTGTCAATTGACACACTGGCGCTTTTTTACAACAAAGATATTTTTGAACAAACCGTAACGCCCAAACCGCCGGTGACCTGGAATGATTTTCTTGAAGATACCGCAAAAATGCGCGTTATTGATTCTTTAAATTCCGCTAAAATAATCAAGGCAGGCGCGGCTATTGGCGGCTCGGCAAAAAGCGTCAGCAAAGCAAGCGACATCTTGAACCTTTTAATGATGCAAGCCGGCACTATTATGACTGATGGAAAAGGCGCATCTTTTGCGCAAAGCGGTAGCGGGGAATCATCGGGCTTAAAATCTCTGGATTTTTACGCGCAATTCGCCAATCCGTCAAGCCGGTACTACACCTGGAACGACGGCTTTTCAAATTCCCTTGACGCCTTTGCCCAGGGAAAAGCCGCCATGATGATTGATTACGCTTTTCAAATTCCTTTTATAAGGGAGAAAAATCCTTTTTTAAATTTCGCCGTAGCCCAGGCGCCCCAGCCGGTTAATCGGGAAAAAGACGCCAATTACGCAAATTATTGGGGATTCGCTGTTTCCAAAGCCAGCCGGAATCCCGTCGGCGCCTGGAATTTTATAGTTAATTTAACCACTGCGCCGGACATAGCCAAAATTTATATTGAAGAAGCCGGAAAACCGCCGGCGCTCCTTGACCTTATACCCGCTTACGAAAATCATCCGAAACTGGGAGTTTTTACAAGGCAGATTTTAACTGCCCGTTCCTGGCCCCAGCCGGACAGCGAAAAAGTTAAAACTATTTTTTCCGAAATGATAGAATCGGTATTAACGGGACAATCAAGCAGTCAGGACGCGATTGTTAAAGCTGAAGAACAGGTAACCGCGCTGATGGGAAGGTAAAAATTTAAAATTTTAATGCAGAATTCTAGATTTAAAATCATTATAATGTTATTATTAATACTGGGAATGCCGGTTGCGGCTAATGCCTTCCAGCTTGTGCCTGTTTGCAACGGCCCGTGCATGAGTATATGCAATCTGGCGCAGCTCGGAAAAAATATAATAGATTTTATGGTATGGATAATTTTCCCGATTGCCACGGCCGTGATGGTATATGGAGGCATTATGTTTATATTTTCCGGCGGTTCGCCCGGTAAAGTGGAAAAAGGGAAAAGCGCCATCAAATCCGCTGTCATCGGCATAGCCATAATGGCCTTTGCCTGGTTGCTGGTCAACGGCGTTATCCAAATAATGAATGGGGGGAGCGCATTCTCCTGGTCAACTATAACTTGTAATAAATAAACTAAAATGTCTGTTACTATTCCAAGTCCGGTATCAAATATAGTAAGCATAATCAATAATTTTACGGGTTTTTTTATCGGATTAAGCAGTTTTATAGCTATCGGGATCGTTGTTTACGCCGGTTATTTATATATGTTCAGCGGCGGAGATCCGGGCAAAGTGCAAACAGCTCACAAAGCCCTGCTTTACACCGCCATTGGTTACGGCATCATACTTTTAACCTGGGGCGGTTTGATTCCATTATTCAAACAGATCGGCGGGTTTTAAATAAATCTCTTTCTGTTATAATCAAAATTAAAGGTCGCTTTGCGCCTCAGAGGGCGCATCCGCCGAAAAGGCGGAAATTATTACAATCATATGAAACAAATTTTAAAAAAAATAGGATTAACAACTGCGGCTGTTTTGCCTTTTGGGGCCCTGGCCCAGGTTAACTTGCCCACAAACACAGGCGGTATTACAGGTCAAACGCTTCAAAATACCGCTGTTGACGTTGGCGTTATCATCAACAACATCACCAGCTGGGTATCAGGACTTTTGATAGCTGTCGCGGTTTTGTTTGTTATTTACGCGGCTTATCTTTATCTGACTTCGGCCGGAGACGCGGAAAAAGTCAAATCAGCCAGTAATTATATTCTTTACGCAGTGATCGCCGTGGTTGTGGCATTAGCTTCAAGAGGACTTATCGCTCTTGGAAGAGCTATTTTTGGGTTTTAAATTAAATATTTGCGAACAACATAAAACCGAGCGCATCACATTTTATGCGCTCGGTTTGTTTTTTTACAACCGCCTGTATTGAATTTGCAAAATTAATTATGATATAATTAAAATTATCAATAAAGGTCGAAAGGCTTTTATATTTATTGCATTAAAATGAATAAATCTTTCAAAAAAATAGCAACCAGTCTTATTGGCGGCTTGCCGTTTATAGCTTTGGCGCAAAATGTCGTTAACAATGGAGTCGGCGGTATCAACACTCCAGCCGGCATGTTAAATGCCAATCAACAACTCAATGTCGGAACTATCATCAACAACATCACCAGCTGGGTATCCGGACTTTTAATAGCTATCGCGGTCTTGTTTGTTATTTACGCGGCTTATCTTTATTTGACTTCAGCCGGAGACGCGGAAAAAGTCAAATCAGCCAGCAACTACATCTTATACGCGGTTATTGCCGTTGTCGTGGCTCTGGCCTCAAGGGGACTTATCGCTCTTGGAAGGGCTATTTTTGGGTTTTAAATTGGATATTCATTTCAACCTTAAATGCCGCCTGATAATATGGCGGCATTTAAATTACCATATCAATTAATTTTTTCGTTCCAGTATATTTAAGAAAAATGAAGAAAAGACTGTTTGAGCCCCCAAAATCATCAATGTGGAAGATAATGCCACCGCGCTCGCTTCGTTTAAATTTTTGTAGCCAGCCCCAATCCACTCCAAAAGAATAAACAAATCAATCGTAAATCCTATCGCAAACAAAATGAGTCCTAAAATAATGCCTTTTTCAAGCGAAAATATTTTGTAAAATTTCGTGATAAATTTGTCATTAAATTTAAATTCCTGATTTTGAGCATAAGCTTTGGCCTGTATGCCGGTATTCAATGTTTGATAGCCTAAAATACATAAAAGACTCCCCAGCAATGCCGAATGATAATCAAATATGGTATTTAGAATTTTAATCGGCCCGCCTACCAGCATAATCATTATGGCAATGCCCAAGATAGTTAATGTTATCCCCGGAATTAAAAACAAGTAAGTCGGACTGTACAGAAACATAAATTTTAAATGTCTCCAGCCATCCCTCCATGTGTTTAAATGCGATGCTTTGCCCCGCTTATCTTTATATAGAGTTATCGGAATTTCTTTGATTTTTAATTTTAAAAGGCCCGCCTTTATTAACATCTCGGACGCAAATTCCATTCCTGACGAGCAAAGCTTCATTTCATTAAAAGCCTTCTTGGTAAGACAGCGCATGCCGGAGTTGCAATCTGAAATCTTTATTTTAAACAAAAGGTTTAAAATAAATGTTAAAACTGGCGTTCCCAAATATCTATGAAGAAACGGCATTGCTCCGCTCTCAATTTTTCCCTTTAGTCTTGTGCCTATAACAATGTCATATCCATTTTTTATATATCTTAAAAAATCATCTATCTCTTCAAAATTATATGAATCATCAGCGTCGCCCATTAACAAAAATTCCCCTTGCGCCTCTGACATTCCGCCTATTAAGGCGTTCCCGTAACCTTTTTTTGACACATGTATCACTCTTGCTTCCAATTTCCTTGCTATTTTAACACTACTATCTACAGAACCATTGTCTGCAATAATTACCTCGCCTTCTATGCCTAATTTTCGTATAGTATTTTTGCTTTTTACTATAACTATTGGTAAAGTTTTTTCTTCATTAAGACACGGGATTACAATTGAAAGTTCCATCTTATTTTGATTAAATATTATTTTCCGGCCCGTTGATTGTCAATCGTAGCCTCTTCATTATAAGCCGGAATAATAACGGTTAATTTCATGTTTTTTTGGCGATTAAATATGAATTAAAACCGAATTGAAACTTTTTGCCTAGCTCGCATTTAAAACCGGCATTTTTAAGCAAAACCTGAAGCTCGGCAAGGTCGTAATACCGCTTATGGTCGGCTATTTCTGTTTTGCTGATTATACCTAATTTAAACGCCAAAAATTCCAAAACTGGCTTGCTGGCCGGAGTTGGCGTGGTTATAATTAATTTTCCGTTTTTCTTTAAAATTCTCCGAACTTCATCCAATACCGCGCGCAAATTAAAAGGTTCTATATGCTCAATAACCGCAAGCATTAAAACAGCGTCAAAAGCGTTATTTTTCGCCGGAATTTTATCAATATCACCGCGTATGAATTCCAAGTTTCCCGATTGCTCATTATCCGCTTTCCGGTCAATTCCCAAACAATATTCAAAATTAAAAATAGCGTTTAAATAGCGTAAAAGCCGGCCGTCGCCGCAGCCCAAATCGCAAATCCGCCTGCTATCGGCAAGAAATTTTTTAATTTTGTTCGCGCGAAGAAAACTGATTAATCTGTCCAGGGAATTAAAATCGGTTTTTTTATGCATTTGAATAAGTTTTAAGTTATATGAAAGGGGTGTGGACAAGTTATTATCGCTTATGTTATATAATTATATTGTAGCGTAAGCTGCCCCTGCCTATGGGATATTAGGATTGTAATTATGCCTCCCGATTCACGTCGGGAGTGCTTTTTTATTAGGAATATATTCCAGCAATTCTTTTAATGGATCGGCTGGAATAAACAGATCAGAATTATTACGCAGTTCCTCGCTTGCAAAATCTCTTCCGCAAATAGTGATTATTTTCTTTTTCTTTGATTTAAGATGTTGCAATAGATGATGAAAGTCGCTGTCGCCAAACCATAAAAATACAGTGTTGTATTTTTCTATTTTTATAAGCATATCCATTGTCATCTCAATATCAAAATTACACTTTCTGATTCTTCCTAAAAATTTCCCTTCGTCGTCAAAGTTATCTATCTCTTTAATAGCCTTAGTTCTTACGCGAAAGCCGAATTTTCTTGCTTTATCAATTCGATAAATTGATTGCCGATATTTAATATTAAAAGCGTTTTCCGAAGGCAAATCAGGATATTGTTTATAATGTCCGTAATAAAAAAATTTTTCTTCTGGCTTGATAAAATTTATCACTTCGGCAAGTTTATGAATATCTATCTCTCGTTTGAGATAATTTTTATTTTCTTTTGGCCAAAAAGATTTTGCCCAATATCGCACATTGCTAAAATCCACAAAAACAAATATCCGACCATATTCTTTTGGGTCAAAAAGGTAATAATTTCTTTTTAATTCTTGTAAATCCATAAATTTTTGGATAATAACAATAATTCATACTATCATAATCTTTTATGCCGTTAAATCAACAATTGAGAATAGAAAATTTGTTCTGGCTGGCGGCGCCGCTGGGAATTTTTTTATTTTTTTTGGGTATTTTTGTTTTCAGCCAGCTTTCTTCCCCGCAATTTTCCAGCTTTGACGACCCGGCTTATCATTTAACCCATTCCCTTTCCTATTTATCCGGAGAACAATGGCAGAATCCGGTTTTTTCAACCCTGTCAACGCGTCCTGTTGATCTCTGGTATGCTTACCATTTATCGCTTGCTTATTTTATAAAATTTTTCGGCTTTGATGCCGCGAATTACCTGTCGCTGATTGTCGCGACTAAAATTTTTCATTCAATTTTAAGCGCGCTTTTTTTTACGGCGTTTTTTTTAACAATAAGAAGCATAATCGCGCTTGAGAGCCAAGGATTAAAAAAACAAACAGTTCTTTTATCTGCTTTGCTGGCAACGTTAGTATTATTTTTTATAATGCCGTCTTTTACATACCGGCTTTTTATTTACCGGCCGCATATTATAGCGATGATTTTTGTTCTGGCTTCCGCGTATTTTTCATACAAACGCTCCTGGCCGGGAATCGCGGTGATTTCTTTTTTAATGCCGTTTTTTTATTCCCTGGCTTTATTCGTTTTAATTCCGCCTTTTATTCACGGAATCGCGTCAGTTTTATATAACAGCGCCGGCAATATCCGTTCTTTTTTAAAGCTTAAAAATGTTAAAAATTTCGGATTTTTTTTCTTTGCAACCGCCACGATGATTGCCGGAATTATCGCCAGGCCGGATTCGCTGAATTATCTTTATAACGGATTTTATATACCGCTTCTTGTTATTTACAACAACGCTTTTACCAGCATTGACAACATCAGCGAACTGGCTGCTCCGCAAAATGACGCTTACGCGCTCGCGCTACCGTTTTTAACAGCCTGTTTCGTATGGTACGCCCGCATCCGCCATCTCGGTTTGAAACAAACTTTTAAATTCGGACGTTTTTATATTTTTCTGACATCGCAGGTTTTTTTTCTTATAATGGCCGTAATCGCCCGCGGCTCCGAATACGCGGCGCCGATTATTATGCTTTTCCTGTCCGTAACGCTGGTTAACTCTCTTATTCCGGCGGCAAAACAACTTTATAAAGGGGATTTTGATAAAACCTTTCCGATGAGTCCTGTTTTAACGGAATTAACAATGGTCGCAAAACAATTTATAACCGGAATCGCAAACCCCGTAACGCATCCCGATGGACGTTACGGGGCAAACCGCAAAAAAATCCTGATTTATGTTCTTGCTCTTTTTATTCTTTTTAAAGTTATAGGCGTAATTGCCGGATTTACTGATAACCTGGCCGATCAGCCGGCGCCGGATATGTATAAAGGAGCCGCGGAATTTATGAGCGATCATTCCAAAAAAGGCGATATTGTTTTTCAGCAGAGGTTTGATATGTATCCGCGCCTTGTTTTTTTCAACCAAAAAAACAGCTATATAATGGGAATGTCGGAGAGTTTCACTTCCGCGTATGATCCCGGAATATTCTGGCTCTGGAGCCACATTGTTACCGGCGAACCGGTTTACTCCGTAACGCATCCCGATGGACGGTATGAGGTTTGCCCCAGAAAAAAATGCGGCTTAACGGAAAATTCGGATGTTTACGAAACCATTAAAAACATTTTTAAAGCTAGGTATGTATTTATAGACAGCCGCGAAAATTTTGGAAATGTTCAAATTCTAAATACGCCGGGTTTTACGGACTTGCTGGAAAGCGATTCACGCTTTAAAAAAGTTTTTATTGACCCGAAATATCACGATATTATGGTTTTTGAAGTATAACAGGCATATGATATAATTTTAATTATGAAATTATCGCGAGTTGCGGGTTATTTAATTTCTATTCTGCCATTGACGGCAATTGCCGCTGATATCGGCGGAGTGCCGATTTTGATTCCCAAAAACACCGCGGTAAATATAGGAATTGTTGCTAATAATATCACTCGTTGGACCGCCGGTTTTATTGCCGCAATTGCTGTTTTATTCGTTATTTACGCGGCTTATCTTTATATGGCTTCAGCCGGAGACCCGCAAAAAGTCGCTGACGCCAGCAAATATATTTTATGGGCTGTTATCGCTTCCATTGTAGCTGCTTCGGCTTTCGGCATAATCGCTCTTGCCAAAGCCATATTTGGATTTGCCTAAATTGCCGTTGCTGTAAATCCCCCCGCGCCTATAATCCTTAATATAGGTTCGGAAGTGAAAATATTAATACAATAATCCCCTCAGCGAATGCCAAGGGGATTATTGATTTATTTATTGGACAATTTATAGCTATCGTATATACTTTAGGTATGAAAACTGCGATCAATATTAAAACCAACAAAGAAGTAAAAATAGCCGCTCAAAAAATTTCGGAGGAGTTAGGTCTCTCTTTAAGCGCGGTAATCAATGCCTATCTCAAACATTTTATCAGGGAAAAAGAAATTCAATTTTCCATTGCTCCCCAAATGACCCCCGAACTTGAAGAGGTTTTAAAAGAAGTGGAATCCGATATTAAAAAGAAAAAAAATATTTCTCCGGCGTTTTCCTCTGCGAAAGAAATTAATAAACATCTTAATTCTTTATGAAAATTGTTTTTCATAAAAATTTTGAAAAACAATTTTCCAAGCTCCGTTTCAGTGAAAAAGAACAATTTAAGGAAAGAAAAGATATTTTTCTTAAAGATGAATTTAGTTTAATACTTCGTAATCATTCTCTAAAAGGCAGATTTAAAGGATATAGAAGCATTAATATTTCCGGAGATTTACGCGCTGTATATAAATATATAAATCAAGATACCGTTATTTTTGTAGCCATCAATACCCATAGCAATCTTTATTCTTAAAAAATAAATATAAATCCCCTTAGCGAACGCCAAGGGGATTGTTAAATGTGATACTTTTTTGTTCTCCGCAATACGGAGTGGCGGGATCGTCCGGCTCCGCTGGCCATTCCAATAACTCAATCGAAATTTCACGACCAGATTTTGAGGCAAGATAAACCGCGGCCGCTTCAAATGCTCGTTTACCAAAATAAATTCCGGTATCGTCGCCTTTATAATAAATTTTTCCGCAGTCGCCCTCAATAAAATCATGAGGGCCGGTATAAGTCAGCCTTTCTTCGGCTGTTAATTCAAACTCCCAGCCGTTGTCCGCTCGTTTAATCCGCAAAATTTCCCCTGGCGGTGGCTTGTAAGTAGTTGCCACATACCAAGGCAAACCAATTCTTTTCCAACCAGCTCCAACTTTTACAACACGCGTATGAACAAATTTTTTTTGCAGATTCTGGGATTGTTTTGTTTGCTCAGAAACAGGTGGCGCAGTTTTAGGTCTTTGTCCAATCCACAAAAAAATAGCCGCTAAACCAATAACAAGAAAGAAAACAAACCATAACCAACCGGGAGCTTTTCCTATTACAACATCTTTATCAGCCATTTTCACTCACCTCCTGATTTATTGAAAAACTGCTTAAGTAATTCAGGCGCTAATTTTTCAATCATTGCCCGGGTTTCCGGCGAAATATTCCATTTGCTTTCAGATATTGTCTTAGAAACTTTGCTTCTTTCAGTCTGAAAGATCTCAAGCGCCGCTTCATTAGTAAAACCTATAGCAACAAGCTCTTTGATCCGTTCTTGTAAATGTTTCATTTCTTTAATCTCTCCTATTCTCTCTTGCTCTTCTTCAACCTCCAACGAAGCCTTTTCGGCTAACTTGCCAACCGTTGCTATCTTACCCAGATTAATTCTAACTAGAAATACACCTAGGCATGATTTTCTAAAAGTCCCTTGTCCTTGCCTAATATCGGCAATCGCCTGCCTTCGTTTTTCAACAGCGACTTCTATCCTTTCCTGTTCTTCTGTAGGAAGGACAGATAATTCTGTCTTTACTTTTTCCCAATTCTGACCCCATTTTAAAGATTCTCCCTTGGTTGGTCGTTTTTGCGGCTTACAAAAATATTTGAGCAGAATCGCTGTAGGAATCGCTGATGGAACCGCAGGTAATTCAGAACCCAATATAGCCTTTAAAAGCGCAGCTACTGCTTCTCCTTGAGATTTAATAGCTTCTTCCCAGGTTTGCGGCCCTTCTTCTGAAGCGCTAAACCATTCTCTGGTTCGTTCTTCTATAATATCGTCTAACTGAGCAATAACTCCCGGCTCTTTCCCATTAAGCACGAATTGCATTAAACTTTGCGGCGAAGAATAATCTGGCCGTATAGTGTATTTAATAGGAGCTGTTAGCCTCGCTCTGTCGGGAGTCATAACCTCCTGCGGAGGAAGATCCTTATTAATTGGTCTAATATCAATAAGGATAAAACCGAACAGCCATGGATAGAGCGGCAAAAAATGCCAGCCGTGCGATAAAATACTAAAATAATTAAAAAAATCAGACACGACGGGCTTTCCTAAAAACGTGAGCAATCCCACATGAGGCGGATCAGCCGGAATTTGTCTTAATCCCTGCAAAACAAAAATCCCAATAATTAAAATCAAAACTAAAATCAGCCACAACATTTAATTCACCTCCTTATAAAGTTTTCAATAATCTTTATTTCTTCCGGTATTTTGATTAAAATAACGAAAGAAACGTTTTATTTTTTCTGTTTTTAATTATATCATCAAATTTTATTTTAGTCAAATTTTGACAAAAAATCTTTAATAAAATAAACTTAATAATCATGGCTCAAACAACCATTCAAAACTTAAAAAAAGAACTACAAACCATAAAAAAGGACGTAGCTTTACTGAAAATAATGCTAACGCAAAGAATAAAATATTCAGAAGGAGAGTATCATCCGGAATTTATCCGTAAAATATCAGAAACAGCCAAAGAACAACCTTTATACGTTTATAAAAAAGGAGAATTTCTGAAACAAATTTCTTAATGAAGTATAAAATTATCTATGGCAATAAATTTATTGCTTCAGCAAAAAAACTGGAAAAACCCTTAAAAAAGAAACTAGATAGTCAGTTATTGGTTTTATCGGAAAATCCTTTTTATCCCACGCTTCATACAAAACCTTTGAGCGGACCGTTAAAAGGCGCGTATTCTTTCAGAATTGGCAGAGATTACCGGATAATTTTTATTGTTCATTCAAATAATATTATTCAGCTTTTACTAGCGGCTCATCGTAAAGATATTTATAAATAAGGGCAGGTGGCGCAACTGGCAGACGCTTACGGCTTAGAACCGTATGCCGCAAGGCTTGTGGGTTCGAGTCCCACCCTGCCCATAAAATGCTAAACTTTCTTAAAAAACAACCGATAGAATTTTATATTTTAATACTTCTGCCTTTAATCGCGCTGGCTTGTTTTATGATTTTTGACCGGATTTTTTTGGAAATGCTGGACCGGAATCTTGGTAAAAGCGCGAAGTATTATTTGTTTTTCAGCGGTCCGTTATTGCCAGCCGGTTTTATTTTTGTTTACGAATATCTTTTTATAAAAGCCGCTTTAATTGTAAAAAATTATATAAAAACTTCAAAAACAGCCGTTTCCGCTTTCAAATTTTCTTGGCTCGAATTTTACAAAAATTTCAAAAGCTTGATTTTCCTTTCCGTGGCAATCGGTTTTTCCGCGTTAATCAATAACCTTTTAATCGGCCGGATAACATTATTAATACCGGCGGAAAAAATCAAACAAACCAGCCAATTGCTGATGAGTTGGGATTACGCGCTTTTTAAAACTTATCCGCCTTTCTGGCTGCAAAACTTTTTTAAACCTTTCATGGGCGCGGTTTTATTGAATTCTTATTTAACGTTATCCGCTTTAATGGGAATTATTTTCTTGCTTTTGCTGGTTTTTAAAAAAACATTTCTTAGAAAATATATTTTATCGCTTGTGCTGGCATCAACGGCAGGTCTCCCGTTTTGGTATTTTGCGCCGGCTATCGCGCCCCAGCCTATGTACCAAAACAATATTTTTAAAATAGAAATGCCGCTTAATATTCAAAATTCAATTGATTCGGCTCAAAAGAACATGGATTCTGATTTGCAAAAAAAAAATAGAGGAGATAGGAAAGCTTTGGGGCGATGACGTTGAAAAAAACATTTTTGCCATTACCGCTTTCCCGAGCATGCACATGGCTTGGGGGTTGATAATCGCTTACTTTAGTATTTTTTTATGGCGGCCTTTGGGAATAGTTATGATTTTTTGGTCCCTGCTTAACGCGCTTGGCGCGCTTTACACTCTTCAACATTACGCGGTTGACCTTATTCTTGGAGCTTTTATAGGAATGTTCGCGATTATAACGGCCGATTTGCTGATGAAATTTGAAAAAAAATATCTTAACGCCGACTCCGAGCTTTTTTCGTTTATTGATATGGCTCAAAAAGATATCCGGCTGGCAAAGGAATATTTATTTTCTACTTTCTCCTTCTGGCGTGAAAAGTTTGATGAATTTCGCGGAGCTCCTTATTAGTCAAATGGGTATAAATCTGGGTCGTTGAGATATTGCTGTGCCCGAGCATCTCCTGAACAGAGCGAATGTCGGCTCCGTTAATTAAAAGGTCGGTGGCGAATGAATTATGAGAAATAATGCCGTTAGTGATTAATGTTTGATGCGGAGAAACAGCGAAATCATAAACATTTCCGTCATATTTAATTCGCTTTATTTTTTTCACTCGCAACCACTTAAGATTAGTATCGGCCGTTAATTTTTCTAAAATTTTCATCGTTGGATTTTGATATCCATCTTCCTTAAAAGCGGCAATAATCTTTTTGACAGTATCTTTTGTTGGAATAATTTTTGCGGTAGTTCCCGCATAACGATAAATATCTATATGGCCATCCGCTTTTAACCATTTTCCGAATTCCCGCCAACGTTTCTCCCCAAACGAAAAATAAAGCTTTCGCAAAAGCGGATTCACCGGCAATTTTTCGCCGTCAAAACTTTTTTGAAGCGAAGGCGAGATATCTTTTAATGTTTTAATTGATTTTAAAAATTTGATTTGATCAGGCAAACGAAGTATTTGTAAATGATAAATAGTATTGGCGATCCATTTCTTGCTTGGAAGTTTAACCAAACGGTTTCTTTCGTATAAGCGGCTGTCTATTCCCAGCATAAGAAAGAGCATCTGAATTTCTTTAAGCAATAACTTGCTCGAAGAAAACATTTTAATTCCGCCCCTTCCCTCATTGCCTTCGGCATCATAAAATCCCGCTAAAAATGCCATAATTTCTTCTTTGCTCGCTGTAAAAATGAGAGGCGGCGCTCTTTTTTGATTCTTTTTTGTAGTGAAACCAATACCCTTTAATAACTGAACTAGTTTTTTTGAATACAGGCACAAATTAATGCTTCGGCAATTATTGAGCGTGATTATGGTAGGCTTGTAGCCGATAGATACAAGCAAGTCGCGATAGAATTCTATTTTTTTATAATCTTTATCGCTAACTATAATTCCTCTTCTTTGTTCGCTGACCGCGCCGTCGCCAATAACATAGCCCAAATAACGCCACATCTTAATATTAAGAAATTGATATTGCGATTTTTTATGGCCATCAACTCGCGCTTGCTTAACACCGGCAATGTAAGTTCCTACTTTTAAATCGCCAGCCAAAATTGCTTCAATGCCATCGGACCCGATGGTAAATAAACGATGGCGCGGAGAACATTGCAACTCATAGCCATCAGCTAAGATTGATAAAATTTCAGAAAAATAATGGCGTGTTTTGTTAATTATATTTGCTGGTGAAAATTTAAAATGATTAAAATCAAAAGCTGTGATTTGAGTATTTATTTTATAAAGATTTTCAGCGCTTATTACTTTGTGGGGCAAAAATATTAACGAATCGGGGTGAAGACAATGACGCAGCATGTGAGGATGGATCCTGGCGGCAATGCCGGCTTTTTTGGCATAATAAGAAACTAAGCGCTGGACAGCGCGCGGCGTTATCCGTCCGATAATCCGGTTGTTTTTTGCCAAACTAACGAACATAGCCTCGTCAGCGTCTGTTCTTTTATCAAAATAAAGCTTAATCGCTTTGCGCGCCGATTCCGAAATAAAAACAACGCGCAATTTTTCCCCTTTGCCGCGAACAGTGATTTCCCCGCGCTTTAAATCAAGATAACGGCTTAATCCACAAAGCTCGGAAACCCGCAAACCGGTTGAAAAAAGCATTTCCAAAATTGCCTTATCCCTTAAACTCCGTAAATCATTGCCTTTGGGAGCGGCAAGTAAACGTTCCAAATCCGCGTATTCAATCAAATCAATCTGGCGGCGGCTTATTTTCGGCAGTTCAATTTTATCCGGAGATAAAACTTTAAAATCATGCTTAGCCAAATATTTCAAAAAATTTCTTAAAGCGATCACGTAATAGCTCTGGGTTATTTTTTTGATGCCGGAACGCGCCAAGAACAGCCGAAAATCGCGCACCGCGTTTTCGCTGATATCTTTAGCCGAACTTATTTTAGCCTGATTAAAAAACGCTTTAAGATAATGCTCATAATTCTGCCGGGTTTTTAAAGACCGGTTTTTTTCAATTTCAAGATAATCCAGATAATTTTTAAGCAAACCGTTAATTTCAGCCATAATTTTAATTTTACCAAATATTGTGCGACATTAAAAACGATTGCAGTGTTTGAAAACATTAAATCCAGCGGAAATTCTCTGCCTGTAAAGACGGGCATTCTTTAATTAGTCAACTACGCGCGATCGCGTGTAGTTGACTAATTATTGCGTTTATAAAAAGTTTTCAAACAACCGCCAAAATGATTGACGGATAAAACAATTTATGATTACATATAGCCAGTAATTTTAATAACAAAAACCTAAATCAAAGGAGATGGAATGAATTGGATAAGGGATTTTGCAAGACTGAACGAAACAAAAGAAACCGCTGTATTAACCTTGATAACGAATTGCTCTGTGCAATTAAACGACAAAGGCGATAAAAAACTTGTAATTGATATCGGCTCCGATCCTTATATCGTGCCAATAGAACAAAAAGCAAAAGCTTTAAGCATTTCCAGGCCGAGTCTATACGGCAGATTAAAAACGATAAAAAAACTGGTGGGCATTACCGAACTGGCAAGCTGGGACGAACCATTAGTAATGGGCGGCGGCGGTGTTTTACCGATTTTAACAAATAATGAAGGCGATAAGCACATCTTGTGCTTCGGCCGAAATATCATACCAAAAGGGTATAATGCGGCCTGTGGCTTTCCTGATTCTTTTGAAGAATCCCTGAATCCTGAATCTGTAATCTGGCGGGAATTTTCCGAAGAACTTTTAATCGTAGACTCTCAAGGATGCGCTTTTAATTTAATAAACGCGGCTCTGCCGGGACTGCAATACGATAAATACATTAAACAACACACGAAATTATGGGGGCTGAAAACAAGAACAAAAAATGTTTTTATTACTGAATACCGGCCATATAACAAATGGGAAACGGAAATCAACTATAATAATAATTCCGTTCAGTTAAAAGATGCCGTCTGGGTCATCAATCCAACAAACGGATTGATTAACTTTATAAAGCCTATGCGTATACTTATAGGCGATTCGGATGCGCGCGATTTAACTGTATATGACTGCGAACTAAATCCCGATAATCCCGATAAACCCCTGAATCGTCTGATTATGGCTTTTAACATGAATAATATTAAAGGCGCTTACAAGTATGGCGCGCCTGAAGCTGTCTGGTGGTCGGGTCAGAATATGACGCGCATGCCCTTGCTACACGTGGTATACGACCCAATAGCCGCGATACGAGGCGATTTGTAAATTATTTATAAAACCCCCGCGTTATTTAAACGCAGGGGTTTTTTACTAAAATGAAACACAAAACTTTACGAGGCCGAGCCTCGTAAAGTTTTGTAAAGGATAAATTTGCAAAAATAAAAATTTTAATATAATATTTAAAAATGCCCAGTAATTCAAAAGCGATGGGCTTGAATTAAGTTAAACTGACCAATAATTCCCAATATTTGTTCAATATCCAAGATAAGATAAAAACCATGACATATTCAATAAAACAAAACTTTCCAATAAAACAAAGGTCTTGTTATAAACTAAAAGTTATTTCTTCTCAAAAGAAGTCGCTTTTGAATTAACTGGGTATGCTTACAACCCGTAAAAAACAAAACGTTATTAAAGAAACGCAAAAACACAAAACCGACACCGGTTCAGCTGAAGTGCAGATTGGTATTTTAAGCAAAAGAATAGACGAACTGACCGGCCATCTTAAAAAACATGCCAAAGATAATCATTCGCGGCGCGGGCTTTTGCAAATGGTTTCAAAACGGCGCCGTTTGATTGCCTATCTTAAAAGCCATGACGAAAAAAGTTATCTTAAAATCGCCAAAAAATTAAACCTTAAGATTTCCCCGACCTCATAATGCAAACAGTTTATAAAGATCAGCGCATCGGTATTTTTCTTGATGTTCAAAACCTGTATCATTCCGCCAAAAATCTTTATCACGGAAAGGTGAATTACCGCGAACTAATAAAAGAGCTTACAGCCGGACGGCATCTTATTCGGGCAATGGCTTATGTTGTAAAAAGCGAGGCAACGCCGGTGGCGGAAGAAAAAGCTTTTTTTGAAGCCTTGCAAAAAGCCGGCCTGGAACTTAGAATGAAAGAACTTCAAACTTATCCGGGCGGTTTTAAAAAAGCCGATTGGGATGTGGGAATGGCGGTAGACGCGATTCGGATGGCTAATTCTCTTGACTCGGTCGTCCTTGTCACCGGCGACGGAGATTTTGTTCCGCTGGTTGAATATCTTAAATGGGGGCTGGGCAGGCAGGTGGAAGTCGCGGCTTTCGGCCGAAGCGCGTCCAGCCGTCTTAAAGAATCGGCTGAATATTTTATTAATATTGAAGATTATCCGAAAATAATTCTGAAAAAATAAATTGATTGATTTTTAATCTTTATATTATGATAAAGTAAAACCATTATGACCGTTCAACAATTATTAGAAAAAACAAAATCTCAAAAAATCGGCAAAACGCCGGTAATTGTCTTGCCTCTTAAAGATTGGCGAAAAATTGAAATGGTTTTGGAAGAATATCAAACGAGTCATTCCTTAAACTATCTTCAGTCTATTAAAGAGTCCCGAAAACAAATCGCTTTGGGTAAATTATATGAGTTTAATTTAAAAACAGGGGCTTTTAAAAAGTCGGCGAAACTGAAATGAAGATTGTTTTCACCGAACGGGCGAAAAAGGAATGGCGGCATCTTAATAAACTAATTCAGAATCAGATTAGAAAAAAATTAGTTTTTTATGCTAAAAACGGCAATATTTTAAAATTTGCCGAAAAACTAAAAGATTATTCTTTTGGAGAATATCGTTTCCGTATCGGAGATTATCGTCTTATTTTTGACTTTCGGGATAAAACCATTATTGTTTTAAAAGTTGGCCACAGAAAAGATATTTATCGTTAAAATCAAATATATGAACAAACAACAATTCAGCATAGATATCGCGGGCCGGACTTTAACGCTTGAAGTGTCGGACATGGCCAAACAGGCCAATGCCGCTGTGCTTGGACGTTACGGCGAAACCGCTGTTTTGGCAACCGTGGTAATGACTGAAAAAGACAAGAATGGCAATTACCTGCCGCTTTTGGTTGATTATGAAGAAAAATTTTACGCCGCCGGAAAAATCATCGGCAGTCGCTATGTCCGACGCGAAGGCCGTCCGTCGGAAGAAGCCATTCTTTCCGGCCGCTTGGTGGACAGAACTATACGTCCGCTTTTTGACCAGCGCATCAGGCGGGAGATACAGGTCGTGGTGACTATTCTGGCTTTTGATGGAGAAAACGACCCGGACTTTGTGGCTTTAAACGCCGCTTCAACCGCTTTGGCGATTTCCGATATTCCATGGAACGGCCCGGTTTCAGGAATGAAAATAGCAAGCTTTAACGGCTCTTTTGAAATTAATCCTCCTATCAATAAATTAAAAAACCAAGATCAAAAATTTGAAGCTTTTTTCGCCGGACCCAAAGACAGGATAAATATGATTGAACTGGCTGGCAATGAAGCCGAGGAATCGGTTGTTTTGCAGGGGTTTGAAACAGCTCAAAAAGAAATTAACAAATTGATAGAATGGCAGAATGAAATCAAACAAAAAATCGGGAAATCAAAAACCCAACTTGAATTTGCAAAGCCGGATACGGAACTGCAAAAAAAAGTAAAAGATTTTTTGATTGGCAAACTGGAAAAAGCGGTTTATCAACAGTCTAAAACCGAATATCAAAATCAAATCGGAAGATTGCTTCATGAAATGACAGCAAGCCTTGATGAAGAAGACAACAAAACCGACGCGGAACATATTTTTGAAGAAGAACTTGACCTTCTTGTCCATAAAAACATTCTTGAAAAAGAATTGCGTCCGGACAGCCGGAAACTTGACGAAGTCAGGCAATTAAACGGCGAGGTTGGTTTGCTGGCGCGCACCCATGGCTCTGCTTTATTCAGCCGCGGCGACACCCAATCACTTTCAATCACAACCATTGCCCCGCCCGGAGCCGAACAGCTGGTGGAAACAATGGAAACTACCGGAAAACGGAGATTTTTACACCACTATAATTTTCCGGCTTACTCGGTCGGAGAAATAGGGTCATTCCGCGGTCCTGGCCGGCGGGAAATCGGCCACGGCGCTTTGGCTGAAAAAGCCTTAAAAGCCATTATTCCGCCTTTTGATGTTTTTCCTTACACTATCCGCGTTGTTTCCGAAACCCTTTCATCTAACGGCTCTTCTTCAATGGCATCGGCTTGCGCCGCTTCTCTTTCCATGATGGACGCGGGCGTGCCCATTAAAAAACCTGTTGGCGGCATTGCCATGGGTTTGATGTATGAAACAGACTCCAATTATAAAATAGTAACCGACATTCAGGGACCGGAAGATCACCATGGCGATATGGACCTTAAAGTGGCCGGAACGGACGCGGGCATAACCGCCATTCAAATGGATGTTAAAATTCCCGGCATCACCGCAAAAATTTTCAGCGACGGTTTAAACCAAGCCAAAAAAGCTCGTTTGAAAATTATCGGTTTTATAAAAACGGTTTTGCCGGAGCCTCGGCCGCAGCTTTCCAAATACGCGCCGATTGTCCTGACAATTAAAATAGACCCCGAAAGAATCGGAGAAGTAATCGGGCCGGGCGGCAAAGTTATCAACGGCATTATCGCGGCCACCGGCGGAGAAACTACCATAGACATAGAAGAAGACGGCAAAATTTTCATTTCCGGACCAACCAAAGAGCTGGCCGAAGAGGCGCTGGAACGGGTCAAATCAATTGTCAAAACTTACAAACTTGGAGAAATGGTTAGTGGCAAAGTGGTAAAAATATTGGATTTCGGCGCGATTGTGGAATTCGGCAACCGCGACGGCATGATTCATATTTCCGAATTAAAAGACGGATATGTTAAAACAGTTGACGAAGTGCTTAAACTTGACGAACAAGTGCAGGCTAAAATCATCCGCCTTGATCCGGACGGCCGGATAGGGCTTTCGTTAAAAGCGATTAAAAATGGATAAATATTTGCTTTCTTTCGGTTGGCATGGCAGGATAGAAATATGACGACCGTTACTATTCCTAAAAACTTAATAAAAAATGACGATTTAATTGTTCTTCCCCGCAAGGAGTATGAACGACTTGTTCGTTTTTGGGCAAATGCCGAATTGTTACCTAAACATACCAAGAAAGCTGTTGAAAAAGGCTTTAAGGAAATTGCCGAAGGAAAATTTTTAATCTCTAAACAAGTAAAAAATGCATTGGGATTATAGATTGGCGCGACAAGCTTTTAGAAATATTGAGAGATTTCCGAGAAAGGAACAAGAAAGAATTTTTGCTGTTTTAGAAGAAATGAAAATCAATCCTTTTGCAGGCGATATTAAATTGATGCAAGGAGAAGAAAATGTATATCGGCGACGAACAGGAAATTATCGAATTTATTTTCGTCCCAATACATTACAACATATTTTTGATATTTCCTTAATCGAGCGCAAACAAAGTCATTAATCCAAAAATTATCTCCATTCCGCTTCATCCCCGCCCAGCTCTTTTCGCGAAAAGAGCTGGGCGGGGTATTCGTGGGCAAATAATAAAAATCAGTCTTGGTTGATTATGTTTTAAAACTCAATATTGTATAATAAAATCATGGAAGACGAAAAACAACCTTTAAGCGGACAAGTGCCGCCTCCGCCTCCTCCGGAAATCGGAGTGCGCACAATGCAGTCGGATATGCAATCAATGCAAAAAAGCGGCGGCGATCCGCCACAGCCTTATATTATAAACTCCGGCAATTCAATACCGCAAAAACCGGCCGCGGAACCGGCTTCTTCTCCAACGCCCCAGCCGAAAATTACAGCCCAAGGTTATACCGGACCGGAACAGCCAATCTTCCAGGAACCAAATGAACCGATTTTCACCCCTGCCAACCAAATTTCCCAAAATAACGGCGGCGAAACTCCTAAAAAAGGCGGTGGTGTAAAAATAATAATCTGGGTTGCCGCTGTATTGATAATAGCCGGCGCGCTCGGAGCTTTGGGATATTTTGTGATTTTCCCGATTTTATTTCCAGGCCAATCCAAACCAATCGCGCAAGAACCAACGCCCCAGCCAATAATACCGCAACCGGAGCCCCAGCCAACACCAACTCCGCCTGTTCCTGAACCCGTTATGCCAACCTCAACGCCAGAACCAATAATAACCGAACCGACAACAACCGCTGAAATTGCTCCACCGGTGCTGGAAATCAAACCCCATGTTTCATTTTTCACGGCAAGCTCTGCTGTTCCGCAAGAAAAAGCAGTCGGTGAATCATTTATCCTGGAAAATATAATAACTTTCGTTTCTTCGGCTGCCGCAACATTGAATGCCAATGAACTGAAAGAAATTACTTTTGAAAAACCCGATGGTTCGTATTTTTCAAAATTAGAATTATTGTCAAGCATAACGATGGTTCGTATTTTTCAAAATTAGAATTATTGTCAAGCATAACGCCGGAATTATCCGCCAGTTCTTCAGGTCAATTTTTTGAAGAAGACCTTACTTACTTTATCTTTAAAAATAATGACGGAATTTGGCCGGGCTATATTCTAAAGCTAAACCAAACAGCTGACATCAGCGCGGCTAAAGCCGCAATAACAGCTCTTGAAACATCGGCTGACTTTAGCAAACTTTTCATCCAGGACCCGGGACCTATTACCCAACCATTCAAAGATGGGAAAGCCCCGCTAACGGGACAAGCCCCGCTAACGGGACAAGCCCCGCCGTTAGCGGGACAAGCCCCGCCGTTAGCGGGACAAGCTAATGACATCGCCACCCGCTACCAGGTATATACCCAAAAAGGCGCGGCTTTAAATTATGCCTGGTTTAATAATTATCTTATCATCAGCTCGTCTTATTCCGGTTTAACAGAAGCTTTGAAAAAGCTTTAAAATAAAAGATGAGGCTTGAGCATTATCCGGTTAAAAAATTAAAAAAAGAGGTGTTAGAAATCATCAAGAAACGTCTTGATATAAAAAGATATAAAGTGTTTTTTTTTGGCTCGCGAATAAGCGGTAAAAATAATGAGCTATCCGATATTGATATCGGAATTGACGGACACAACCCCATTTCAACAAGAGCTTGGCTGGATATTCAAGAAGATATAGAAAACATTCCAACGCTTTATAAAATTGACATTGTTGATTTTCAGCAAACAGCCGAGAAATTCCGTAAAGTCGCTTTAAAAAAAACTGAATCTTTGCTTTAAATATGACAAAATTTCAATCGCTTTATGAAGACTTTGCCGAGGCATTGATTCGTTTTGAAGAAATATTGCGCGAAGAAAAAACAGAAATTGTTCGCGACGCGGCGATTTTGCGTTTTGAAATTATCTTTGAGTTGTCTTGGAAAAGTCTTAAAGCGTTTTTAGAAGAAAATGGCGTTTCGTGCGTTTCGCCTTTGAATTGTTTTAAAGAAGGCTATCGACAAAAACTTTTGGACTACGAGGAAATCTGGATTGAGCTGGTGCAGGCCCGAAATAAAACAGTTCATACTTATGATGAAAAATTAGCCGATGAAATTTATAAAAAATTGCCTTTGGCTTTAAAAGCATTTCAAAAATTGAAAAAACAACTGGAAAAAGGCCGAGTTATTACCAAAATACATATACCCAAAAAGGCGCGGCTTTAAATTATGCCTGGTTTAATAATTATCTGATAATCAGCTCGTCTTATTCCGGTTTAACGGAAGCTTTGAAAAAACTGCTTTAACGATACTGAATAAAATCTTACAGCATCGCAAGTCGTAAATTGACGTCGGACGTCAATAATCAGTTAGAGATAAATAAAATTAAACGGAGATGTTTAAAAAACCTAAAATATTTCTTTCAGTGGTTTTATTGAGCGCGATTGCGGCGATTGCGGGTTTTTACATCTTTTATATTAACACTTTAGAAGCTCAGACTGGCACTGATAGAACTTTAACAGTTTCCAAAAGCGGCCCTGCGCCAGGCGATGTTGAGATATTTGATTTAACTAATGGTCTTATAGATTGTGGGACAACCTGTAGCGCCGACTATCCATATAATACGGAAGTGACCTTAACAGCTTTAGAAAACGCATATACCCAGTTTGACGGCTGGTCCGGATCTGGCTGTACCGGAACAGGCGATTGCACAATAACAATGTCCGCGACCGGGAACGTAACCGCTAATTTCAGCCTTTTGCCTCAATCGTTATCCGTAACCCCAACCGGATTAGGAACCGGCACAATTACATCTTCACCGGACGGAATTGACTGCGGTATAACTTGCGACGCTGATTTTAGTTTTGGTTCAACAGTAACTTTAACCGCCACGCCGGACGCCGATTCCCAATTTATACAATGGTCAGGCGATTGTGTTGGCGCCGGACCAGGCGGTTCTAATCCGGGTACTTGCGCAGTTACGCTTGACCAGCCACGCGCAGTATCAGCCGAATTCCAGCCGAAAATTACCGACACCCCCACCAATCCCGACTTAAGCGGCTGGGCATGGTCTTCAACTATCGGCTGGTTAAGCTTTAACTGCCTAGACCAAAATGTTTGCGGCCAATCGGATTACCGGGTTGAAATTGACCCTATAACCGGCGCTTTAAACGGCTGGGCATGGTCGCCGGTTGTCGGCTGGGTGCAATTTGACGCCCAACCGGATTTAACCACCGGCCTTTATCCGACGGATCCGCAAACTCCGTCTATGATAGATGTCAACACAGGTATTGCCAGCGGCTGGACACGAATCCTTGCTTATCAAAACGCCCAAATAATAGGCTTTGAACGGCAAAATAAACAACAAAATTTTGTTTTAAATAAAAATGAAAAAAGCCTGGCGCAAATAAACACTTTTAATTTTGATGCTTTAATTCATTTTTTCAAAAATATCATCGGCGACAATTTCAACTTAATCAGCCCGGGAAAAATATTCGCCCAAACAACCGGTTTTGGCGACGGCTGGCTTAAAATAACCGACGCGCAACGAAAAAACGACAAATTGGTGGGCTGGGCCTGGGGAGGAGAACCAATTGGCTGGCTGAATTTTTATAATGTTTCAATGCCAAGCCCAACTTGTTCTTTTAACAGCGATAAAACAAATGTCTCTCCAAACGAAGCGGTCGCTTTGAACTGGACATGCGATTTTTCGGTGTCCTGTTCCTTAAATGAAAATTTGGGAGATGTTGATCCGGTCTCGGGCTCAACCGCTGACACTCCGACAAAAAAAGTCACAGTTTACCAGCTTACCTGCACCGGGCTTGGCACAACAAAATCATGGAGCGTGAAAGTCAGGCAATTTGAATCGCCTAGAAAAGAAATCAGGCCGCGTTAACTTTTAAGTTATTGAATTTGGTATAATAAACTTATATGATTAAACAGTTAAAATCTTTTTTAAATTTTACGCTCTCTGTTTTAATAGTTTTTTTGGCGTCTTTTATGATTGCTCTAACTGCCGTGGCCGACTGGACAGCGCCTGATTTTTCTCCTGCTTCCTGTCCTACCGGCGTACCTGGGTGCGACATACCTTTAAACACGGGATCGGATGCTCAAACAAAACAAGGCGGGTTAAATATAATGGGCAACGTCGGCATCGGGACGACGAGTCCGGCGCTATCGTTGTCCATTGAAAGAACGGGAATGGACGCTGTAGTAGGTATCTACGCATTAGGCAATGAACCCAGCCCTTATCAAGCTTATTACACTAGCGCTTGGGTCTTAGCGCAAACCAGCAATGGCCAGGGGTGGCTGTTTGGCCAAGATAATTGGGTAGGCGGCAATTTTTCCATTTTGCAATCACAGGATCCGTGGAACAGATTTTTAAGCATAACTCCTTCCGGCAACGTCGGCATCGGGACGACGGCGCCAACCGGGAAATTGGAAATACAAAGTAGTCAAACAGCAGAAGTTAAGGCCATAAATCTTTATAATAGAACAGGAAATTCTAATGAT